>JAYWEO010000001.1:0-3446 GCA_043779225.1 Prosthecobacter sp.
CGCACACGCTTGCCGATTTCCCTCATGCACGAGGCGAGCGCGTAGCCATCCGGCACGAAGTCGCGCAGCGTGATCTGATATCGCTTTTGAATGTGGTCATCAATCGCACCGGCCTTCAGTTCGAGCTGGGTCGAGCGCACTTCGATCGCCCCGCGCTGCTCCATGCAGTGCGACTGCTCGCGGCGGAGCTGGCGCATCCGCTCGGCCATTTCCTCGGCGGCGGCGACGACTCCCGAACGCTCCTCCTGCAATCCGGCGACATGCTCATTCGCCTCGCCGATGCTCGCGCGCAGACGCTCCACATTGGCCTCGATCTCAAACTTCTCCGCTTCGAGCCCACCGGCGCGCTCCTCGTAGCCCTGCACATCGCGCTGCCGCTGATCGATCAGCTCGCGCAGCTCTTCGATGCGCGCCTCCATCGGCTGACGCTGATGGTGCAAAGACGAGTGCCGCTGCCGCTCCGTGGCGACCTTGATTTTCAGATCGTTTAGCTCGGATGCGATTTCATTTTCCCGCGCGCGAAGTGTTTCGAGCGAGCCCTGTGCCTCGGTGCGGCGCGCGAGCGCATTCTCAAATGCCTCCATCGCCCCGCGCACTTCGTCTTCGAGTTCCGCGACCCTGGCCGCGGCTTCGGCGCGGCGTGACTCGGCGCTCTGCCGTTCCCATTCGAGGCTCTCGTTGCGGCGCGTCGTCTCGGCGAGCTGCGAATCAATCATCTGCATCTGCCCCTGCAGCGTGCCGAGCCGCACCGTCGCGTTTTGCTTCTCCTCGCGTGCCTCGGTGAGCTGCACCTGCGCGGCTTCCATGCGCTGCACGATTTCACTCTGCCGCGCGACGATGCCGTCGAGCGCAGCCTGCAAGCGCGTGACTTCCTCCTCCAATGCGAGCGTCTGATTTTTCCGCGCGAGCACGGACGAACCCGCATCGCTCGCCGTGCCGCCGGTCAGCAATCCTTCCGTCGTGAGCACTTCGCCCGCGAGCGTCACCGCGCACAGGCGGCGGTTGTCCGCATGGGCGCGCTGCTGGAGCTGGATCGCCGCATCCACGCTCTGCACGATCACATGGTCCGCGAGCAGCGCCGCGAGCAGCGGACGCATCGAATCATCCACGCGCACCTTGTCCATCGCCCACGCGATTGCGCCATCGGGCAGGAACTGCCCCTGCGACGGCGTCGCCGGTTGCAGCTCGCGCAACAGCAGCGTCGCGCGTCCCCACTTTTTCGCGGCCAGCGTCCGCATCACAGACTCCGCGACCATCGCGTCCTTCATCAAAATCGCCTGCAAATTCTGCCCGAGCGCCGCCTCGATCGCGGTCACAAATTCCGGCTCGACCGTGAGGTGGTTCGTGAGCGCGCCGGCGATGGCGGGCTGGAAAAATTCCGGGTTGTCGAGGCCGCGCAGCACCGCCTGCGTTCCCTCGCCAAAGCCTTCGCCCTCGGCCGCGAGCTGACGCAGCACTTCGAGGCTGCCCGCCTTTTCACTCAGCGTCTTCTGCGCAACCGCGACCTCGCGCTCCACCTGCAATTTTTCATTCATCGCCGACTGCACCGCGCCCGTCGCCTCGGTGAGCGAAGAAGTCCACGCTTCGAGGTTCCTCGCCGCCTCGTCGAGTTGCGAAGCCGCACTCGCGCGCTGCTCACCGAGCCGGGTCGCCGCTTCCGTCGCCGCCGCGACTTCACTTGCCAGCACCGCGAGACGCGCCTCGGCGCCGTCCTGCTGCTGCTGCGCGCCGGAGATTCCCATGCGCAGGCTCGACAGCTTGCTCTCGATTTTTCCCGCCTCGTTGGCGAGCGAAGTGATCAGCGCATCCGCCGCCTGGCGCTCGCCGGTGAGCGCCGCCGTCTGCGCCTGCACGTCCTCCATGCGACGCAGTTCCGATGCGAGCAGCGTGCTGATTTCTTCGAGCTGCACGTCCGCCTCGCGCAGCCGCGACTCCGCGTCCTGGAAACGCTCCTCCGCACCCGCGATGTCCGCACGGTAGCGGTCCGCGAGCTGGCCGAATTCCTCCACGCGCTCCGCATTGAACGCCAGCCGGCTCTCGTGGTTTGCGATCCGCGAATGCAAGTCCTGCACCGTCTGCCGCGCCTGCGCGAGACGGCTCTCCATTTCCTCCAGAGCCACGCGCCGATCGTGCGCCGTGGATTCCTCCGCCTCGATCTGCGAATCAATCTCGAACTGCCGCGCCACGAGATTTTCCAACTGCTCCGCACCCGCGCCGCGCGAAGTCTCCAGTTCGTCCCACTGCCGCTTCGTGCTGTGCGTCTCCAGCACGCGCAGATCGTCCAGCATTCCCTGATAGCGACGCGCCTTGGCCGCCTGCCGCTGCACGCTGCCGATCTGCCGCTTCACCTCGCGGATGATGTCCGCGAGCCGCACGAGATTCGCCTCCGTCGCCTCCAGCTTGCGCAGCGCCTCCTTGCGCTGGCTCTTGTATTTCGTGATGCCCGCCGCCTCCTCGAAAATCGCGCGCCGATCCTCGGGCCGCGACGACAGGATCAGGTCAATTTTTCCCTGCTCCATGATCGAATACGCGCTGCGCCCGATGCCCGTGTCCATGAACAGCGTGTGGATGTCCTTCAGCCGGCACGGCGTCCCGTTCAGCAGATACTCGCTGCCGCCCTCGCGGAAAACGCGCCGCGTGATCTTCACCTCATGCCAGTCCAGCCCGAGCTGCTCCTCGCACTCGCTGAACGTCATCGAGACCTCCGCCATGCCCAGCGCCGGACGCGAGTCCGTGCCGGAAAAAATCACGTCCGTCATTTCGCCGCCGCGCAGCGCCTTCGCCGACTGCTCGCCGAGCACCCAGCGGATCGCATCGAGCACGTTCGACTTGCCGCACCCGTTCGGCCCCACGACGCACGTCACGCCGGGGTCGAAGTTGAGCGTTGTTTTCGGCGCGAAGGATTTGAAACCGAAGATGTCGAGGCTCTTGAGATACATGGCTTTTTGGCGGTCTGAGTGGGATGTGACCGCAGAGGATGAAAAGCGCGCAAAGCCCGCGCAAGCACTATTACGAGTGGTCGCGCAAAAAGTGAACCCCTGCATCTTGTGGGACCAAGGATGCTTTCGTCAGAACCTCAGCCTGAGACCTCTGCAAAATTCCGCGGATGAGGCGGAGGAGGAACCACGGATGACACGGATGCCACGGATGGAAAAATTCCCCTCGGAAAACCATCCATGTGATCCATGGTGAACCTCTTCTCAATCCGAGTAATCCAACATTTCGCAGAGGTTTCAGCCTGCCTCTCGTATGATGAAAAGCACGGTGGAACTTGGCCCCCGACGACTCTGCGGGCCTCTCATCTCATCTTCCAAAGATAAGCGGACACTTTGAGGTTCTGCGAAAAACTATGCACTCGGATGGGGAAGAAGTTCACCACGGATTTCACGGATGGCACGGATGGTTTTCAGAGGGCGATGATGGTTTTCAGAGGGCGATTCTTCCAT
>JAYWEO010000002.1:0-7056 GCA_043779225.1 Prosthecobacter sp.
GTCACCACGGTGTCCTTGTTGCGGATCTTGATCTTGTTCTGCGTGGTGAAATGGATCGTGTGCTCGCCGACGGGAAGCTTCAGCGCCTTGAGATCGAGCGTCGCGGTCACGGTCGCGGCCTTCGCGTCCGCATCAATTTCCTTCATCGCATCCACTGCCGCGAGGCCCGCGGCCTTCAGCTTCAGCGGCTCTTTGAAATCCGCACTCCGCGTGATGCGCAGCGGAATCTCCAGCTTCGTCCCCTGCTTCGCCGACCACACTTTGTCCTCGGCTGCCTCAATGCGCAGCGGTGCGGTGTCCGTGCCATCCACTGCGATACAAAATTCCGCGGTGAGCCGCGACTGCACGGCATCAATGTTGAAGTCCGCCACGCTCCACACGATCGAGCCGCCGGTTGCCTCGCGCTGCAATTTCCTGTCGCCGGCCTTCGCCTTTCCGAGCACGCGGATCGCGGTGCAGTTCTTCGCGGCCTTCTCGCCAGCGGTGAGCAAAAGCACGCCCTCGGTCTTTCCTTCCTCGATCCGGGTCGGCATGCACTTCACACCTTCGGGCAAGTTTGCGGCGCTGAGTTCGATCGCGCCGTTGAATCCGTCGCGGCGCAGCGCGAGCACTTTCACCGCGACCGTCTCGCCCGAGCGGAGCAGCAGCCCGCGCGGTGCGGCGCTGCGGTCGTCCTTCTTCGACGGCGGCGGCTCCACGAGCGCGACGAGCCGGAAGTCCGGCGTCTCTTTCCGGATGACGAGCCGGTAGGTGCTCGCGGGATTGCTGCGCGTCGCACCGAAAAGATCGCGCACGAAGACACGGTAACTGCCGTCCTCCTTCGCCTCGAAGCGCGACGCGGGATCGTTGCTCAGCGTCGTGAATTTCTTCCCGCCGGGATCGGCCTCGGAGGCATACACTTCCTTGATGTCCGTGCCCTCGCGCTGCACGAGCAGGAACGGGCTCGTCGTGCGGCCCACGCCGTTGGAAATGATTTCGAGCCAGAGCACGTCGCCCTTCTTCGCGTCGAACGCATAGCAGTCCGTGTCCGCCGCCGGATAAAACTGGCCCGCGACCTCGCACGGCACGGTGATTTTCAGCGCCTGCCCCGTCTTGTTGTTTGGTTCCACCTCGAGCGTGAGCGGCGTGGAGGAAAAGCCGATGAACACGGGGTTTGATGCGCCCCGAGGTGACTTGAGCGCATAGAAAAATCCGTCATCCACTGCTGAAACCGGACGCGTGTGGCGATCTCGCGCGGCGTCGGCCACCGAGGGCAGCGCGATTTCCACATCGAGTTTTTCGAGCGGCTTTGCGTCGCCCGCACGGAGATTCGCCGTCGTGCCGCCGGGCAGTCCGCGACCGTAGAGCGTGAATGTGGACTTCGTGCCCGGCATGCCTGCGGGCGGGAAAATGAAATCCACGCGCGGTCCTCGCGACAGCGTGAGCCGGTAAAAATAATCCGCGCCACCGGCGAAGGTGAGGTCATGCACCGTGGCGAGATACTGGCCGTCGGCGGGCGCCGTGAAATCAAGCAGCCCGCCTTTGCGTGCGGATTCGATCTCGCGTCCGACCGCATCGAGCACTGCGAGCGACGGGCTCATGCGCGAATCAATCTCCCTCGCCGCGCACTCGATGAGCACACGCTCGCTCTTCTTCGCGGTGAACTTGAAATGATCCTTCACCGCCGCCGTCGTGTTGCCATTGAACACACTCTCCATCGCAAGCTCGATCGCATCTGCCGGTTTGTCGTGCGCCTTGCTGCGGACGACTTCCGCGCGATCACCCGCGGCGAATGCGCGCGGATTCGACACGCCGAGTTTTCCGATCACGCGCACGTCGTAAATTCCCACAGGAACCTCGGGCGCGATTTTCACCGTGAAGTGATTTGGCGACTTCAGCGCCGCGGTGATCCCGGGATGCGGAAAGTGCAGCGCATCCGCGCCGTCCAAATCCGCACCGGCGATCGTGACCTCGAATTCCGTCCCGATTTTTCCGCCGCATGGAGTGACACTGCTCAGCAACGGCGTCGCGAATTGTGCGAAGCCGCGAGGCGAAGCCGCGAGGAGGCAGAGCAATGCGAGGACAACGGAGAGACCCATGCGCAGCGCGCCCCGACGCACCGGCAGTTCGGAGGATGTGTTCACCACGGCTCAGTGATTGAAGAGGAATTCCTTCGTGTTGAGGATCGCCCACAGCACGTCCTCGTAGCCTTGGCGCTTCGCTGCGAGCGGGTCGAGCGGCTTGCCATCGGCAGCTTTGCGCGGCTTTTCCAGATGAGCCCGCGCAAGCGAAAGCTCCGCGGAGTCCGCCTCGCGCGAATAGGCGAGCTGGTAAAGTTCGCGCAGCTTTTCCTCGTCGCCGCGCGGGTCGGCGGCGAACTGCGCGGTGCGGCCGGTGTTTGACGAGAGCTTGTCCTGGATGTCCTTCGCATTGAGAAGGTGCAGGCATTGCGCGAGGCTCGCCTCCTGCGTGCGCTCGCACTCGCACGCGCTCGACGACTCGGGGCGGCCGAAGACGACGAGAAAATACGAGCTGGCGTTGAAGCTGTTGTCCGGCAGCGAAATCGCGCGCGTGCCCGAGGGCAGTCCCGCGAAGCTGCTCGGCGCATTCGTGAGCGTGTTCACCGCGTCGAAGAGCACCTCGGCGGGCAGGCGGCGCGGATAGTAGCGCGAGAAATTCTGCCGGTCGTTTTTGTTGAACTCATTCGGCAGCGCGCTGAACTGATACGTGCGCGAGCGCGTCATCTCGCGGATGAGCGACTTCATGTCGTAGCCGCTCTTCACGAAGTGGGCTGCGAGCGCGTCCAGCAGTTCGGGATTCGACGGCGGGTTCGTCTCACGCATGTCGTCCTCGGGCTCGACGATGCCCCGGTTGAAGAAGTGCTTCCAGTAGCGGTTCACGAGCGCCTTCGCGAAGAACGGATTCTTCTTGCTGCTCATCCAGTCCGCGAGCGCGAGGCGCGGGTCGTCCTCGGGCGCGATTGCCTGCGGCACCGCGCCGAGGCCCGCGGGCTTCACGTTTTGCTTCGTCTTTTTGTTCACCGCCGTCGCCACGCCGCGCTTGTGAAAAATCATTTCCGTTTCCTTCACCGCCATCGCCTTGCGCCCGACCTGCGAGAAGAACGCCGAGAAGCTGTAGTAGTCCTGCTGGCTCCACTTCTCGTAAGGGTGGTGATGGCACTGCGCGCACTGGAGCCTCATGCCGAGGAAAAGCTGCGCGGTGTCTTCCAATTGCTGCTGCGGTTCCTTCACCTGGCGATACCACGCGACAGGCGGGTTCTCCTCGATCTCACCGCTCGCCGCGACAACCTCGCGGACGAACTGATCATACGGCTTGTTCGCCTTCATCGCGTCGCGAATCCACGAATGAAATGCGAAGTTGCCGCGCGCGTCCGCCGGCTTCGTGCGCTTGTTACGCAGCAGCGCGCTCCATTTGTTTGCGAAAAAGTCCGCGTATTCCGCGCTGCCGAGCAGCACATCAATCAGCTTGTCGCGCTTCGCCGGGTCGGCATCAGCGACGAACTTCCGCGTCTCATCGAGGTCCGGCACGCGGCCCGCGATGTCGAGGCTCACGCGGCGGATGAAAGTCGCGTCGTCGCACTCCGGCGAGGGCGGCATGCCGATGGTGCGCAATTTTGCAAAGACGAGGTCATCAATGAAGTTCGCGGGCTTCGGCAATTCCCCGACCTTCGCACCGAGCGGCACCGTCGCGCGGAAGACCGTCACTCTGCCCTGATACCGCACCATCACGCCGACATCGCCGGGCTGGTCGAGCATTGTCACGCGTCCGTCCTCCTCGGTCTTCGCCATGCTCTTGTCGTTCGGCTCGTAGAGCGCGCTGCGCGTCACGTCCTGCACCGAGCCATCCGTGTAGCGCGCCAGCACGACGAGCTGCTGCTCGCCCTTCAGCGCCATCGTGCGCGTCTTTGGCAACACCTCGACTGTCGCGACTTTCGGATCCGTGTCCTTGCCGTAAGGCATGCCCTGCGCGACCCAGCGCACGAGCAGCCGGTAGTCGTCGGAATCCACATCGAGCCGCTTGCCACCGCCGTGCGGAGTGATGCCCGCGCCCTTGAGCATCAGCAGGCTGTTCTCCGGCGCTGCGGGGAAAAGTCGGCGTCCGCGCGCTTCCTTCACGAGATGTTCGTAATCCTCCGCCGGCTCGAAGCCGAGCAGCGAGAGCTTGAATCCATTCTGCCCGCTCGCCTTGCCGTGGCACCCGCCGGAATTGCAGCTCGCCTTGGTAAAAATGGGGACGATCTGGTTTGGAAAATTGATCGGCTCGAGCGCGCCGGATTTCTCGACCTTCACCGGCAGCGAAGCTGCGACGCCGTCCACATTCGCAGTGATAGTCGCGCTGCCATCGGCGACCGCAGAAACGAGGCCGGTCGCGTCCACTTTCACGATGCCCTCGGGTGCGACGGAAAATTGCACGCGCCGCGTGAAGTCGCGCTCGGCGTGATTCTCAAACGCCGCCGTGACGAGCACCTGCTGCCGCGCATCCTTGCCGCGCAGCGTGAGCGCGGGAGCGCCGGTGGCGGCGATGTGGAGCGCCTGAAGTTTGCCGTCATCCGCATGCGCGGTGAAAAGCGGCAGCGCCGCGACGAGCAGGGGGAGCAGTTTCATCGGTCAGACGAGTTCCTTCATCGGCACGCAGCCGGGCTCGACGAGGTAATGCGGGCGGCCGGTGAGATCGTCCACCGTCGTCTTGCTCACATCAATTCCGAGATTGCTGTAGAGCGTCGCGAAGACTTCGCCGAAGCGCACGGGGCGCTCTGTCGCTTCGCCGCCGAGCCGGTCCGTCGCGCCGATGACCTGCCCGTGGCGCATCCCGCCGCCCGCGAGCAGCGCACACGAAACGCGCGGCCAGTGGTCGCGGCCCGCGTCCTTGTTGATCGTCGGCGTGCGGCCAAATTCGCCCCACACCACGACCGACACATCCTTCTCCAATCCGCGCTGGCGCAGATCCGTGAGCAGCGCCGTGAGCCCCTGATCGAGCAGCGGCAAGTCCTGCCGCAGCGCGTTGAAATTTCCGCCGTGATGATCCCAGCGGCTGAACGCCACCGTCACGCAGCGCGCACCCGCCTCGACGAGACGGCGCGCGGCGAGGAAATGCTCCATGAGTTTCGGCCCGCCGTCGTCGCGGTTCTTCGCGTCGCCCTTGCCGTAGCTCGCCGCGATGCGCGGGTCCTCTTTGGAAATATCCAGCGCCTCCAGCAGTTTGCTCGACGTGAGCACGCCGAACGCCTGCTGATTGAACGCATCCATCCCGTCCATCGCACCGCTGCGATCCACGTCGCGGCGGAAGCGGTCGAAATTCGTGAGCAGCGAGCGCCGGTCCGCGAGGCGGTCCAGCGTCACGCCGTTCAGAGTCATGTCCTCGATGCCGCTGCCCTTGTTTGGCTCAAAGGGCGCGTGCTTCACGCCGAGGAAACCCGGCTCGCCGCAGCGCGCCCATTCCATGTGCCCCATCTTCGGCGCGAGGCCGACGAACGACGGCACGCTCGGGTCCGTTGCGCCCTGCATCTTTGCCACGACGGAACCAAATGCGGGCCAGCCACCCTGCGGCTGATTTTTGAACTCACGCCCCGTGAGGCATTGGAATGCATCGTGCCGCCCGTCGCAGTCGCTCATCGAGCGGATGAGCGTGCAGCGATCCATCATCTTCGCCAGCCGCGGCAGATGCTCGGTGATCTGGATGCCCGCGACATTCGTGCCGATGGGCCGGAACTCGCCGCGCACCTCGCTCGGCGCGTCCATTTTCAAATCGAAGATGTCCTGATGCGAAGGCCCGCCCGGCAGGAAAATCATGATCACCGCCTTGTGCGATCTCTTCACACCGCTCACGGACTCTGCGCGCAAAATCTGCGGCAACGAAAGCCCGCCCAGCGAGAGCCCGCCGATGCGCAGAAAATCGCGCCGCGAAACGCCGTCGCAGAATCGTCCGTTGGAGTGGCCTTGGATGGTGAGCATGGGTCGTGAAAAATACAGCCAGTGCGGGTTTCATATGGATACCCGCGCGCCTCGGAAAGCTGAGGCTGGTTTTTTCCATCCAGACTCCAGTCTCCGAACAGGCGTCCGAAAAGCCTGAGTCCGCCTTTCGATTCCATCCGCCATCTGATGAAACCGTCCTTTTATACCTGCAGGCAGTCCGTGCTGCTTCTCGGCCACTTCGCGACAGCCGACGGCGCCTATCCGACACCCACGCATTTCAGGCGTAAAATCGCCCAACCCAGATCATCCCTCCCGCCGTGTTCGCCCTAAAAAGGATGATAGGGATCCACATCGAGCCAGCGCAGATGGAACGACATCAGCGCCGTGACGACGCCGATGGTCTCCACGGTACATTCTGCGACAAACGCGAAGCTCGGATGGTTCAGCAAGGCGCTGAAGCCGTGGCCACATTCCGTCACAAACCCGCATCCATGGAGAAGGCACATCGCGACACCGCCGACCAGGCTCAGCGCACGAGCCGCGCCGATCCTGCGAGGGATGAGACGCGTCGAGGCAAACAGTGTCGCCCCGATCGTAAAATCACCCCACACCATCCTGCCCATGACATGCGGCGGAATGCCGAGCAGCCCGATCCCATGGGCCACGAGCAGCGCACCTGCCAGCACCAGCAGCACCTGCGCGCCCACACCCTTCCCGACAAACAGCCGACGCTCCAGCACCGTGAGCGCGATGCCGCCGGCGAGGATCATGAAGGCTGTGATGATGAAGGTTTCCATTTTGCGAGTCCGATATCCGTGGCCTGACTGGAAGTGCGAATTTTTCTCCGGCGCAGTTTCTACCTCTCAAAAGATGCCGAGTCCACGGGAGTATCGTGTCTTTCCTGTTACTCCATGTGCCGGGGCCGACACATGGACACTCCTTTGCGACAAGGTTGCCGCACATG
This sequence comes from Prosthecobacter sp., assembly GCA_043779225.1. Lineage (GTDB taxonomy): Bacteria > Verrucomicrobiota > Verrucomicrobiia > Chthoniobacterales > Chthoniobacteraceae > SXWH01. Next base: position 6,877 of record JAYWEO010000002.1, read on the forward strand.
CCGTCAAACCGCCATCTGTCGCAGCGTCTTTTTCAGGCTGCCAGGCCGCATCCATCCTAACATGGAAAGCTCTGCCGGGTTCGTGAGCCTGCAGCTTCGTTCCTGCGATAGCCCGAATGGGCCATTGTCCGCGGCCTATGGCTTTGGCAGGTTGCGGATGTTTCCACTGCCCCATGATCA
>JAYWEO010000003.1:0-4443 GCA_043779225.1 Prosthecobacter sp.
GGGATCAAGATCTTTTTTGCGACACGGAAAGGTGACGGGCGATGGATTCTGCCGTTCACCACGCTCTTGCCTCTGCATTCAATCGGCGTAGCCTCTTGCGTATGTCCACTCAGCAGCTCACGACCGAGGCGATGGCACTTCCGCTCTCCGAGCGGGTCTCGCTCGCACAGACGCTGTGGCAGAGCATTGATGCCGGTCTGGCCGACACCGACGAGGGCGAAGCCGTGCGTGAGGCCATTCGCCGGGATCAGGAACTTTCTTCCGGCGCTGTCGTGGGGCGCACTCACGAAGAGGTCATGCAGGCGGCGCGGCGTGCCATCGGATGCGCCTGATTCACCATCCCGATGCCGAGGCGGAACTGATAGAGGCGGCACAGTTTTACGAGCACCGGGTTCCGACGCTCGGCGCGCAGTTTCTCGACGCCGTGGACTATGCGGTGGGAGTCATCCAGGAGGCTCCGGAGCGGTGGAGCGTCATCGAGGCAGATGTCAGGCATTACCTTATGCCTCGCTTTCCCTACGCCATCTACTACCGGATCCTTCCCGACCATCTCCGGATTCTCGCCTTCAAGCACCACAGCCGTCACCCGGACTATTGGCGGTCCCGTCTCGCCGACTGAGACAGGAACGCCAAACGACACAGGCCGGGCTTTCGCCCGGCCTCCGCGTTTTGGTTTGAAACTGTGAAGCCCTAGTAGGCCGCCTGCGCGCCCTTGAGGTTCTTCTTCTGAATCCACGGCATGAGCGCGCGGAGCTTCGCGCCGGTCTTCTCGATGGGGTGCTGCGTGCCCTTCTTGAGCAGCGCGTTGTATTTCTTGTAGCCGCCCTTGTATTCCTTCACCCAGTCCTTCGCGAACTTGCCGCTCTGGATGTTCTTGAGCGCGACTTTCATCCGCGCCTTCACGGACTTGTCGATGATCTGCGGGCCGACGAGCACGTCGCCCCATTTCGCCGTCTCGGAAATCGAGAACCTCATGCCGGCGATGCCGGATTCGTTCATGAGGTCCACGATGAGCTTCAGCTCATGCAGGCACTCGAAGTAGGCCATCTCGGGCGAGTAGCCCGCCTCGGTGAGCACCTCGAATCCCGCCTGCACCAGCGCGCACGCGCCGCCGCAGAGGACGGTCTGCTCGCCGAAGAGGTCGGTCTCGGTCTCTTCCTTGAAGTCCGTCTCCAGCACGCCACCACGGGTGCCGCCGATGCCCTTCGCCCACGCGAGCGCGACCTTCTTGGCCTTCTTGCTGGGGTTTTGATAGACGGCGATGAGCGCCGGGACGCCTTTGCCCTCGGTGAACTGGCGGCGGACGATGTGGCCGGGGCCTTTCGGCGCGACCATGATGACGTCCACATCCTTCGGCGGGACGATGGTCTTGAAATGGATGGAGAAGCCGTGGCTGAAGAGGAGCGTCTTGCCCTTGGTGAGGTTCGGGCGGATGTCCTTCTCGAAGGCGGCGGCCTGCTTCGTGTCGGGCAGGCCAACGAAGATGACGTCCGCGCGCTTCACCGCCTCACCAGTCTCGAAGACCTCGAAGCCCTTTTCCTTCGCGACGGCGATGCTCTTGCTGCCGGGATACAGGCCGATAATGACCTTCACGCCGCTGTCCTTGAGGTTGAGCGCATGAGCGTGACCCTGCGAGCCGAAGCCGAGGACGGCGCAAGTTTTGCCTTTGAGCACGCCGAGGTCGGCGTCTTTGTCAGTGTAGATTTTGGCCATAGAGAGTGAGGTGGGATTTAAGATTTAAGATTTAGGATTTCAGATTTGGGGATTCAGTCGCCCTTGCGCGGCAGGACGATTTTTCCTGTCCGCGTGAGCGCGGCGATGCCGAAGGGCTCCATGAGCGAGATGAATTTGGTGATCTTGCTCTCGTTGCCGGTGACCTCGATCGTGAAATTCTTCGGCTGCACGTCCACGATCTTCGCGCGGAAGATGTCGCAGACCTGCATGATTTCCGCACGCGTCTCGGGCGCGATGTTCACGCGCATGAGGACAAGTTCGCGGTCCACCGATTCGCCGTCGTGGAAGTCCTGCACCTCGATGACGTCGATCAATTTTGCGAGCAGCTTGCTCACCTGTTCGAGCGTGGCGTCGTTGCCACGCACGACGATCGTCATGCGTGAGGTCGCGGGATCGAGTGTCGGGCCGACGTTGAGCGAATCAATGTTGAACCCGCGCCCGCTGAACATGCCGGCGATGCGGGTGAGCACACCGAATTTGTTTTCAACAAGGACTGACAGCGTATGGCGCATGGCGAGAAAGGGCGGGGAAGGTGGCGGGCTGCCCCATGGGCGTCAAACTGAAAATCCCCGCCGCGCACAGGGCGCGGGCGGGGATTTGGAATTCCAGCGGATCGGCTGCGGTTACTTCTTCAGCTTCGCGAGTTCGGCCACGTATTCCGCCGCGGGCGTGCCGCCGTAGCCGACTTTGCGGAAGAGTTCCTTCCCTTCGCCGTCGAGCACGATGATGGTCGGAAAGCCTTTGATTCCGTATTTCTTCGAGAGTTCTTTGTTGGCAGCCTTGATCTCATCGCTCTGCGGCTTGGATTTCGGAAAATCAAGTTCCACGAGCACGAGGTTGTCCTTTGCGAATTTGGAGAATTCCTCGGAGAGCAGAACCGTCTTGTGAAGGTTCTTGCACGGCGGGCACCAGTCGGAACCGGTGAAGTCGAGGAGCACCATTTTCTTTTCCGACTTAGCCTGCTCCATGGCTTTCGGGAGATCGGTGATCCAGGAATCCTCGGCGAAGACTGCCGAAGTGGCGAATAAGAGGGTGGCGAGGAATGCGAGTGCTTTCATGGGAAGGATTGGGTGGGGTTTGTCGGAGTGACAGTTTCGGAATCTAGCCGGGCGTGCCGGGAATGGGAGCAGTTTTTTGCGTTGAGCTGAACCGCAGAACGAGCGGCGGAATTGCTCAGCGCACCTCGTCCTGCTCGCGTTTGCGAGCGGGCAGAATGGAGCACGCTTCCTTGCAGCCGAAGAGCCGCGAGAGCACGAGGCGGTTGCGTGCGATGAGATTGTATATTTTCTCCGCGATCCAGATTGTGCCCGGCACCCAGAGCAGCAGCGCGAGCGGAAAGAGCAGCGGCAGCCGCATTCCGACAAACCGGATGCAGCGTGCGCCGCGGTAGATGCGGCCGTCTTTTGCGACGCAGTGCATCGCGGCGAGGAGCTGCTCGCGGTCGAGTTGTGGTGCGGCCTGCTGCGCGCGCGGATCGGTGAGCGGGATGAGGGCGAGTTTGTTGAGCCAGTCGAGCCACGTGAGCACGCGCATCTGGAAAATGCAGAGCGGGCATTCGCCGTCGTAGAGGACGAGGTGTTTCTTCACGCGCGGAAGCTACACGGTGAGATGCCCGAGCGCCAGCAGGCCGTAGAAAGTATATTCCGCATCGAGCGCGTCGTCGGCCCAATGGCCGTGAAAGCCGCCGTCCGCGTTCCAGAGCGTGTCCACGAAATCGAGGCACTTCTCGCGCAGCGCATCCGGCAGCGGACGGTCGAGGCACGAGAGCGCATGCAGTGCCGTCGCAGTGGAAAGGAGATCGGGAATCGGTGCGCCGGGCACCGCGAGCCAGCCGCCGTCGCTGTGGATTTGCGCAAGCAGCCAGTCGCCAGCCGCAGCGTTGATTGGCATGCCGAGCTGATGGAGCAGCGTGATCGCCGCCGCCGTCGCTGGCACCGTGCCTTTGCGCATCCCGCGCACATTGCCCCACGCGCCGTCAGGCGTTTCGAGAAATTTCAGGCACTGCACCATGCGGAGCGGCTCGGGCAATTCCGCGCCGAGATCCTGATACGCGCCGAGCGCGACAAAGCAGCCGTAGGCATTTCCGTACGGCGTGCCGGGCTTCACATCGTAACCGCCATCGGTCGTGCGAAAATGTTCCACCCGCGAGAGGATCTCATCATGGTGGAACGCGCGCGCCTTTGCGCGTTCTGTGTTGCACTCAACGCGCGACAGAGCACTCGTCCCACCGATCGCCGCCCTGCATCGCGCAAGCGCACCGAGATGCACAAAATCGAGATTTTCGCCGTCGCCAAATCCGCTCACGAATGGCTCCACGCGCGGCTTCGGAATCTCCGCCTGCAGCGCCTCCAGCCCCGCGAGCACGAAGATCGTGTAATAGAGATCCGCCTGTCCCGCGCGATCTGCCCCGCCGCCTTCCAGTGTGATCTGCCGCAGCAGAAAATCCCGCACAAGCCCCGCCGAATCGCCGAGCGCTTTCTGCGCGACGCGCGCGATCTGGAGCATTTGGAGACGGAGGCTCATGCGTGGTCGGTAGCGGTTCGCGCGTGCGGCGTCAAAGGCCGTAGCCGCCGAGGGAACAAGGCGGGCTCATCTCCACGTACGACGAGTGAAAAGCAGGACGGCGTGCCTCGGGTAGGGTGGGCGTCCCGCCTGCCGTGTTCCGCGTCTCGCGGAACACACCCGGACGGCGAGCGGGATTCATTCACA
>JAYWEO010000004.1:0-11170 GCA_043779225.1 Prosthecobacter sp.
GTGGTGAAAAATCATCCCGACGTGAAGCTGATGATCCTGCTCGTGGACGAACGCCCCGAGGAGGTCACCGACTTCAAGCGCAACATCCCGGAAGCGGAACTGTGGGCCAGCTCGAACGACATGGACGTGAAATCCCACACGCGCATCGCGCAGCTCTGCATCGAGCGTGCGAAGCGACTCGTGGAAAGCGGACGCGATGTGTTCATCCTGCTCGACTCGATCACGCGACTCGGTCGTGCGTTCAACAACGCGATGGCCGGCGGCGGACGCACCATGTCCGGCGGCGTGGACAGCCGCGCGCTGGAAATCCCTCGCAAGATTTTTGCCGCCGCGCGCAACACCGAGGAGGCTGGCTCTCTCACCATCGTCGCGACCGCGCTCATTGATACCGGCAGCCGCATGGACGAACTCATCTTCCAGGAGTTCAAGGGCACCGGAAACAGCGAGATCGTGCTCGACCGCAAAGTCAGCGATCAGCGCGTGTATCCCGCGATCGACATTTTCCAAAGCGGCACACGCCGTGACGAACTGCTGATCCCGAGCGATGACCTGCACAAGATCAGCGTGATCCGCCGCGGACTCTCCGGCCACAAGCCGCTTGAGGCCATCGAGCGACTGCTGACCTTCGTGAAGAAATTCCCGACGAACGCGCAGTTGCTCCGCGAGATTCCCGGCTAGGCAGCGGGCTGCGGACAAGCATGTCCGCGTGAATCGGAACCACAGGCAAGAACGCCCGCGGGCCTACGTATTCGGCAGCCGCAGCCGGATCGTGGTTCCTTTTCCGAACGTGCTCTCCGCCTCCGCGTCGCCACCGTGCGCGCGTGCGATGTGCTTCACGATGCTGAGACCGAGACCCGTGCCACCGACATCGCGGCTCCGACCTTTGTCCACACGGTAGAATCGCTCGAAAATGTGCGGCAGGTGGCTCGACAGGATCCCCTGCCCGGTGTCGCTCACCCAGAGCTCGATCCCGCCGTCCCTGCCCGCCGCTCCCAGCGTGACCGTGCCGCCCTCCGGTGTGAATTTCAGCGCATTGTCTGTGAGATTCGTGAGCACCTGCTCCATGCGCAGCGGATCCGCATAGAGCGGCGCGATATCTGCCGGCACCTCGATGCGCAGCATCACGCCCTTCTTTTTTGCGCGCAGCGCAAAGTCACGCGCGATGTCGCGCAGCAGGTCGGGCAGGTGGATTTCCTCGGGCGAAAGCTCGTCTGCGCTGGATTCCATCCGCGCGAGCACGAGCAGATCCTCGACGAGCGCCGTGAGCCGCTTCGAGTGTCGATCGAGGATGGCAAATGCCTCCGCCTGCTCCTTGCGCGGCATGTCCGGCATGTCGCGCAATTGCTCGACATAGCCCTGAAAAATGGCAAGCGGCGTGCGCAGTTCGTGCGAGACATTCGCGACAAATTCGCGCCGGACTTCCTCCAGCCGCTTGAGGTGCCCGATGTCGCGGAACATCGCGAGCGCAGCCGGCTCGCCGGATGCATCACGCATCGGAGCGATGCGGAGTGCGACCACCATCGGCGGCTTGCGAGAGGAAAGCGTCAACTCGCTCTCGCAAGACTCGGATTTTCCCACTGCCGCGGCGACCATGTCATCCACCGCCGGCTCGCGGAGCAGTTCAATCGCAGGACGGCCCGCGTAGGCAGCAGGAAGGTTGAAAAGCTTTTGGGCGGCGGGATTGGCGAGCCGCACAGTGCGCCGTTTGTCAAAGACCAGCACGCCTTCCTGCATCGAGGACAGGATGATTTCCAGATTTGCCTCCGCGAGCCCTCGCTGATTGCGGAGCAGATCGTGTTCACGCAGCAGTTCCTCCACACGCTTCGACTGGCTGGATTCACGGCGGCGATGCCGGGATTCACGACGCGACCAGAGGCAGATCGTAATCAGCAGCAGGAATCCAAAAATCCAGGACATCAGCCTTTGAAACTAGCAGCGCACCGTCGCGATGCCCGCCAAATATTTTGACAGACATGTGACGTTCCAGCGCTCAGCTCATCGGAATCAGCCGCGGTGCTTCTGGAAAAAGCTGCCATCTGAGTGCCGTTGTCTCCCGCGATGAGTGCCCGCTCCGCCCAGGTTTTCTCCCGGCTGAGTTCGCCTCGCAGCAGACCAATCTGCTCCGTTTCCATTTTCTCGAATTGCGCAAATCACAACTCCTGCCCCTAGTGCCGCATGAAAAGCGCGAATGCCAGCAAGGAACTCTACCGCCAGTTGCGCGCGATGCCGTGGGAACAGCTCTGGAAGGAAGAGGTCGCGCAGTTTGAACGCGCGTCGCCGAGGGAACGCTTCGAGCGAGTGTCCGTCGTGCGCGCGGTGGGCGTCGTCTTCCTGGAATCCGGCCCCGCAGCCCAGCGCGACGAAGTGCGGCAGTGGCTGAGGAAACTGCTGCAAGACCCTGAGGAAAAAATTCGCCGATACGCCATGGCAGCGCTGCCAAAAATCGGCGCAGGCGCGAGCGATGAGGCGGAGCTGCTGACATTGCTGCGCAGCGACACCGGCGATCGCGAAAGAAAATTCCTCGGCCAGACACTCGATAAGATCGGCGGTGAAGCCACGCTCAAAGCGCTCGGCGGCACCGGCGCATTGGGCCTGCAGACCGAGCAAAAGGTAAAGGCCAGCATGGCGCGCAGCAAGAGCCCCAGCACGATCGTGATGAATCGCGAGATCACGGATTTCCGCGACCTGCACATCCATCTGCGCGGGCGTGCGGGACTCGAAGGAATCGTGCGCGAGGAAATGGCGGCGCAGGGGAAGTTTTCCGTCCTCGATATTCAGCCGGGACTGGTGGCGATTGCAGCGAAGGCACCGTTCACGCTTGCCGACATTTTTGCACTGCGCTGCTTCGGCACCGTGGGCTTCATCCTCGGCCACGTGAAATCAGCGGAAGAATCTGAGACCACGGAAGCTCTCGCCTCGGTGATTGCGTCAGCTCTGTCGCTGCGACTGCTCAGCACACTCACGCAAGGCGCAATCCGCTACCGGCTCGATTTCGTCGCAAAAGGCCACCAGCGCGCCGCGGTGCGCGAAGTCGCAAACCGCGCCTATGCACTGTGCCCGCAAATCCTCAATGACGCGCGCGAGGCACCTTGGGCGATCGATGTTCATCCGGCCACCGATGGCGAATCGGTCGAGCTGCGCCCGCGCATTTCGCCCGACCCGCGTCACGCATACCGCCTCGACGATGTCCCCGCGGCCTCGCATCCTCCGCTCGCCGCGTGCATGGCCCGGCTCGCGGGCCGTCAGGAGAATGAGCGCGTCTGGGATCCATTCTGCGGATCGGGTCTGGAGTTGATCGAACGCGCGCTGCTCGGCGGCGTGGGCCGAGTTCTTGGCACCGACCTCAGCGAACAGGCCATCGCCATCGCGAGACGGAACTTCGCCGCCGCGCAGCCGGGATTCACCGGCGCGCGTTTTGAGTGCGCCGACTTCCGCGATTTTGCCAGGGAGGAAAATCTCGCCGACCTGACTCTCATCATCAGCAATCCGCCGCTGGGCCGCCGCGTCCCCATCCGCAATCTGCGCGGCCTCTTCGAGGACATCTTCGCCGTCGCCGCCAAAGTGCTCGCACCCGGCGGCAGGCTCGTCTTCACGAATCCTTTCAAGATGGAAAGCCCCCAGCCCTCGCTCAAGCTTCAGTCGCGGCAGACCGTGGATCTCGGCGGCTTCGAATGCCGTCTCGAACTCTATCGCAAAGTGGCGCGATAGCGCGGGCGCTTCGTCACTTCAGTCCCACAGATGCCTGCGGAAACAGACAGCGACCAGCCGCTGACCGGCGAGGCATTGATCAAGGAAACATGCCGCCGCATCCGCGCCGCGCGCAGCGCATGGGACGCACACAACAATCGCGCGTGCCGCGGCGAACGCGAAAAGGCGCTCGCACTTTACGAAAGCCTCAGCAAGCCCGAGCGGGAGAAAATCCCGCAGGTCCTCCGCGTGTGGCTGCGCTACCGCAGCGAGAAATACTTCGGACCCGACCGCACTGCACCCGGAACGAGACGGCGCTGAGAGCGACCGGAGTTCGCGTTCCAACCATTGAGCACATCAATGATCCCGCCGCAGCCGCGGCTCCTGCTCGTGCTCGCGCTCGCTGCGCTCGGCGTATTTTCGCGCCTTGTGCCGTTCCTGACGGCGGACGTGACGGTCGCCCGTCATCTGCCGTTTTTTGCGGCTGAGGCGCAGTTTTTCGAGTTCCTCCTCCAGCTTTTGAAATCCGTCAAATCGAGCAGCACTGAGCTTGCCCTCGGCCATTGCGGCGCGGATGGCACAGCCCGCATCGGTGCGATGTTTGCAGTCGTGGAATTTGCATTGCCCGGCGAGTTCCTCGATGTCGGCGAAACGCTCCCGCAGCGTCGTCTCATCGGTCCACATGTGAATCTCGCGGATGCCTGGGTTATCGATCAGGATGCCACCGCCGGGCAGGACGATCAGCTCACGCGCGGTCGTGCTATGACGGCCTTTGCCGGTCGTCTCGTTCACCTCATCCGTCCATTGGTAATCCTCGCCGAGGAGGCAGTTCACCACCGAAGATTTCCCCACGCCGCTCGATCCCACCAGCGTCACCGAGATGCCGCGGGTGAGATATTTTTTCAAGACCTTGAGGCTCGTCCCCTTTTCGGTGCTCGTGATGTGGACATCCGCATCCGGATTCAACGCGCGAATCGCATCCGCCGCCTCGCGGTTTTTCTCGTCTGAAAAAAGGTCGGCCTTGTTCACCAGCACCACGGCCTTTGCGCGGCTCTTCCCGATGATGGCAAAATAGCGCTCCATCCTCCGCAGGCTGAAGTCCGAACCTGCATCCGTGATGACGACCACCACGCCGACATTTGCGGCGATGACCTGCTCCTCCGTGCTTTTTCCCGACATCTTACGCGAGAGACACGTCTGCCGCGTGAGCCGCGCGCGGATCATTATCTCGCCTTCCTCTCCGCTTAAATCCAACGCCACCCAATCCCCGACTGCGGGCAATGCCGCATCCGTCTCCGCGTCGTGATACACCTTGCCGCTCATCGTCACTTCCAACTCCTCTCCATCTGCGAGCAGCGCACCGTAGGTGATCTTGTTGTCGCGGATCAGGCGCGCGGGTTTCCACCCTTCGCGATGATACGGGGCGAACTCCTTTTCAAACTCCGCATTCCATCCGAGATCCTCGAGAGTCATCACGATCGGCATCCGCGCTCAGGCGGAAAAGACCACGCCACGCGAGCCTGGCAGTATGGTCTGGATTTGGGCGGGAAGGATGATCACGAAATTGGAAGAAATCCAGCATAGCCGCAGTCCGTGCATTTGGAAATGCCCGTCATCGTGAAATGCAAACGGCTCCTGGCTGCGCACGATTGCGTGCGGTCTGGAAAAATGGAAACGTGCGCCATGTCCTCGCCTTCCCATCATCCTCGCGATCCGCTGCACGGGATCACGCTGGAGAAAATCCTGAACGAACTTGTCGCGCGCTTCGGCTGGGCCGAGATGGGAGATCGCATTCCCATCCGCTGCTTCCAGATGAACCCGAGCGTGAAATCCAGCCTCTCGTTTCTCCGCAAGACCGAATGGGCGCGCAAAAGGGTCGAGGCGTGGTTCATCGAGATGCAGGCGGACATTCAGAGCTCGTGACGCCGCTCTGAAAATGAGCATTCATCTTCCATTGCAAGAACCGCGGAAAACACCTTAACTTCGCCCTCAATTTACAAGGAGTTCAAAATGGCAAAAGGAAACAACAGTCACAAAAAAGAAACGAAGAAGCCCAAGAAGGAAAAGCCGAAGGCTCCTCCTGCGACCCGCCGCGGCGCCTGATTTTCGGCGACGAGACAGCGGGCTCGCCCCCGCACTAGAACCGCACGTCCTGCTGGGCATTGCCCGCTGACGTTGCCGCCGATGCCGGCTGCGAGACGACCGTGGCATTGTCGGCGCGCTGCACTTCTCCCTTGGTATGCGCCGCCGCACGCACCACCCAGTTCACCGTGCAGACAAAGATCGCCACCACGAGAAACTGGATGCCGATGACGAGCGGGCTCCGGTCATTCCTGCGACCGCAGCGAGGACAGATCATCGTGGATTTCGCAAAATTTTCGGTGCATTGCCGGCACTGCACAAGGTTCCTTCGCGGTGCATGACCGACACCCGCTGCCTGTGATGATCCTTCAGGGAATGTGTCCAACATTTCCGCAGAGGGTATAAAATCACACGATTCGTGCCACTGAATTCACCGTTATTTCAGACTTGCACTCTATCCGTCACATGCATGTGACATTGCATGCTTTGCGTCACATGCGCACCTGCATGAAAAGCTTTCGTCTCCTTTGACTCTCGACACCTGAGCACCCCTGCCACAGACGCATCCTGTGTCGCAAAACCACGAGATCCAGTATACCTGCCAGCGCTGCACCAATTGCTGCCGCTGGCCTGGCATTGTGCGCGTGGGCCAGGATGAAATCACGGCCATCGCGGCACACGTGCGGATGAGTGAGGAGGACTTCATCACGCAGCACACCCAACTGCGCCCGGATCGGCTCGGGCTTTCCCTTTTGGAAATGGCAGACGGCTCCTGCGAGTGGCTCGATGGCCGCGATTGCCGGCTGCAAAAGGTGAAGCCTGCGCAATGCCGCGCATTTCCGAATGAATGGAATTTTCCCGGATGGCGGGAGAAATGCGAGGCGTTGCCGTCGCTCGTGCGCGAGGACGTTACTCAGTGTGCAGCCGTCGCTCATTGAAAAGTGGCCGTCGCGCACTGATGCGGAGGGACCGCGCACTGATGAGCCAAGGCTCCTTTTCAGCCCTTTCGGGACGCGCGCCAGTCCTCCAGAGAGAACTAGGGACGAGAGGGAAGCGCCTGCGTCGATGGCTTCATGGCTTCCAAAGGCAAATGAGGACACGGCCTTCCGCGCGCCGCGCTTGCCCTGCGCCACGGATTTTGCGAGACGTGGCGGGCTGCGCGATGAAAGTCACCATTTCCTCCAGTCCGGGTTCCAATTCCGCCGCGGGCAAAGGCTGCGCCACGGCATTCCTGAGTGTCTTTGCGATCATGGGGCTCGTGTTTCTTTCCTTCATTGCGAAGGCTGGCTGGGAAACGGTGCGCGCGTATTCGTGGACGAAGACGGACTGCGTGATCGAGTCGTCGTCCGTCAGCGAGAAGGGCGACGACGTGGAATTCAACGTCCGATACACGTATCGCTTCGGTGGCCGGAGCCATACCGGGACGCGATACTCCGTGGGCATGTCGCCCTCGATGAGCGCGGCTTCCGCACAGCGCGCGGTGCAGCGCTATGCGGCGGGGAAGCCGGCGTATTGCTATGTGAATGAATCCAACCCGGCCGAGAGCACGCTGGAACGCGGCACGCTCTGGGTGCTGCTCTTCGGGCTGATTCCGCTGGTGTTTGTCGCGGTCGGCGTCGGGGGCATCATCGGCGTGTGGCGGAAAAAGACGGCGTCCGGCACGCCGGTCTCCGGGCGGCAGCGCGGGGGCAAAGGCGCGAGGATGGGCATGCGGCTCTTTGGCCTCGTCTTTATCCTCATCGGCGGCGGACTGCTCTACGCGATCTTTTTCCGGCCGATGCTGAAGGAATTTGCCGCGGCCAAGTGGCCGACCGTGCCGTGCGAGATCACCTCCAGCAGCCTCGGGCAGCACAGCGGAAGCAAAGGCGGCTCCACCTATTCGGTGGATGTGCGCTACCGATACACGGTCGCGGGAAAGGAATGGATCGGGACGAACTACAACTTCGACACCGGCTACAGCAGCAGCCGCGGATGGCGCGAATCCGCAGTGAAATCACTTCCGCCTGGAACACGAACGGTCTGCCATGTGAACCTGGAGGATCCGCTGGAGGCGGTGCTGAGCATCAAGCCATCGCCGGATCGCTGGTTCGGCCTCATCCCCGGAGTTTTTCTCATCGTGGGACTGGTCATCTTTTTCATCGCACCCGCTGCAGGCCGGAAAAAGGCGGTCATCGTGAGCGCCACCGATGGCCTGCCGCTGCTCCGGCGCGGCGGCGGATCGATCCCGCACGGAGGGACCTCGGGTGAAGTGGAACTGAAGCAGTCCACCCCGCCGGGCTGTGCCTTCGCGGCGCTCACGATCTTCGCGCTGATCTGGAATGGCATCGTGTGGGTGATGGTGCTGAACGTGAAAAATGAGGGATGGGGCGCGCGGCTTTTCATGGGCATCTTTGTGCTCGTGGGCCTCGGCATCGCAGTGGCCGCCTTCTTCCAATTCCTCGCCCTTTTCAACCCGCGTCCCGTGCTCACCGTGAGCGCGCCCACCGTGCAACTCGGCGGTTCGCTCGATGTGCGCTGGCGCTTCACGGGAAATGTGCGGCGGCTCGCGAAGCTGACCATCCTGCTCATGGCCCGCGAGGAGGCGACCTACCGCCGCGGCACGACGACTTCGACGGACAAGTCGGTCTTTCTGAACTCCGTGCTGCTCGATATTTCCGACCGCGCACAGATGGCCAGCGGCACCATGCAGGTGAACATCCCGCGCGATCTCATCCACACCTTCACCGCGAAGAACAACAAGATCGCCTGGATGCTGCAGGTGAAAGGCGACATCCCGAAATGGCCGGATGTGGATGCGGAATTCCCCATCACCGTCACGCCGCGCGATGTGACGACCCTCTTCCAAGAACAACCCACTGCGACATGATCCGCCTCGGCCTCCGCGAAAACAAGACTGCCTTCCGCCCCGGCGAGACCATCACGGGCGCGGTGCTGTGGGAGTTTGAAAAAGCGCCCGCGAGCGTCGAGGTGCGCCTCGTGTGGTCCACGCGCGGCAAGGGCACCGAGGACGGCGACACCGCCGAGGTCGTGACGCTCGACGCGCCGCCCACGGCGGACACGCGTGAGTTCAGCTTCCAGGCACCGAACGGGCCATACAGTTTCTCCGGCACATTGATCGCCGTGCTGTGGGCCGTAGAATTCGTCGCCGAGCCGGGGGAAGAATTTCAACGCATCGAGATCGTCATCGCGCCGGACGCACGCGAAATCACGCTGCCGAAGATCGAGCAGCCGAAGGCCGCGGGCATGCGCCTTCAGCGGAGCTAGGAGCCTGTCGTTGCAGGCTGTCCTGGAACCGGCTATCGCTCAGCCATGCCCATCGATATCGACGCCATCTTCAGCCGCGGCGGCAAGGAACTGATCGGCTTGCTGGACTATGGAGTGCGCTCGGTGCGGCCGGATTTGCTCTTCATTTTCCTGGTGCAGGAATACCGGCAGATGCCGACGGCGGCGAAGGCATGCGCGATCGCGGATTCCTTTTGCGCGCCGCAGGCTCCGGCGCGGGTGAGTGCGGTGGAACTCCTGCCGCCGCTCAATCCGCAGATCGAGGTGGCGATGCGTCCGCTGCGGGCAAATCTCGCGCAGATCGCGGCGGCGCAGCCTCCGGCTCCGGTGCCGCCGCGGCTGCTGCCGCCGAAGTTCATTTTCGATGCGCTGGACCTGCATCTGCGCAAGAAGTCGGCGGCGCTCCGCAGCCTGAAAAGACGCTACCGTCCCGAGCGCTCGCCGGTGGAGAATCTGCCGGGAGGAAAGATGAATGCGGGACAGCGGTTTTTCGTGGAGCGGGTGTGGGAGGCGGTGCTGCGTCCGCGGCTGGTGTCGGCGGGGTTCCGGCGGGTGAGCTCGGTCGCGTAGAGGCGTGCTTTCCTGCGGCGGAGCCCAAGACCGCAAGGCATGAACGTGTGAGGCAATCGGCTTGGCTCGCTTTCCGCCGATGCGGTATCCTGCCCGCATGAAACTCACCATCCGCAAGTCCGACGACCGGGGCCACGCTGAACATGGCTGGCTCGATTCACGCCACACCTTCAGCTTTGCCGACTACCACGATCCGGCGCACATGGGCTACCGCTCGCTGCGCGTGATCAATGAGGACTTCGTGGCGCCGGGCGCGGGCTTCCCCACGCATCCGCACCGGGACATGGAAATCTTCAGCTACATCGTGGAGGGAAAGCTCGCGCACAAGGACAGCATAGGCAATGGCCGCGTGCTGGAGCCGGGCCAGATCCAGCTCATGAGCGCGGGCGCGGGCGTGACGCACAGCGAGTTCAATCCCTCGCCGTCGGGACGCGTGCACCTTTTGCAAATCTGGATCCAGCCGCGTGAGCGCGGGCTGAAGCCGGGCTACACGGAGTGGCATCCGAAGGCGGCGAGCGACGGCGACGCGAAGGTGCTCGTGATCTCGCCGGACGGGCGCGACGACTCGGCGATCATCCATCAGGATGCGGATGTGTATCGCGTGCGTCTGGGCAAAGGGGCATCCGTGACGCATGACGTGCGCAAAGGTCGCGGCGCGTGGGTGCAGGTGATCCGGGGCGATGCGAGCATCGATGGCACCCCGCTTGCGGCCGGCGACGCCGCGAGCACCGATGACACGGGGACGCTCACGATCACCGCCGGCGAGAACGCCGAGGCGCTGCTCTTTGACCTTCGCTAAGATCCTTTTTCCGCAGGCTCTAATCAAAGACGGCGGCGATTTTCACGACGAACGCCTGGAGGGCAGGAGGGCAGTTCCGCCGCCAGTCGGCGAGAAATGCATGGAGGGGCTGCCGCCTGTCCTGCGTGCCGAGATTCATGAAGGTGACGGCCTCCCATGCGCGCGGCTCCGCTTCGAAGATGGGCAGAAGCCTGAGAGCGACCACGGCATTCCTGTCGCGCAGCTCGGCATTGCGCCGCATCGCGGGCTCGTTTGCCTGAAACCATCGCGCGAAATCCGTGCGCGCCCCGCCATCCGCGCCGCGCATCCGCTCCGCCGCGTATGTGGATAATTCCGGCGCGTACGAACGCCAGTCGCGGAACGGCGCGGAGCGTTCCCACGAGCGGGCCATTGCGCGCAGCGCGAAAAGCGACGCGGTCTCGGCAAGGCTCTCCTCCAGCCAGAGATTCGGCCTCCCCTCCCCACGTGAGATGCCGCACTGCCCATTGCTATGCCCGGCGAGGACGTGGCAGAACTCATGCGCAAACTGAAACGCCACCTGCGCACACTGCCGGTCCCGCGCCGCCAGTCCCACGGCCACCTTCCCATCCGCCGTCCGCCCCCAAGCCGTCTGCGGATGATCGTCGCGATGATACACGACGATGCCACCGATGCGCGTGCGCGGGCAATGCCGCGCGATTTCCCCTGCGGCGGAAAGCGCGATGGCGCGGATCTCCCTCGCATTCGCAGAGCCCCAGCCGCATTCGCTCA
>JAYWEO010000005.1:0-5648 GCA_043779225.1 Prosthecobacter sp.
TCCTGCTCATCATCGCGCTCTGGTCCGCGCATTGGGTCCGCTACCACGGCCCCGAGTTCGGCCTGTTTGACCTGCCCATCCAGCCGTTTGTCGTCTTTCAGTGGCTGCTGGCCGTGCTCGGATTCTTCGGCCCCATCTGCCTCCACGCACAGGGCTTTTACGAACACCCCGAGCGCAAGACCGTAGGCAGAAGCCTCGCCCAGCTCGGCCGTTCGGCAGTGGTGCTCGGCCTCATCATCGCGTTGATTGCCTACTTTTTCAGGCAAAGCGTGGACAGCCGCGCCGTCATGCCGATGTTCGCAACGCTGGCCACGGTGCTCCTTCTCTCGCGCGAATGGATCACGGTGAGCCGATACCAGCGCAGCGTCAGGAGCGGAAAAATCCGCGAACGCATCATCCTCGTCGGCACCGCGCAGGACATCGTCTCATTCCGCAAGACACTCACTGCCTCGGAACTCATGGAAATCGAAGTGGCCGAGGAAATGGATGTGACCGTCAGGACGGTTCCCGAATTGGTCGAAGCACTTCACCGGCACACCCCCGAGCGCGTCCTCTTCGTCGGAGGCCACGGCGAACTCGGCCGGCTCCAGGAATACATCGGCGCGTGCGAAATCGAAGGCGTCGAATCCTGGCTCAGCGCCGACTTCATGCAGACCGCCATCGCGCGCCCGGACTTCGATCACTTCGGCATGCGCCCGATGCTCGTCTTCCGCACCGCACCGAGCGTCTCGTGGGCGCTGCTGCTGAAGCACCTCTTCGACCGCATCGTCGCGCTCTCGGTGCTCGTCGCATTATCCTGGCTCTTCCTGATCATCGCGATCGCCATCCGGCTCACCTCGAAAGGCCCCGTGATTTTCCGCCAGGCGCGCGGCGGAAAAAATGGACGCCCGTTCCAGATGTTCAAGTTCCGCACGATGCGCACCGACGCCGAGATGCAGCGCGAGGAGCTTCAGAAATTCAACGTCATGTCCGGGCCTGTTTTCAAAGTGGAAAACGATCCGCGCGTCACCACCGTCGGGCGCTTCCTCCGCAAGACCTCCCTCGACGAACTGCCCCAGCTCTGGAACGTCCTCAAAGGCGACATGAGCCTCGTCGGCCCGCGCCCGCTGCCGATGTACGAGGTCGAACGCATCGAGGCCACCGCCCACCGCCGCCGGCTCAGCATGAAACCCGGCATCACCTGCCTCTGGCAGATCAGCGGGCGCAACAACGTCACCAGCTTCGACCGCTGGGTCGCCCTCGACCTCGAATACATCGACAACTGGTCGCCGCTCCTCGACCTCCGGATCCTGCTCAAGACGATCCCCGTCGTCCTCTTCGGCTGGGGCGCAAAGTAAGCGCAGCGTCCTTCCGGTCACGGCTTCGTGGCAGCAGGCGGCGGCGGCGATCCGATGATGGCCTGCGGAGATGCAGGCGGCGCCGGTTCTCCGGGTGCTGGCGCAGGAGGTGCCACCGGTGGCGGCGGAGGCGGTTGCTGCCACATGAAAAATCTCCCCGTATGCTCGCTGAACTCATCCAGCAAAGCCGCGCAGCGCGTCTGCCAGAGCAGCAGATCCGGCGGCCCCGTCTCCTTCTCCGCCGAACTCGGAAACACGAGATACGTCACCTTGAGATCATTCACCGCGCGCACATCGCCATTCGATTTCGCATTGATCTCCCGGCACAGCCGCAGCGACGCCTCGCCGATCTTCGTCGTCGGCCCCGCATCACCGATGATCGCCGGGTAAAAGGTATCCCCCGCCAGCACCAGGCAATAGTCCCCGATGCGCGGGGTGAAGCCCGTCTTCCTCCCGGTGAACATCTGCGACGGCAGCACGATGAACGGATCCAGCGAGCCAATCAGAAAGCTGTTTGCCTTCATGTCCGCAATCTCCGCGCGCAGCCTCGCATTGTCCGCCTTCAGCCGCGGCACATCGCCCGCATTCTTCGGGTCTTTGATTTTCGCCTCATTGTCCGCGATGCGCTTCTCCCAGATCGGTGTGCATGGGTTCGGCACCGGCGTCCGCTTTTTCCAACGATAGGTCGTCATCGGCTGATACGTGCGCGAACTCGTGTCGAACGTCGGCAGGCGATCACCGTCCGCACCGTCCGTGTCCACATCCATGTCCGCCTGCACGAGCAGCGCCTTGCGCTTCGTCTTCGGATTCTGCAATTCGAGCATCGTCTCGCAGTCGTAAAAATTGTGCCGCGAGAGCAAAAGATCGAGCCGGTCCAGATTCGAGCGGAGCGACGTGACCTTCCGCCGGTAGAGATCGTCGAACTCCGGCGCCACCTTCGCGCTGCCCAGCATTTCGCCAAGCCCCGGCAGCAGAGTCGCGATGTCCCCGTTCAGCTTCGCCAGCTCCACCATGCTTCGGTGCGGCTTCGGCACCGCGACCTTCACGGAGATCTCCACCGAGTAGCTCCCCGCGCTGTTTCTCTCGGCGGTCGCAGTCGTCCCCACGACCGTTTCCAGCCTCGTCTTGAAATGGATGCCGTTGAAAATGCTGCCCACATTCAGCGTCTTCTGCGGAACGTAGGGCACGGGCTCCGGCGTCGGCACGGGAGTCGGAGTCGGCGTGGGCTCTGGCGTAGGCGTCGGAGTCGGCGCTGGCGTAGCCGTCGGGCTCGGGGCAGGCGTGGGAGACTTCGGCGCCAGCTCCGGCTTTTGATCACAGCCTGAAAGGCACAGTGCCACCGATGCGCAGCAGAGCGCAAAGGACACTCCGCACACCGCCGCCCGTCGCAGCCGTGCAGACATTTTCTCCGCTGATGAATTGCCGCTACTTCCTGCGCGCATCACGGGACGGGATTCCGAGGAAAAGACGCAGGAGGCAGATCGGCACCAGCGCCGTGAGAAACATCATCACCGCCAGCGGCACTCCGGGAATCGTCCGCGCACGCCCGCGATCCAGCCCGCGCAGGCCATCGCGCACGATCCGCTCCACCGGCTGCTTCAGGAACTTCGGCGCAGGCATCGCATCCTCTTCCCCGGCGCGCTTCGCCTGCGTGCCAAACTCCGTGTCCACCGGCCCCGGACACAGCGCCGACACCAGCACACCCGTCCCGCGCAACTCCGCGCGCAGCGCCTCGGTGAAACTGTTCACATACGCCTTCGTCGCCGCGTACACCGCCATCTGCGGCATCGGCAGATACGCCGTGATCGAGCTCACATTCAAAATCGCGCCGCGTCCCGAGCGCAGAATCCCCGGCAGCAGCGCATGCGTCAGCCGCGTCAGCGCCGCGATGTTCACATCCAGCATCGCCTGCACGCGCTGCCATTCGCTCTCCTCGAAAAGCCCGTGATCGCCCAGCCCCGCGTTGTTGATCAGAAAATCCACGCGCGTCCCGCTTTCCTCCAGCGCCGCGAGCAGCCCCTGCACCTGCGCCCCATCCGCGAGATCCACCGCATGAATCTGGATCTCCATCCCGCTCCGCTCCAGTTCTGCCTTCAGCGCATCCAGCCGATCCGCACGCCGCGCCACCAGCACCAGCGTGCGCGCATGAGGCGCAAGCTGCCGCGCAAATTCCGCCCCGAGGCCCGACGAGGCACCAGTGATCAAAGCTGTGCATCCGTGCAGCAAATTCATTTTCGTCCGCGACTTATTCCGATTCCCATCCGGCGTGTCGAGTGATGAGTGACGAGAACGTCTGGAGAACGTCCAACGTCCAACGTCCAACGCTCAACGTCCAAAGGTACCCCACCGCACGCCAGCGGCATCTCCATTGAAAGTTGGACGTTGGACGTTGGACGTTGGACGTTTCCTCCCCCATGACAGTCCTCAGCCTCGCCACCCAAGTCCCCTTCACCACCAAAGACGGCTCGACGATCCGCAGCATCCTCGACCGCACAAATGCCCCCGTCCGCAACCAATCCCTCGCCGAAGCCACCGTCCCCGCCGGCACCGCCACGCAGCGGCACTACCACTGGCTCAGCGAAGAATTCTACTTCATCCTCGGAGGCACCGGCACCATGGAAATTGACGGCGAATTCCGCGACGTCACCCCCGGCGACGCCATCCTCATCCCGCCCGGCGCCTGGCACACCATCACCGCCCGTGAAAAGCTCCGCCTCCTCTGCTGCTGCGCCCCGCCCTACAGCCACGAAGACACGTATTTCGAGTAAACCTCCGCGCGCTCCAGCGCGGAGAAAGTAGTCCCACGCTTCAGCGTGCAAAACCTCCCGGCCCGCACTGCGCGCACGGATGCAGGATTCGCCCGCAAGCTACCCCCGCACGCCTCGGCACGCTAAAGCGTCGGACTACTTACCTCCGCAGCGCGTTGATGAGTTCATCCAGCTTATCCAGCACCGCCTGCATCTGGCCTTGGTTGTAGCTGCCGTCCGCGGTCTGGCTGAGCATGGCGACGCCGTTGCTATTATTGCTCGTCCCGGCGACGACCACCGCGATGGCATTGGCGATGTCTGCGGGCGTCGCGCGCTGCTGGATGTCAGCATTCAGCGCAGTGAGCTGCGCACGCATCTCCGCCGAGGTGATCGGCGTGCCGGAGGCGGGCTTGGTGGGGTCGAAGGGCATGGCTGGAAAGACTGGGAGACTTGGAGAAGATGAGATTTGGAGAGGTGGAGCGCGTCGCTCCGTCGCGCGCTTCTTCTTCGTTCACGCACCATCCTTTTTTAATACTATCGCGGCGGTGACGGCGGATTTTACTGCTTCTTTTTCATATCATTGGCCTTTTTCTGAAGCTCAGTGAGCTTTTTCTGAGTCGTTTCATTGAGGGCCTGCATTCTCAACGGTTGCTCTGCAACTTCCTTGAGGTGTTGCCCCAGGAGAGCCACTTCGTTGGCGTTCAATACGGGGGCGAGGCTTTGCTTCACCGTGTCAATGTAGGCCAGCTTGTCTTCCATCGAAGTGGAAGGCATAATCAGACCGAAGCCGATTTTCCCCTCGCGCGCCTGATGCAGGGCATCCACGACGGCCACTTCCTGCTGATCGGTGAGGGGCAAGCTCCGTCCTTGTAGATAGCTCTTGAATTTCGCCGCCTGGTTACGGTCCAGCATGGTGGCCTCCCAGTATTTGATCTTTTCATAGTTTTCCGTGCCTACGGCCGCTTCCAGGTCCGCGCTAATTTGAACAAGCTCGCGGCTATAGGCGTTGGAGATTTCTCCCCTTTGAAGCGCCTCCGATATCTCCTTCTGATGATCCGTAAAAAAGTCTGCCTTGGCTCTGAGCATTTGATAGACCTCGCCACTGAGATCATCCGACAAACCCAGTGACTTCAGGAACGCCATGTCGTCAGGCTTTCTGCGATCCCTCTGGGCATTGATCTTTGCATTGGGATCAGCATTTCGGGCGTCTTTCAGCGCGGTGGCGCTGGCCCGAACACGGCTCATTTGCGCGTCGACACGGGCCATCATCATTTCTCGCGTTTCGATGACTTCAGAAACGATGGGCCTGCCCGTCCGAGGAGAACTGGCTGGCGTTGCTTTTTGAGTAACCGGCGTTGTCTTTTGAGCAGACAGGGAGGTGTTTGTTGGTGGATCAACGGCCTCGCGAATGGCGACAAAGTGCCAGGCTGCCCACCCAGCAACCACCATCATGAAGGCCGTCGAGAGAAGATAAATTTGTTTCGTTTTCATTGTCTTTGCAGATTGAGAGAGTCGGATCAGGTGCGCCCATCCGCGGCCTGCGTCGCGCTGCCGTGAGGCAGCG
>JAYWEO010000006.1:0-11859 GCA_043779225.1 Prosthecobacter sp.
CGCCGCCGCCGCCATCATCCTCGCGCTCAGCATCGGCTTCACGGCGAAAGTGATCGCCGAAGGCCGCCGCGCCGAGCGCGGCGAGGCATCGGCAAAGACGGAAGCTCAGCGCGCCAACGCCGCCCTCGCCGACCTGAAAGCCAGCGCCCCGTCCCTCCTCGCGCTCGCCGAGAGCGAAGCCGGCTTCCAGCGCTTCGACTCCGCGCTGGTGAAGCTCGACGCCGCCCTCGCCCTCGACCCCGCGCTCACCGCCGGCTGGTGGCGGCGCGCGTGGCTGCTGCTCGCGCAGGAAAAATTCGCCGCCTCCGCCGGGGCCGTGCGCGCCGCGCAGTCGCGCGACCCTGCCAATGCCGCCCGGCTCGGAGCGATCCTCCCGCTGCTCGATCAATTGCAGGCCACACCTGCGGCCGAGCGCTGGAACCCCGAGCGCTCCAGCGCCGTCCTCGCTCATCTGAATCTCGCGGGTGCCAGTGGCGAAGCCATCGGGCTCAGCAGCCGCTTCCAGCTTTCCGCCAAGGACAAGCTCAAGATGGTGATCGCGCGGCTCGAAGAGTGGCTGGGAAAGCCGAATGTTGGCGCCGGTCATGTGTATCCCAGCATTTCAGCCGATGGCAGCATCGGCGTGTCCGGTTTCCCAAAAACCATCGACACCATGCAACCACTCCGCGGACTGCCGATCAACAGCCTTGGAATGGGTGGAACCGCAGTCAAAGACCTCGAACCTTTGCGGGACATGCCGCTCCACACCTTGTCGCTGGGAGTTTCCGGCGGCGTCACCGACCTCTCCCCGCTCCACGGGATGCGCCTGCTGAAACTGGACATCGGTTCAACCCGTGTCGCCGACCTGTCCCCGCTGGCCGGAATGCCGCTCACGGAACTGAACGTGGGAAAAACTTTGGTCGGAGATCTCAGCCCATTGAAGGGCATGCCGCTCAAAAGTCTGACTCTCAACGATACGAAGGTGCGTGATCTCACGCCGCTGAAAGGGATGGCGCTGGAGGTTCTCAATATCAGTGGCACACTCGTGAGCGACTTAGGCCCACTGAAAGGAATGCCCTTGCGCGATCTGAACGCTGTGGGGGTAAGCACGGTAGATGCCGCTCCCCTGGGGGGAATGCCGCTGAAGACACTCAAGCTCCGTATAGTTGATTGTTCGCCTTTGGCCGGGATGGAACTCGACTATCTCGACCCCAGTGCCCAAGCCAATCTCGCCACCTTCCGCGGCATCCGGGTGACCAGCCTCCGGCTCGTAATCGGCGGTGGAAATACCAAGAGCCTCGAGCCCCTGAAGGACGTGCACTTCAAAATCCTCAGCCTCGATTCAGCAGGCGCGATCCGCGATTTGTCCCCGCTGCGGGACTGCCGTGGGATGGAGGAACTCTCGCTAGATGGCAGCCCGGCCCCGCTCGAACCGCTGCGCGGGCACCCGACCCTGAAGTTCATCGCCTGGAAGCGCTCCGGCGCACCCCCCATTCCCATGACGCCCGTCGAAAAATTCTGGCCCGCCTACGACGCGCAACAGGCGGCGGGGAAGAAGTGACCCCGGTGCTCACGCTGCCCCGGCTCGAACGGCTGCATTGCGACGTGCTGCCCGCGGCCCTGCTCCCGCTGCGCGAGAGCGCGACCTTGCAGAGCATCGAAGCCGGTGCCTGCCCCGGCGAAGGCTCCCATGGCAGAGTCCCAAGGTCAGCCCACCTCGTTCCCTCGACGGCTACGGGTGGTGCGCGTTTTTACACTGCGGCGAGGGGCTCGGGCTCGACCCATTTGCCGTGCTCGCGGATGAGATCCTTCAGCCGGTCCACGGCCTCGGCCTCGGGGATGTTGAATTTCACGGCCTGCTTGCCCACGTAGAGGTTCACTTTTCCCGGCGCGCCGCCGACGTAGCCGAAGTCGGCGTCGGCCATTTCTCCGGGGCCGTTCACGATGCAGCCCATGATGGCGATTTTCACGCCTTTCAAATGCAGCGTGGAGGCTTTGATTTTTGCCGTCGTGCTCTGCAAATCGAAGAGCGTGCGCCCGCAGCTCGGGCAGGCGACGTAGTCGGTCTTGAAGATGCGCGCGCCGGCGGCCTGCAGGATGTTGAACGCCAGGCGCAGCGACTGGCCGGGCGCTTCCTCGCCCTGCACGAGGATGGCGTCGCCGATGCCGTCGCAGAGCAGCGAGCCGATGTTCACGGAGCCTTCCAGCAGCGTGTCGAGGAACGGGCGCTGTGCGTCGTGAGAGGGCTTCAGCGTGTCCTTCAAAAGGATCGGGTGCGGCGCGGTGATGCGCGCGGCGAGGAGACGGAATGCGGCGATGACGGGCATGTCCAGGCCGTCCTTTACGGTGATGAGATGCGGCTCGTCCGCAGCGTTCAGCGCGGCGATCGATTTCACATCGCGCGGGTCCAGCTCGGTCACGCCTGATTGTTCGTAAATGAAGTCCGGCTGAAAATCTCCGAGCGAACGGACCTTGTGCGCGATCAGGTTGAACTTCGCCTGACGAATCGCGACGCGCGGCACTTCCTCTCCGCCGAGATGAAAATGGCTGCCATCCTGCGCAGCGGCGGATAGGACTTCGATGCGCGAAGTCACACGACGGGAATATGTGAAGGGATCGAATGAGACGGCGGGCAGACCATCGCCGAGCGCAGCGCGGTCACCGCCACGCTTCATGCCGGCGAGCGCCTTTGCGACCGGGATTTCATGCACGCTGTCCTCGGTGAGCGAGACGCGGATCGTGTCGCCGACGCCGTCGTTCAGGAGACTGCCGATGCCGATGGCGCTCTTGATGCGGCCATCCTCACCGTCGCCGGCCTCGGTCACGCCGAGGTGGATCGGGTAGTTCCAATCCGGCCCTTCCTCGGCGAGGCGTGCGACGAGCAGGCGGTAGGCCTCGATCATCACCTTCGGGTTGCTGGATTTCATCGAGAAGACGAAATCGTGATGACCGTGCTCGCGGGCGATGCGGGCAAACTCCAGCGCGCTCTCGACCATGCCGAGCGGCGTGTCGCCGTAGCGGTTCATGATGCGGTCGCTGAGCGAGCCGTGATTGGTGCCGATGCGCAGCGCGCGGCCGTGCTCCTTGCAAAATTTCACCAGCGGCGAGAATCGCTCGCGGATGCGCTCCAGCTCGGCGGCATACTGGTCGTCGGTGTATTCCTTCACCGCGAATTTTTTCGAGTCGGCGTAGTTGCCGGGATTGATGCGCACTTTCTCGACCCACTTCGCAGCCTCCATCGCGGCATCGGGCTTGAAATGGATGTCCGCGACAATCGGCACGTCGCATCCGCGCGCACGCAGACCGGCGACGATGTGCTGGAGATTCGCCGCGTCCTTCACCGTCGGCGCGGTGATGCGGACGATTTCGCAGCCGACTGCGGCGAGATCCATCGTCTGCTGGATGGACGCCTCGGTGTCCATCGTGTCGCAGGTGATCATGGACTGCACGCGGACGGGATTTTCGCCGCCGATGGCGACCTTGCCGACGTGGACGACGCGCGTGGCGCGACGCTGGAAGTGATAGAGCGAGGAGCAGTGCTGCATGGAAAACGGACGATTCTGCGCGGGCCGCGGCTACATTCGGCTCTCGGCAGCGGCGCGTGGCTTGAACTGGATCTCCGATCGCTTTCCCCGGCCGAAAAGATCCTGCACGTCGAAAAATGTGACAAAGAGCATGAACCCGATGACGAGCATGGTGCCGCCGATCTGGACGTATTCCACCATCTTCGCCGTGCGCTCGCCGGGCGGCTTGCCGCGCAGGAGCTCCACGAGGGCCAGCGTGATGTGGCTCCCATCGAGCGGCGGGATGGGAAGCATGTTCATGATCGCGAGGTTCACATTGATGACGACGCTGAACCACAGGACGAGCCGCCACGTCTCGGGATTCTCGAAGAGGAGATAGTAGATCCGCATCATCATCACCGGGCCGCCCATTTGCTGAAGTCCGATCGAGCTCTTCGAGGTGGGCGAGAGCTTTTTCATCGTCTCGAAAATCTGCTTCGCCGCTTC
Source organism: Prosthecobacter sp. (assembly GCA_043779225.1). Classification (GTDB taxonomy): domain Bacteria; phylum Verrucomicrobiota; class Verrucomicrobiia; order Chthoniobacterales; family Chthoniobacteraceae; genus SXWH01. The sequence goes on from JAYWEO010000006.1 coordinate 3,990, forward strand.
GCTGAGCTGTTCGCCAGGCAGGGGATAGATCGGCCACATGCGGCCTTTCTGATCGAGCGCCATGCCATCGCCGCGCTCCATCACGATGCCGATGCTCGGCCGCGGCTTCTCCATCCCTGCGATGGGCAATTCCGGCGTGACTTTGAGCTCCTTGGCCTCGGTTCCGCGCTCGATCTGGAGCGTCACGACCTTGCCTTCGTGTTTGGAAACATGGTCGGAAAATCCTTCGCCAAACGGCATCGGCTTGCCGTCCACGGAAAGGACACGGTCGCCCGTTTTCAGACCGGCTGCGGCAGCCGGGCTGCCCTTGAGCACCGCTCCGACGGTGAAGCCGCGTGGCTCGAACGTGAGATCGACAGTCGGGTAGGTTCCGTCCGCGCGCTTGGCCCCGCGCTCGACGGTGACCTTGATCGGCTCGCCGGGATGCGCCTTGGCCCATTCGCCGATGCTGTGATCCTCGTAAATCGGTTCACCGCCCACTCGCACGAGCACGTCGCTCGGCTTGAATCCCGCCTTCTCTGCCGCGCTGCCCGGCACCACGGAGGCGATCATCGGGCGGTTCATCGGCCCGACGCCGAGCTGCCGCAGACCGCGGCGCTGATACCATTTTGTCGGCTCGATGAGCGGAGTCGCGTTGAGCTTCAGGACTTCGTTCCCACGCTTCACATCAATATCAATGTGCTCTTCCTCACCGCCGGCGATGCGCCAGACGACTGCGTCATTCGCCTGTCCGCCCCAGCGTTTCACATCGTGTCCGTCAATGCGCAGGATTTCATCGCCAGACTTGAGGCCGATTTTCGCAGCGGGCGAATCCGGATTGACGAAACCGATCGTCGTCGTGCGCTCCGCCTCGGAGACCGGCCTGCCGACCTGCCAGACGATGACGGCAAAGACCGCCGCGAGCAGGAAACTGAAAAGCGGCCCTGCAAATGCGACGATGATTTTGTCGATCGGCTTGAGCTTTGGCAGATCCTTCGCGGCGTATTCGCCTTCGCCCTCGATCGCCGAATCCATGAGCTGCGGCAATTTTACAAAGCCACCCGCCGGGATGCTGCCGATGCTGTAGAGCACGCCACCGATGCGCTTTTGCCAGATGGGTTTTCCAAACCAGATGCCGAATCCCTCGATGTGCAGCCCTCGCCATTTCGCCGCGAGAAAGTGGCCCAGCTCATGCACGATGATGAGCAGATTGAAAATGAGGATGACCTCGATGACGATGCCGATGAATTTCAGGACAGCGAAAAATGATTCCATGTGAGAGGGTGGGACAGTAGGCGGCGCGGGACGTTCATCAACACGAACCTCGCCCTACCGCAGTTCGTCAAGAGAATGCACGACGTTGAGGCCGGGGATGGCGTCGAAATGGCGGTCAACTGTGAGCACGGCCGCGCCCACCCGCAGCGCGCACGCGGCGATGATGATGTCCTGCGCGGGCATGTTGTGGCCTTTGCGTGTGACGCGCCAGCCGAGTTCGCAGGCGTCCTCCCAGAGCTTGTTGTCGATCGTCACGTTTTGCATCACGTCGAAAAACGCATCCATCCTCCGCCGCGCACGGGGATTGCCGAGGCCTCGGATTACTTCGAGGCGCACCATCCCGCAAGTGGCGAGGTCGGTGAGATCGAGCCGGGACAGCAATTCGATGCCAGGATCGCGCCGCGTTTTGAGCAGCGTGATGAAGATGGAGCTATCAACGAGGACGGGGCTTTGCATGGCGCGGTGGCGGCGGGCTGCCGCCGCGCAAGGCCAGCGGATCGTAACCGGGCAGGACGGCGTTCGCCAGATCGTCCGGCGTGAGGCCGAGGCCGGTCTTGCCGAACTCGCGCAGCTTCCTCTTGCGCACTAATTCGCGCAGGGCAAAGTCCACCGCGTCGGTCTTGGTGACGCAGCCAAATGTGTCCATCACCTCGGCGAGGAGCTTCGCATCAATGTGCATGGTCATCTTCATGCCATACCATGTATGGCAACCGACAGGCCGCGTCAAATTCCATCTCTCGCGAGCGCTGGAAAAATTGCGACGCGAACACGCGAGGCGCCTTGGGGACGCGTGTTTGAGTCGCGACGCTTGTGTGGATTTTGACGTGTGGCCCACCGGAAATCCCCTCCGAAGGCGGCGTGGCGCTATCGCTTCCCGCCGCACTCCAAGGCATCCTGCGCGCTTCCTCGCGGCAATCAGACAGCCGCGATTTTTTCCGCCGCAATGACGCGCGCCCACGCGTCGGCATCGAGGATTTCCGCAAGCGAAGCATGGGGCTTGTTGCTGTGCGCCGTCATCACGCTTTCGACGGTCCGCCAAATCGCGGGGAAGCTGCACCGCTCTTCGAGAAAAGTGGCGACGGCGACTTCGTTGGCAGCATTCATCACCGAGGGCAGCGTGCCGCCATCCGTGCCGGCCCAGCGTGCGAGATCGAGTGCTGGGAAATCTTTCGTGCGCGGTGCCTCGAATTCGAGTTTTGCGAGCTTGGTAAAATCGAGCGGTGGCAGGCGGTTTGGAACGCGCTCGGGCCACGTCACGGCAAACTGGATCGGGAAGCACATGTCCGTCGCGCTGAGCTGCGCGAGGACGGAATTGTCCACAAATTCCACCATCGAGTGAATGATGCTCTGCGGATGCACGACCACATCCACGCGCGCCATCTCGACATCGAACAGCCATCGCGCCTCGATCATTTCGAGGCCCTTGTTGAAGAGTGTCGCGGAATCAATTGTGATCTTCGCGCCCATGACCCACGTCGGATGTTTCAGCGCCTGCGCGCGCGTCACCTTTTCCAAATCCGCCGCCGGCCATGTGCGGAACGGCCCTCCGCTCGCCGTCAAAATAATGCGCCGCACCTGCTCCGGGCTGCGGCCTTCGATGCACTGGAAAATCGCGTTGTGCTCGCTGTCCACGGGCAGCACTTGCACGCCCTTCTTGCGCGCCGCGGTCATCACGGCTTCGCCCGCCATCACGAGGATTTCCTTGCTCGCCACGGCGATGTCCTTGCCCGCCTCGATCGCCGCGAGCGCAGGTCGCAGGCCGGCGGTGCCGACGATGGAGATGAGCACCATGTCCGCCTCGGGCATCGTCGCGAGTTCGCACAGGCCGTCCTCGCCGACGCGAGTCGGAATTTTGAATTTTGAATTTTGAATTTTGAATTCGGCGGCAGCGGCTTCGTCGCCGATCGCGATGGCCTTCGGCGAAAATTCCCGTGCTTGCTCCATCAGCCGCGCGACATTTTTCCCCGCGGCGAGGCCGACGACTTCCATGCGCTCGGGGATGTCGCGCGCGACCTTCAGTGCGCTCTCGCCGATGCTCCCGGTGGAGCCGAGGATGACGACGCGGCGTTTTTTCATCGGAGAACGAAGCGGAGGTAGAAGAACATCATCGGCGCAGTGAAAAGGATGCTGTCGATCAGGTCGAGCGCGCCGCCGATGCCGGGGAGGAATCGCCCGCTGTCCTTGGCCCCGCAGCTCCGCTTCAGCAGTGACTCCGCGAGGTCGCCCACGATCGCCGCAAAGCCGAGGATCAGCCCGAGGATCACCGCATCCGACTGCTTCAGGATGCTCAGCTTTTCCGGCATCACGGCGAGCAGGCCGCAGCCGCCGCCGACGCTGAACACCAGCGCGCCGAAAAATCCCTCCCACGTTTTCTTCGGCGAGATGTGCGGGACGAGCGGATGTTTTCCGATGAGCGAGCCAGTGAGATACGCACCCATGTCGCTGAACTTCGTGACCAGCACGAGGAACAGCACGTAGAAATGTCCCGTCACATGCCCGTCGGCGAGTCGCGGCGTGAGGTACACGATCTTCGCCACGAAGCTGAACGGCCACGGCACGTAGAACAGTCCGAAAAGCGTCAAAGCCATCGTCTCCAGCGGCACCAGTTCCACCACGCGCACGAACATCTGCCGCGCAAAGACCACGAGCAGGAAGAGCAGCAGCGTGCCGATCTCAAAATCGTAGATCGCATCTGGCCGCGCCCCGCGCCCCCAGAGCCAATAGAAACTCCCGCCGAGCATGAGCATCCCGCAGAACATGCCGAACATTTTGAAGTTCGGCAGCCTCTTCACATCGAGCATCGAGTAGTACTCCCACAGCCCCACGAGCCCGAGCCCCGAGACCAGCAGCACGAAGCCCGGCTCCCATCCCGTGAAAATCGTCCACAGCGCGACGGTCCAAAGCACCGATGTGCTCGCAAAGCGGCGGAGAAAAGTGAGCTTCCGGTCAGTCATGGGCATCAGCAGCCGCGGAACGTGGCGGGCATGCGCACCGGTGTCGAGTGCGGAGCGCGTGCTTGCTACCGGCGCGTCGGAGCCGATAGGCTCACTTTTTCCCGTGATGAATATCCGCAGCCTCGCCCTAGCCATTTTCGCGCTGTGTAGCAGCGCGTTCGGGGCTCCGAAGCTGCCTTTCTCCGGGGCCGACTCCGGAGGCAGATTTGGCGACATCCCGATCGACATCGCCGCCGAGCGGCTCGATGCCTCGGGCTCGCTCACCACGGCCTCGGGCAATGTGCAGATCATCTACGGCGCCACGACGATCTTCGCCGACGAGGCGCAATACGACCCCACCACGCGCGACGTCATCGCCACGGGAAATGTGCGCATCTACCGCGACGGCCAGCTCGTGACCGCCGAGCGCGCCGTCTATAATCTGGAGACCAAGGACATCATGAGCGCCTCGGTGAGCGGCGAAAATTTTCCCTATCTTTTCTCGGGAAATTCTTTCCAAAACTCGCCCGGCACGAATGGCTACCTCGTCAAAGGAGGCGTCTTCACCACGAGCGATTCGCTGCAGCCGGACTGGTCGCTCCGCGCACGCCGCATCCGCATGTATCCGAATGAAAGCGTCACGCTTTACGACGTGGACATCTACATCGGCGAGACGCCCGTCCTGCGCCTGCCCTACCTCTACCAGTCGCTGAACCGCGAGAATTCCTTCAGCATCACCCCCGGCTTCCGCTCAGTGTGGGGCGGCTATCTGCTCACCACTTACACTTTCCCGCTTACGGATAAAATCGGCGCCACGCTGCGGCTGGACTACCTCTCAAAACGCGGTGCTGCCGTGGGCCTGAACACCCATTGGGAGCCCAAGGAGAGCGGCGGAAAAAACTGGGGCCGCTTCACCGCATACGGGCTCCATGACTCGAATCCAGACGTCAACAAAACCGCGCTCGCCCGTGAAGCGATCTCCTCCGGCCGCTACCGCGTCTCGCTTCAGGCACGCCAGTACCTCACCGACGACATCTATGCCTCGGTGAACATCAACAAACTGAGCGACACCCGCTTTCTGCAGGATTTCTACGAAGGGGAATTTCTCAGGAATCCGCACCCGGACAACGCGCTCAGCATCACCAAATTCGCCGACGACTACACCGTGACGCTGCTCGCCAGGAAACAGGTGAACGAGTTTTTCGACGGCACCGAGCGGCTGCCCGAACTCGCGTTCGACATGACCCGCCAGCCGGTGCTCGGCAGCAAAGCGTTCTATGAAGGCCAGACATCCGTCGGCGCCTATCGCCGCAATTTTGCAAAAGGCTCCGCATTTCCCGACCTGAGCTACACGCGCGTGGATTCGTTTCACCAGTTCCTTTTCCCGCACACCTACCTCGGCTGGCTCAGCGTGGTCCCGCGCGTCGGCGTGCGCGGTACTTGGTATTCCGAATCCGGGAGCACGCAGCAGGTCGCGCCGGTCACGCCTTTTGAACTCAGCTCCGCCACGGCGAAAAATGCCGATGGCACCATCAACAGGCTGCTGAAGACCGGCTCTGTCTTCCGCCCGGTTTTCAATGCGGGCGTCGAGACTTCGTTCAAGGCATCGCGAGCCTACGAGAGCGTGCAGAACCGCGCATGGGGACTCGACGGCATGCGGCACATCATCCAGCCGTATGTGAATCTCAGCTACGTCGCGACCGACTCCGACGGGAAGCAGCTCTTCCAGATCGACCGACTCCAGCGCTCCTCGCAATTGCCCGGCATTGATTTCCCGACATTTAACAGCACCGACGCGATCAGCAACTGGAACATCGCCCGCATCGGCGCGCGCAACCGCCTCCAGACCCGCCGCGACGACTCCACGTTCAACTGGCTGGAGATGGACAGCTTCCTCGACTTCCGATTCCAAAATCCGAACTACGGCTCCCTCGACCCCGACCCCGGCAAGTATTCAAATTTCGTGAATCGTCTGCGCTGGAATCCCGTTCCCTGGGCGACGCTCTCGGTGGACTCGCAGGTCCCGCTGCTCGATACCGGATTCACCGAGGTGAATACGGATCTCTATTTCATGCCGAGCGATCGCGTGAGCTTCAATATCGGCCACCGCTATCTCAGCAGCAACATCCTCGTCCAGGACAGCTCCCTGCTGAACATCGGCGCGCACTATCGCGTGAACGACAACTGGGCCGTCTCCGCGCGCGGCTCGTATGAATTCCGCGACCACATCTTCGAATCGCAGAGCTACGAAATCCACCGCGACCTCACGAGCTGGATCGCCAGCGTGGGATTCGTCGCGCGCAACAACGGCACGTCGTCGAAGGCACAAAATGACTACGGCGTGACGCTCTCCTTCACGCTGAAGGATCTCCCAAATGTCCGCCTCCCGCTCAACGTGAACCCCGGCCTCGGCGGCAACACCGCGAGCAGTTCGAGCCGCTGACCGCGCACAGCGGCACGCCCTTGCCTTTGCACACGCCGCGGCTAGCCTCCGCGCCCCATGCTCGACATCGCGCTCATCCGCAAAACGCCTGACGAAATCAAAGCCCGCCTCGCCGCGCGCGGCGGCGAATGGCCCGCGCAGATTGATGCCGTCCTGAACTGCGACATCCAGCGCCGGCAGGCCGAGACGAAGCTCCAGCAGCTCCAGGCCGACCGCAACCGCATCAGCAAGGAAATCGGCGCGAAGAAAAAATCCGGCGAGGACACGAGCGCGATCGAGGCACAGGTGCGCGGCTTCGGCGAGGAAATGAAACGCCTCAACGAAGAGTCCACCGCGCTCGACGCCGAGCAGCGCGAACTTTTGCTCGGCATCCCGAACACCCCGCACGAGCAATGCCCGCACGGCACGGACGCCGCCGCAAACCCCGAAGTCCGCGCGTGGGGCACAAAGCCCGCGTTCACCTTCCAGCCGAAGTCGCACGTCGAACTCGGCGAAAAGCACGCCCTCTTCGACTTCGACCGCGCGACGAAAATCGCCGCCCCCGCATTCACCTGCTACACCGGCCCCGGCGCGCGGCTGGAACGCGCGCTCATCAATTTCCTCCTCGATACGCACACACGCACCGGCGGCTACACCGAGATCGCCCCGCCGCTCCTCGTGAATGCCGACGCCCTCATCGGCACCACGCAACTCCCGAAATTCGCCGACCAGCTCTACCACTGTCCCGAGGACAACCTCTACCTCGTCCCCACCGCCGAAGTTCCCGTCACGAATCTCCACCGCGAGGAGATTTTGAAACTCGATCAGCTCCCGATCAAATACGCCGCCTACACGCCCTGCTTCCGCCGCGAAGCTGGCGCCGCCGGGCTCGGCACGCGCGGCCTCATCCGCATGCATCAGTTTGACAAAGTCGAGCTCGTGAAAATCTGCCACCCCTCGCAGAGCATGGCCGAACTCGAACTGCTCACCGCCGATGCCGAAAAAATCCTGCAAACGCTTGGCCTGCATTACCGCGTCATCGAGCTCTGCACCGGCGACCTCGGCTTCGGCTCCACAAAAACTTACGACATCGAAGTCTGGGCCCCCGGCCAGGGCGCGTATCTCGAAGTGTCGAGCTGCTCGAATTTCGCTGACTACCAGACCCGCCGCATGGCGCTGCGCTTCAAGGACGAGAACGGCAAAAACCAATTCTGCCACACGCTCAACGGCTCCGGCACCGCCCTCGCCCGCCTCTACGTCG
>JAYWEO010000007.1:0-7375 GCA_043779225.1 Prosthecobacter sp.
CCGAGATTCTTTAATGCCGTGACGGCAGGCAATTCGTCGGACGTGGCCTTCCGTGTCTCCTATGGGGTGAAATGCCCCGGCACCCCGGCGTTCGCCGCGTTGGCGAACAGTTGGGATTTTTCCAAGGCGGGCGGCTCCAAATAGAGGAACGCGGCAGAAGTGTTGCCGCCCGATGCGTACGAAGATCGACATCCGTGAAGGGAGCGGCGACATTGGGCCATGCCGAAACCGAGCACCGTGAGTGCGCCTGCCGAACTTCTTGCCTATCTCTTCGCCAACTGGCCGCAGGAGAAGAAAAAACAGATCCGCACGTGGCTGAAATTCCAAGCGGTGACGGTGAATGGGCGGCCCGTGTCGCAGTTCGATCATCCGCTCAAGAAGGGCGATGTCGTGGCGGTTCGCACAGATCGTTTCGCGGTGCCAAAGACGAAGCTCGGCGGCGGGATGAAGGTGTTCTTTGAGGACGCACACCTCATGGTGATTGACAAGCCCTCGGGCCTGCTGAGCATCGCGAGCGAGGCGGAGCCGGAGAAGACGGCCTACTTCCAGCTCACCGAATACCTGCGCCACGGCAATGCGCGCGCGAAGGAGCGCGTGTGGATCGTGCATCGCCTCGACCGCGAGACTTCGGGGCTGATGGTCTTTGCGAAGACGCCGCTGGTGAAGGAGACGCTGCAGAAGTCGTGGGACACTTTCGAGAAGCGCTACGAGGCTGTCGTGGAAGGCAAGCTCCCGGCGGAGCAGGGGACTTTCAAGTCGGACCTCGACGAGACGAATCCCTACAAGGTCCGCAGCGCACCCCGTAGCGACGCGACGCGCCATGCGGTGACGCATTACCGCGTGCTGGCGAAGAGCGTGTGGCGATCCCTCGTCGAGCTGACGCTCGAAACGGGACGCCGCCACCAGATCCGCGTGCAACTCGCCGATGCGGGCTGCCCGATCGTCGGCGACGAGAAGTACGGCGCGAAGAGCGATCCCGCGGGACGCCTCGGGCTGCACTCGTGCATGCTCAAATTTTCGCACCCCGTCACGCGCGAGGAGATGCGATTCGAGTCGCCGCTGCCGAAGGATCTCGCAGCCTTGGTGCGGGCGTCGCGGACTGGAGAGTGAAGACGGGGGGCTACTTCAGCCCCTCGACCACCTTCAGCACATCGGCGGCGTGCGTTTCCGTCGTGGTCTTGTCGGTCATGTTCCAGACGATTTTGCCGCCTTTCACGAGGAATGACGTGCGTTTGAAAATGCCGGGCATCATCGACTGCACTCCGAAGGCCTTGGCGACCGCGTGGTCGTCATCCGCGATGAGAGGGAAGGGGAATGTGAACTTGTCACGGAAGGCCTTTTGCTTCTCCGGCTTGTCGCCGCTCACACCGAGCACCTGCACGCCTTTCGCTTTCAGGCCGTCCCAATTGTCGCGCAGGGAGCAGCCCTGTTTCGTGCATCCGGGCGTGTCGGCCTTCGGGTAAAAATAAACGAGCGTCGTGCCTTTGGCATAGACGTCCTTGAAGTTCACGGTCTTGCCGTCCTGATCCTTCGCGGTGGGGGCTGGTGCAGCGGCACCGACGGCGAGCGGGGCATCGGCGGCAAAGGTGAGGGCGGTGAGTGTCGCGGTGGCGAGGAGTGTGGTGAGGAGTTTCATGGGTTAGGTTATTTTGCTGCTGCTACTTTGATTGAAAGGACAAAGTTGAGGACTTCAACTTTCGCGGTTTTGCCAAGCAGGATGAAGATCGTCGGATTGGAAACTGTTTTGACTCTTTCGCCGTCCCTCTGAGTGACAATCAGCTTCACCACAGCACGACCGCTTTCATCCAGGGCGGGAGACATCATGAAATCCGTTTTTCCAACGTGAATGACGGTGTGCCCGCCACCCTCCACTGTAATTGCCGGCTCATTGAACACTTCCTTGCCGTCCTTCGATATGGTCGCATTGATGAAGATAGGCGTTGCCGCAGCCGAAAAAATGCTGGCAGTCGCGGCAAGCAAAGCGACGAGGAGTTTCATGAGGCGTTTAGTTTGGGTTGAAACGCTTCAGTCACATCGCGGCCCTCACATCATAGCAATGGATGAGATTCTGATCGCGCAGATACAGCCTGCCGTTCGCGATCACGGGATGCGTCCAGATGGCACCCTTCGGACTGCGGATCGTCGTCTGCGGATCGAGTTTGAAGCGGCCTTTCTCGCTCCAGCCATTCGGCGATGCCTCGATGAGTGCGACGTTGCCGGTCTTTTCCTCGAGGCAATAGAACATCCCGTCGGCGTGCCCGATGGCACCCTTGCCGAGCGCGCCCCGTTCCTTCCACTTCACACTGCCGTCGGCCCAGGACATGCACGTCCAGCCGTCCTTGCTGTTTCCGTAAAGATAGTCGCCGTCGAGAATCACGCCGCCGTGGTGGTTCTCGAGATCCTTGTTCATGAAGACATTCGCGGCTTCGCTGCCGGTGACTTTCACCTTCATGCAGCCCGCCCCGTAGCCGCTGCTGATGAAGACCTCGTCGCCCTTCACGATGGGCGTGGGGATGACCGCCGTGCGGCCCGCCGACCACGGCGTGCGCCAGATCACCTTGCCTGTCGCGGCGTCCACGCCGAAGAGCGTCTGCATCACGAGCTGCACGTATTGCTTCTTCCCATTGATGGTCGCCGGGATGATGGACGAATACTGCGCGCCCTCTTGGATGTCCTTGCTCTGCCAGATAAGATTACCGGTCATTTTGTCAAAGGCGGCCATCGTGCCGTTGTCACCGCCGGGCGTGGCTAATACTAGCTTGCCGTCCACGAGTGGTGATTCCGCGTATCCCCATTTGGGCGTGTCGCCGCCGAGATCCTGCATGGATTTTGTCCAGAGCACCTTGCCGTCCGCGATCTGCACGCAGGTGAGATTTCCTTTTCCGCTGAGCGCATAGACGCGATCCGCGTCCACCGTCGGGCTGCTGCGCGGGCCGTCGCCCCAGCCGTTGCCGAGGATGTCGCCGATCGGCGCGGCCCAGAGTTCCTTGCCGCCGTTTGCATCGAGCGCGAGGAGGATTTCCTTCCCGTCGCGCGTGCCGAGGGTGAAGAGCTTGCCTGCTGCCACGGCGAATCCGCTGTAGCCCATGCCTGCGTTTTCAAAGACCCACGTGCGCTTCGGTCCGCTCGCCGGCCATTGCTTGAGCAGGCCGGTCTCAGTGGAGCTTTCGTCGCGGTGCGGCCCGCGCCATTGCGGCCAGTCGCCGGCGACCGCGGCGAGCGAGGAAATGGAGATGGCGAGGAAGAGGGCTGGGAATTTCATGGTATTGGCTGGAGGTTGGTCTTGGAAAGCGCTGCTTCGTTCAATCCCGGATGTGGGTCGTTCGTAGGAAAAGGAATCCGCAGATTGCGCGGATTTTCGCAGAGGAAAATCTGAGATTGCTGTGTTGCATGCGCGGTCAGGGCATTTGCTCCATCTGCGCCTATCTGCGAAATCTGCGGACAATCCGCATCACTTCGCGAACCATGTCTTCGCCAGCGGATTCGTCGTGAAGAAATCCAGCAGCAGCTTTGCGACTTTTTCGCGGCCGCTTTGCGAGGGATGCGTGCCGTCGCGCTCGGTGAGATCTTCACGCTGATACACGAGGCCGTCGGATTTGCGCGGCTCCGCGCCATTTGCCCAGAGGTAGGGGCCCCACAGCATCACGGGCGCCTTCACGTCGCCCTTCGCGGCGTCGGCATTCAGCGCCGGCGTGCCTTTCATCTGCTCCTCGATCAGCCAGCGCACGGCGAACGCGCTCTCATACGAATACGGCTCGGGGTTCAGCGCCGTGGTCGCATAGCCTGCGTAGATGCGGCTGCTGAGATATGCGACGCGCAGGTTCGGGTATTTCTGCTTCGCCAAAATCACCGTCTCGCGCACGCGGTCGCGCAGCCGCTCGGTCTCGGAAGGGAATCCCGCGTTCGGCCCGATGAGCGCCTGCTTGATCCACACGGCCTGCACTTGCGCGGGCGAAACGCCCAGCGACTGCATCCGCTCCGCCGCGACCTTCCACGGCTGCGCGTCGGCGGTCGCCCAGGCGGTCGCATCCTTGCCGCCCTGCGCGGCGTCCACCACGACGACGTTTGCGGCCTTGCGCGAGTCGGCATTCGCACTCTGCACGAACGCGCTGAATTCCATCGTCGTGTTCGACATGCCGATGCTCATCAGTGCGATCTTGCCGTCGGCGGCGGGCTTGCCGTCGCGATCGAGCGGCTTGATTTCCGCGATGGCCTTGCGCGCGAGCGCGGCGTGGTCGGCGGGCGGCTCGTTCTTCCCACCGCCGTAAAGTCCGCCGTCCTGCTCCTTGTATTTGCCGGTCAGCTCATTCAGTGGCACGAGATCCTTCGGCGGCGGCGGAAGCGGAGGGCGCTGCCCCTCGGGCGCGCCTTGCGGCCTGCCTGCACGGCCGGGGCCGCGTCCTTCGGCCATGCGCTTCTTCGCGGCATCCAGCAGCTTCTTCTCGTCGTCGTTCAGCGCCTCGCCACGCTTTTCCTTTTCGTGCGCGGCGCGTGCTTTCTCCCAGTCAAAATCATCCTTCGCCTGTGTCCGTTCGCCCGGCGGATTCTGCGGTGCATCAGCCGACGGCTTGGAAATATCTGAAGGCTTCGCATCGTCCGAGCGCTTCGCCACATTCGATGGTTTCGCCGGCTCGCTGTCCGGCCCGCGTCCTTCCTCGAAACGCTTCCGCGCCTCGGCGAGCAGCTTCTTCTCATCATCACTCAGAGCCTCGCCGCGCTGCTCCTTCGCGTGCGCGGCATGCGCCTTGTCCCACGTAAATTCCCCAGCGCCCTGCTGTGCCGCCTGCTGCGCCTCCATGCGGCGGCGTATTTCGTCGGCCATCTTCTGCTCCTCGTCGGTGAGCTTCTCACCGCGCTCCACTTTTTCGCGGATGGCCATCATCTTCTCGCGCATCGCCGGATCGGGCGCGCCGCCGGGGCCGCCCTGCCGCCTGCGCATCTCCTCGGCCATGCGCTGCTCGTCCTCGGAAAGCTTCTCGCCCTTTTCCATCTTCTCGCGGATGGCGCGCATCTTCTCCCGCATCGAGGGATCATTTGCGCCGCCGCCTTCCATGCGCTCGCGCTGGCGCTTCGCCTCGTCGAGATACTTCTGCTCGTCGTCGCTCAGCTTTTCGCCCGAGCGCGCGCGGCGGAAAAGCTCCTGCGCGCGTTCCGGGTCAATCGGCTGATCCGCCGCGCGCAGCGCAGGGGTGAAAGAGGTGAGCGTGAGGGCGAGAAAAAGCGGGAGGATGCGTCTCATGGCGCGAAGTGAACCCGCGCAGCGAGGCAAAGTCGCGCATCAATCCGTCCCATGTAGCCGCGCTTGTGAAAGCGCGGGCTGATCCAATTCGCCGCCGGGCTGGTTGCGGCGGATGCGTGCCCGCGCTTTTACAAGCGCGGCTACGGAGAAAATCAGCGCGCGTACAGGCCGCACGGTGCGGACACCGCGGCGGGGCCGCCCGTCATGCCCTGCGGCGGGACGAGGATCGCGATCTCCACATCGTCCACCCAGAGTTGCGCCATCGTCGCAGCAGCCTCCAGGCCTTGCTGGAAGAACGGCGACATCGGCGCTGGCGTGCGGTTCACGAGCGCCGTGCCTTGCAGGCCGGAGAGCCGTGTGCGGAAGACGTGCCCGCCTGCGGTGACTTTTGCGCCGACGAAATCCGCACCCGTCTCGATTTCGATCTTGGCATCCAGCACCGGGGCGCCTTGGAACGGCGTGTCGGCAAAAATGTTCGGCCCGAAGTATGCGCCCACCTTTGCGTCGGACGATACGAAGCCCATCACCACCGGCGGCTGCGCGGGATCGGGCTGCCAGAAAATCATGCCGCTCGGCGCAGAGCCCGCCGGTGTGTGGACCATGCGCGCGAGGTGGATGATCACGTTCGGCATCGCGAGTCCGGGTGCTGTCGCTGCGACGAGGTCCACGCCGCCTTCCCATGCCATCCATTTTGTGAGTGAGGTTGTGCTCATTGTTTTTTTTTGGCGCGGCTGTTAGCCTCAGCCGCATTTTTTTGGAATCATTCTTTTGAACAATCGAGCAGCGGGAATCGGAACCTCAATCCTCCGCCCGCTCCCCGCGGAAGGGGATTAAGAATAGGATTAAGAGGCTTCGCGCCGCGAACGATGGTGATTGAGCGCCAGCGCCGCATCTGCTGTCTGAGCCAAGCCATGCTGAAACTCCCGCTCCCCGCCGCCGCCATTTTCACCGCCGCGCTCCTCATGCACCCGCTGCATGCCGATGAGCCAAAGCCCGAGGAGAAAAAGGAGGCCGCCGAGAAAAAAGACGACAAGAAGGACGACAAGAAGGACGACAAGGCCAAGGAGCAGAAGCCGAAGGAAAGCAAAGGCAGCATCACCATCGCAGGCACGGACATCACCTACGTCGCAAAGACCGGCACGCTGCCGCTGCTGAAGGAGGACGGCGCGACGCGTGCCGATGTGTTCTACGTCTATTACGCGCGCACCGGGCAGGACGGGAAACCGCTCGCGTCATCCGACACGAAGCGCCCCGTCATCTTCTGCTTCAATGGCGGCCCCGGCAGCAGCGCGGTGTGGCTGCACTTCGGCGGACTCGGCCCGAAGAAAATCTCCCTCCCTCCCGATGGCCGCACGCCCGAGGTGCTCGGCAAGATTTCCGACAACGCGAACAGCATTCTCGATGTCGCCGACCTCGTCTTCATCGATCCTGTCGGCACCGGCGCGAGCCGCCCGGCGAAGGGAGAAAAGGGCGAGCAGTTCTGGGGCGTGGATGAGGACGTCGAGGCGTGCGGCGACTTCATCCGGCTCTTCACCACGCGCGAGGGGCGCTGGATGTCGCCGAAATTCCTCTGCGGCGAAAGCTACGGCGGCATCCGCGGCGCCGGCCTCGCCGAGTATCTGCAGAGCAAGCACGGCATGTATCTCCACGGCTTCATCATCGTCAGCGGCCTGCTGAACTACCAGACGCTCGGCCCCGACACCGCGAACGATCTGCCCTATCTCTGCTTCCTGCCGACGCAGGCCGCCACCGCCGCATTCCACGGCAAGCTCTCCGCCGAGCTTTCCGCGAACATCGAGAAGACGCTCGCCGAAGTCCGCACGTTTGCCTTCGGCGAATACGCCACCGCTTTGCTCAAAGGCCGCGCGCTGCCTGCGGATGAACGCCGCCGGATCGCCGAGAAACTCGCACGCTACACCGGCCTGCCGCAGCAGCTCATCGAGGACAATGAACTGCGCGTCCCGCCCGGCACATTTCGCAAGGCGCTCCTGAAGAGGGAGGGAAAAATCATCGGCCGTTTCGATGCGCGCGTCATCGCCGAGGATGGCAACCAGAGCGCCCTGCAGCCCGAGTTTGATCCCAGCCACGCATTCATTGCCGGCCCCTTCAGCGCCGCCGCGAATGCCTGCGTGCGCG
>JAYWEO010000008.1:0-4645 GCA_043779225.1 Prosthecobacter sp.
GCAGCCGCGCACCCGTCGCGTATTGCTCCAGCCGCAAGCCGTCGAGGTGCGTGTGCAGGATGCGGAAAAGCACATCCACATCGGCAGTCGGCGATGGCACCGTGAATGCGCGCTCGTGCGCGGCGCCATCCGCGAGCGTGAGCGTGAGCGTCATGCGCCCGGCGACGCGATACTTATTGCCGAGACGCATCGCGAGCTGTTCGAGAAAGCGGCGCAGGATGAAAAGCACCGGCTCGATCGTTTCGATCTCACGCTCGAAATCGAAGGCTTCGGAAAATTCCTCCGCCGCGCGCACGAGCCGCAGCGGTCTTTCCGTGCGCCCCGCGGCACGCTCCCAGAGCTGCGCGGCCTCCGGGCCGAGCCGCTCCATGAGTTCGCCGCGCGGCAGGCTCGTGATCTGCGCGAGATTGTGGATGCCCCAGTCGCCCAGCACCGAGAGCAGCTTGGGCGGCGGATTGAGCTCGTGCAGCGCGAGATTCGCGAGGAATGCCGGCGGCGTCTGCACGACCAGCACAGGGCGCGCGTGTCGCGCGGCGATGAATGCGAGGTCGGGATTCGCAGCGATGCCGATCTGTCCGTGCAGACGGAGCGCGGCGAGATTTGCCACGATGCGCGAGCCGAGCGACTGCCAATCCTTCTCACGCCCCGCAGCAGGGCTGCGCGAAACACCGCGAAGATTCACGGTGCAAAAGCCGTCCGCCGTCGCCTCGACTTCCGGCGAGAGTGTGCCTGCGATTTCCAGCAACGCGGATTGCGCGGCATGTTCCTGCGCTGCGCAGCGCGGGACGATCACGAGTGCAGGGCAACGCGCAAGGGCCTGTGTCGAGGTCTGCCCAGTCGTGACGCCCGCGGCCTTCGCAGCTTCGTTGATTTCGAGGATGCCCGACTTCGGATCGTTCCCGTCAACGAGCGCAACAGGTTCCGCGTGCATTTCCTCGCGGAAACGCAGCACCGCCTGCAGGCGGAAATTCGGCAGAAGGACGACGGCAAACATGGTGCATCCTCATGCCGTGGCGTGTTCGCCTTCCCATGCGCGAGCCACGGCCGTACGTCGCGGGAACACACGCCACGACGCGCCCGCGATCAGTTCGTGCCGCCAGCGGCGTTGCGCCGCGAGTGTCCATTGCGACGCGCCCGTGATGCGGACATGGGCGGCTTCCACCATCGGCTGCGGTGTGAGCACGACCAGCGCCGCCGTCGTCTGCTCCGCGAGCCGCTGGAAACGGTGCCAGGTATTTGCGGGAATGCGACGCAACTGCGCGGGCGGCGCGGCCTGCAGGTCGAGCAGCACGAGTGAAAGATTGCCATCGCGGAGCAGTAAGTCCGCTGACTTCACCGCCTGCATCGCATCCGCGCAGAGCACGACGAGCAGCCGGGCGAGCGAGGATCGCGGGCAGGCATCCGGCTCGAAATTACGCGCGGCATTCACCAAGGCGGCAAAGCAATTCTCCCGGCAGATCGCGCGGAGCATCGCCTGCACGAAAAGCGCGCCCGCGCCGCTCGTGCCGGAAAATTCCATCAGCGCCGCGCGTCGCAACCCGCCTTCCGCAGCGTCCAGATCGGGGAGGCCGGTGCGCAGGATGCCGCCCGGCTTTTGCTCAGTGGCAGGAAATTTTTCGGCGAGCATCCGGCGCAAATCCGCGAGCCGGGCATCCACCGTCGTGCGCGTGTCATTTGCGATTCCCGACATGGCGAAGCACCCCTTTCAACAGCCCGGCAAAATGCACGCGCTCCGCGAGCACGGTCGTGTCCTTGTAAGCGGGATTCGATGCACGCAGCCGCACGCGCTCACCCCCATTTTCATAAAGGACGCGCTTCAGCGTACCCTCGCGATCGTCGCCGACGCACACCGCGGCAATCGCCTTGTGCGGCACCGCGACGCCGGGGCGCAGGAGCACCAGATCACCGTCGAGGATGCCGTCGCCCGTCATCGAATCACCGCGCACGCGCAGCAGAAAATCGCCCGGCTTATGAGGGAGCAGCGCGCCAGGCTCGATGATTTCCGCCGCCTGCGCGACGGCTTCCGAAAGCGGCCCGGCGGGAATGGAGCCGAGCAGCGGCAGTCCGCCGATGCCGAGCGCATGGCGGCCCTTCGGCGTGAGCCGCACAACGCGTGAGCGCCCCTGTGCGCCGCCGCCGAGGATTTCCACAAAGCCGTTGCGCGCCATCTTTTGCAGCGTCGGCGTGAGGCTGCTTTCCGCCGAAAGGCGGAGCGGCTTCAGCAGATCGGCGACAAAGCCCGGACGCTCCTGCCGCTCAAAGTCCGCCAGCGCACGCGCAATGCGCCCTTGGGCGGCAGTGAGGTCTTTGCTGGCAGGTCGCGGCATACTTTCGTGAAATATCACGATGGAACTCAAATGCAACTGCCAACCAATACCCCGGTTTGAATCTCATGTGCCAAATGAGGCGCGCTGTGTTTCAAAAAAACTCGCTGCACCCGGAGGGATTCGAACCCCCAACCCTCGGTTTCGAAGACCGATGCTCTATCCGGTTGAGCTACGAGTGCGATACGTTCCTGCGCAATGAACCAAACGAATTGAAATCGCGCGTTGCCTGTCCACTGCAACCCGCAAAAGTAACCTTGGAATGTGATGCCTGACAGGCAGGCCAGCCACCCTTGCAAAAGTCGCCGAATGTCTCTGCAAAAACGTTCACAGCACGTATTTCGCACTGCTCAAGGTGCGCGGCAAGCAAATCAAAAAATTCCTCAAGGCGAAGGACGCAAACGTAGCGACTTCAGCCTTCCTGCTCCTCCCCACGGACTGGCCCTGCCTACCCCAAACGATAAACGATGCGCGCCTTCGTGAGATCGTAGGGCGACATCTCCATTTTCACGCGGTCTCCCATCGCGAGGCGGATGAACCGCTTGCGCATCTTGCCTGAGATGTGTGCGAGCACGAGGTGCTTGTTGGCCAGTTCGACACGAAACATGGTTCCGGCGAGGACCGACGTGATTTTTCCCTCGATTACGATGACATCATCTTGAACAGGCATGGTTGGATTTGCTTTTGCGAATGAATTGGCGGGGTGGTGACCTTCGCCGGGTTGAAATAGCCCTTAAGGCTGCTTCGACCGGTCATCAGGCCAGTCGAAGGGCGTGGACAGTCGTTCGCATCGGTTTTTAAGCAAGTGTTCATTTCCGACCCGAAACATACGGGTGCGGGCTCAGGCGCTTGCCCTCTCAACCGATGCCGAGCCCCGTCTCGCCGGCGGTACATTGCCCGCAGAAGGCGCGGTCCCTGCTAGGAGAGGCACAGCCCATGACCAACGCAGCACCGCATCCACAAGCATCCCACGCGTACATCCGTGCCGTGATCGGCGTGCTGATATTGATGACACTGCTGAAAATGCTTTGGGCGCTGAACAGTGCGGGCAGCGTGGACATGGTGCTCTTCTACAATTTCGGAAAAGGCGTGGACCAATACGGGCTCACCGAAATTTACAAGATGGACGAGAAGTTCAACCACACGCCTCTCACTGGCGGATTTGCGTGGCTGCTCCATCGCATCGCGGGCGACGACAAGATGCAGTTCGCCTTCCTGCTGCGTCTCGCGAGCATCATTGCGGACGTGGCGGTGGTCGGCGCGCTGCTGCGCTGGCGTGCGAAGCTCGGCAATCTCCCGCCGTGGTGGGCGCTCATCGTTTTTGCCGCGAGCCCTGTGTCGCTAATGATCTCGGGGTTTCACGGGAACGTGGACCCGATCATGATCGCTCTGCTTTTCCTTGCGACCGTCGCGGCGGCAACTGAACGGCCCGTGCTTTGCGGACTGCTTTTCGGCCTTGCGAGCAATGTGAAAATCGTCCCCATCGTGCTCTCGCCGGTGTTCTTCTTTTTCTGGCTCGCGCGACCCGGTGCCGCGCTCGGCGCGCTGCGATTCGCGGGTGCGTCCGGTGCGGTGATGCTCGCGGGATGGGCGCTGCCGCTCGTGGTCTGTCCGCGCGATTACATTCATAATGTCTTCGGCTATGGCAGCACGTGGGGCGTGTGGGGACTGCCGTATCTGCTGCGCCAGACGGGCTGGGAGGAAGTGCAGAAGATTGATTTCAAAGGGCTGACGGCGACGCAGAACGTGCTCGCCTCGCTGCTGAAATTTTCCGCAATCGGCGGCATCGCGGCTGTCGGCTGGCTTCGACGCAAAGTCGCACCCTCGGAACTCGCTGCGACGATCGGCATCGCGTGGCTCGTGTTCTTCATCTTCGCGCCGGGCGTGGGCGTGCAATACATGGTGTGGGCCGCGCCCTTTCTGCTGCTGCTGAGCGCACGTGGCTACACAGCGATCACTGCCGCATCCGCGGTGTTTCTTTTCGCATTCTATCACTCGACATCGAGCGGACGCTGGCCGTGGTTCCTCGCGATTCCACGCGGGCCGGAGACTCCGATGTGGAGCGCGTGGGGCGTTCTCGCATGGCTGAGTTTCTGCGGCGTCTTCATCGCGCTCGCCATGCGGCGCTTCGTGCCCCGAGCGGAAACGGTGAAGCCGGTCGCGGCCTAGGCGGGCTGCACTTCGGCGCGGAAAATTTCGAGCGCCTTGCGGATGAGCGGGTCACGTTTGAATTCCTCCATCGGGTCCAGCTTCACCTCCGGAGGCGGCTGAGCGACGGACTTCGCGACTAGACCGTCGCGGACTTCCAGTGTGAGCTTTAC
>JAYWEO010000009.1:0-9154 GCA_043779225.1 Prosthecobacter sp.
GGAGGCGAACACCATCGCACACCGGCAGACTCCGCCGCTCTTCGGCCTCGGGCTCATCGAGGCGATTCCCGACGATGCGATCAAGTCGCTCGCACTGCGTCCCGCGGTGGACGGCATCACCGGGCACGCGGCGATCATCACGGATGTCACGACTGGCGCCGAGCGCGTCGGGCGCCTCGGCATGAAATGCCAGCACGCGACGATCCTCGGTTTTTCCGGCGACGCGTATCTGAACGAGATGGGCATCACGAATCGCTTCTTCCCGCATGAAAATGCGCCGAACGGAAATGCCGCGCTGCTCGCGATGTTCGACACGACGCTCGACCCCGAGGATGTCGCGGACCCGATCACCAACCGCTCGGACATTGATACCGTCGCGGACTTCCAGCGGCTGCTCGCGCCAGCACAGCCGCTGCCATTCACGCCAGCCGCGCTCGCCGGCCAGAGGGCGTTCAATGACATCGGCTGCGCGCACTGCCACATGCCGCAGCTCATGACCGGCCCGAGCACCGTCGCCGCGCTGAACCACAAGCCGGTGAACCTTTACTCCGACCTGCTGCTGCACGACATGGGCACGCTCGGCGACGGCATCGCGCAGTCCGCCGCGACGGCCAAGGAAATGCGGACGACGCCGCTCTGGGGCCTGCGCTTCACCGCGCCATACCTGCACGACGGGCGCGCGCTGACGATTGATGCAGCCATCCGCGGCCACGACGGACAAGGAAAGGCTGCCCGCGATCGCTATGCGAGGCTGCGGCCGGAGGATTCGCGCGCACTGCTGGAATTCCTCGGCTCGCTCTGATCCCGCACGCCGCCGCGGTGGCAGTGCAGGTCGAAAAGACCGCGCGATTCCGCGCTGGCCTTCCGCCGGATTTCCGGCGGAAGCTGCCTGCCGTGAAACCGCGATTTCTCCTCCTGCTCCTCGCCGTCCTTTCCCTCGTGCTTCCCGTCCGCGCCGAGGAGCGCGGGCTGTTTGAAAAGGACAATCTCGTTGCCTGGTGCAT
This sequence comes from Prosthecobacter sp., assembly GCA_043779225.1. Lineage (GTDB taxonomy): Bacteria > Verrucomicrobiota > Verrucomicrobiia > Chthoniobacterales > Chthoniobacteraceae > SXWH01. Next base: position 1,005 of record JAYWEO010000009.1, read on the forward strand.
CGTGCCCTTCGACGCAAAGCGCCGCAGCCCCGAGGAGCGTGCGGAGATGCTGGAGAAGCTCGGCATCAAAAAATTCGCCTACGACTACCGCGCGGAGCACATCCCGAGTTGGGACGCGGAACTCGATGCGCTCCAGCGCCACGGCATCGAGCTGACGGCGTGGTGGTTTCCCGGATCGCTGAATGACGAGGCGAAGAAGACGCTCGAACTTTTCCAGCGTCACGGCGTGAAGCCGCAGCTCTGGGTGAGCGGCGGCGGCGAGCCGACGAAGGATGCCGCCGACCAGCAGGCACGCGTGGAAAAGGAAGCCGCGCGCATCCTCACCATCGCAAATGCGGCGGAACCGCTCGGCATCACGGTCGCGCTCTACAATCACGGCGGGTGGTTCGGCGAGCCGGAGAACCAGCTCGCGATCATCGCGCACCTCGCGAGGGTCGGCGTGAAAAATGTGGGCATCGTGTACAATCAGCACCACGGCCACGGACAGGTGGAGCGCTTCGCCAGGCTGCTGGAGCAGATGAAGCCTCATCTGCTCGCGCTGAACCTCAACGGCATGACGCGCGATGGCGATGCGCACGGGCAAATGATTCTGCCGCTCGCGCAGGGCGAACTCGATCTCGGCCTGCTGAAAATCATCCGCGACAGCGGCTGGCGCGGACCGATCGGCATTCTGAATCACACCAGCGAAGACGCGGAGGCTCGGCTGCTCGACAATCTCGACGGCTTGCAGTGGCTCGCGCCGCAGCTCGACGGAAAGCCCGCGGGCGAAAAGCCGATGCCGCGATCGTGGAAAAAATCATCGCCTCCTCCGCCAAGTGCATCGCGCGGCGAGCAGTCGCTCTCGCCTGCGTTCGGCAAGGCACTCGCGGGTGGGATGCTCGTGGAAGGCAAGCCGGCGTACCACGAATTTCCCATCACGGTGGAGTGCCGCGCGAAGCTGAATGGCGCGCGCGGATTCAACATCCTCGTCGCGAACGATCCGAAGAAATCCGCGGAGCACTGGGAACTCTACAGCTTCGCGGGCAGCGGACTTTTCAGCGTCTTCCAGCCGGGACGCGGCGGCAGCATCTCGGCGGACGTGAACATTTGCGACGGCCAGTGGCACGCGCTCGCCACAGTACTCGAACAGAATCGCGTGCGGCTCTATGTGGACGGCAAGCTCGTGAAGGACGCACCGCTCAAGCCGCTCAACGGCCAGGCGATCGGCGGCGGGCTGGCTTTTGGCCGACTCGTCGAGGGCGGCATCGGCTGCGATGGTGCGATTGACGACGTCCGCATTTCAAAGGGCGTGCGCGAAATCTCCGCGCCGTCCGCTGCGCCGCTCGCGAGCGATGCGCAGACACTCGGCCTTTGGAACTTCGACGATCTCGCCGCGCAGGCGGCACCACCGGCAGCACCCGCGGACGTGCCGGATACTTTCATGATCCCCGCGGCGAAGACCGAGGAACTCACGCGCGCAAACGGCTGGCCGAAGATGGATGATTTCAAGCGCTGGGATCGTTCGCTCGGCGGGCCGACATCGAACCGCTTCACCGCGCTCACACAGATCAACAAATCTAACGTCGCGCAGCTCAAGCCCGCATGGGAATACCACTCGAAGGACGGCACGGCGAACATCCAATGCAATCCGATCATCGTGGACGGTGTGATGTTTGCGCCGACGGCGGGCTGGAACATCGTTGCGATTGACGCGGCGAATGGCAAGGAGCTGTGGCGCTTTTCTCCGCCGAAGGAAGGCAAGCGGCTCGAAGACCAGCCCGCGCGGCGCGGCCTGCTGCACTGGCCGGGCGATGCGGAGAATCCCGCGCGCGTGATTTTCGGCGCGGGCAACTGGCTCTACGCGCTCGATCCGAAGACGGGCAAGGCGCTCGATTTTTTCGGCGAGCACGGACGCACATTCATCTCCGCGGGCACGAGCACGGTCGCCGCGACATACCGCAATGTGCTCGTCGCCGCGGGGTACGCGGGCGATGTGTATGGCTACGACATCCGAACGGGCGTCATGCTGTGGACTTTCAAGACGAAGCCCGATGCGGGCGAATACGGGCACGAGACTTGGAGCAACATCGAGCAGGGCGCGAACTGCTGGGGCGGCATGGCGCTCGATGAATCGCGCGGCATCGCCTACGTCGCGACCGGCTCGCCGAAGCCGAACTACATCGGCCACGGCCACACGGGCGACAATCTCTTCGGCGACTGCGTGATCGCGCTCGACGCGCTCACGGGCAAGCGCCTGTGGCACTTTCAGGAAATCCGCCACGACGTGTGGGACTGGGACATCCCTGCACCGCCGAACCTCGTCACCGTCGAGCGCAACGGCGTGAAAGTGGATGCGGTCGCGCAGGTCACGAAGCTCGGCAACACGCTGCTGCTCGACCGCGTCACGGGTGCGCCGCTGTTCGATTTTCGCCTCGTGAAAGTGACGGGCCGTGTGCTGCCCGGCGATGTCGCGGCACCGATGCAGCCGATGCCGGAATTCCCGCAGCCGTTCGCGCGGCAGGCGTTCACGCTCGCGGACATGCCCGCGTCGCCCGATGCGCAGGCAGTCGTATTGCCCGTCGTGCAGCGGTCGAACTACGGGCCGTATCCGAGCATTGATGAGGCAAAGCCGACGCTGCTTTTCAACATCCACGGCGGCGCGGAGTGGACGGGCGCATCGTCCGATCCGCGCAACGGGCGGCTCTATGTCACGTCGAACGAAATCCCGTGGTATGTGACGTGTTTCCGCGACAGCGACCCCGAGCCGCTGAAGCCAGCAACCGAGGGCGAGAAAACCTATCAGACATTTTGCGCCGCATGCCACGGTGCGGATCGCAAAGGCCTCGCCCACATCCCGCCGCTGCGCGGTGTGCGGCTGCGGCTGAAGGATGACGAGATCCGCGCGCAGATCAAAAATGGCCGCAACGGAATGCCGCCGCAGCCACAGCTCACCGACGCGCAGCTCACGCCGCTGATTGATTTCCTCCTCTGCCGCGACCGGCCCATCCCGCCCATAAATCCAAACGCAAAGCCGAATTGGACGTTCGCCGGATGGAATCGCCTCGTGGATCACGAGGGCTATCCCGGCTGCAAGCCGCCGTGGGGCACGCTCACGTGCCTCGACCTCAACACAGGCCGCATCGCATGGCAGGTGCCCTTCGGCGAATACGCGGAACTCGCCGCGCGCGGCACGCCGAAGACGGGTCAGGAAAGTTTCGGCGGCTGCATGACGACAGCGAGCGGACTCGTGATCGCAGGCGGTACGCGCGACAAAAAAATCCGCGCATTCGATGCGGACAACGGCGCGGAACTTTGGAGCTGCCAGCTCCCTCTCCACTCCACCGCGCCGCCCGCGAGCTACGAGGTGAACGGCAGGCAGTTCATCGTCGTGCCCGTCACCGGCGGCGGGAAACTCGGCGGGCCGACGGGCGACACGTGGATGGCATTTGCATTGCCGTAGCCACTTCACGGGAAAGCCGCGCCATCAACGCGGCACGAGCCAGGTGCGGGCGATCATGTCGTTCAGTCCGCGGGATGGGTTCCGGATGGTGAGCGACAGCAGCCACAGCAGCGCGAGGACGAATGCCATCGCCACGAATGGAAATGCCACGCTGGCTCCAGGCACGGCCTGGCAAAGCGCGAGCGCGAGAGAACCGAGCAGGAGCGGCAGCCAGCCGAGCAGCCCGCGCCAGACCGCGCGGAGGCGAGTAGCCGGCTCGCCATATTCGGTGACGATGGCGAGGTCATTCATGAGCAGAGCCGGTGGCACGCCGAAGATCAGCGTCCCCACGAGGCCAATCAGCGCGCACAGCACCAGAAAGTTCAGCGCCGCATCCGTACCGCCGAGCAGCCAGCCATGCAGGCTCTTTTCACGCTCGGCGCGATCCCGGACATACGGCTCGATCCACTCCTCCGCCTTTCGCACGGTGGCCGCACCGGGGATGAAGTCCCGCTCCATCGCCCTGCGCGCGGGCTCGCGCCACGCCTGCGTCTCCGGGTGGGTCCAGAAGCTGTCGCCGCCGATGATTTCACCATATTTCCCCGAGAGCACCAAGGCACACCGGTCGGCAGTGAGCGGGTTTGCCACGGCTTGCTCCCGCTCCACCTCGATCACGAGCCGCAGCGAGGCGAGGCTCCCATATTCCGATGCCCACAGCGCATCGAATCTCCGGGCATCACGGGAATTGCTGAATGAAATCGTGAGCAGGATGCCGAGCGCAATCGCCGGGGCGATGATCACGCCGAGCAGCCTGCGCTGCAGATTCACGTGGGCATCCTTTTCCACATCGCCCCGGAGTTTCGAGGCGATCTGCCCTGGCGAATCGAATTTCTGCCCGTTCAGCGCCGTGAGAAAGGTGCGCGCATGCAGCGGAATCCGGATCGGCAGAGCAGCCGTGGCTATATCGCGGACAAATGCCTGCGCGCTGATTGCGTCATGCACGTTCCGGGTGTGGCCGATCCGCGCGCCGGGTGCCGGATAATCGAGCAGCAGCACACGCCCCTCGCGCGTGAGCCAGAGCCGGTCGGCCCCGGCCGCGCCGACAGGAGTTCCATCCGCAAAAGATGCGGACATTTCCTCCGCGATGTCCAGCAGCCAGGATCGCACGCGCGACCAGGGCTGCTCGCCGCCGAGGAGATTCGCAAGCGGCGCACCGTCCGGAGCCTCATAGGCATCCCAGTTTTCCTCCTCCGAGCGCCGGCCCGTGAGCCAGCGCAGCCGCCCGGTGCGGCATCCGTCGCGCTTCGGCCCGCTGACTGGCGGCACGCCCGGGGCGACCTGCCGGATCCACACGCGGCGATCCAGCGACTCATCGCGCGCAATGGTCCAGTCGCCCTCGCGCCGGATCACCGCGAACGGGCCGATTCGCCTTCCACTCTGCGTCGGCGGACTCCCTGGCGCATCGGGAATCGTGAGGCGCGACGCGGCGACGGGCGCGAAAATCACGCGCGTGCCGGTGAGAATATCCTGCGCGGCGGCGTAACCGTTGCGACGCCGCATCGGCAGGAAAAGGACCACCAGCAGCACGATGCCGAGCATTTCCTCCGGCAGGAACCGACCATGCCCCACGGCGATCTGATACTCGGCAGGCGTGCGGATGAGCCACGTCACTGCGTCGCCGAGGTGCATCGCCAGCGCGAGCAGGATCCCGCGCACCGTGGCGCGCAGCACGCCAGGCGCACCGCCGCCGGGCACCGCGACACGCAGTCCGCACACCGCCTTTCCCAATCCCGCGCCCCACAGTCCCTCGGGGACGCACACGCAGAGAATCTCCCAGGCGACAAATGCGAGATAGACGCCCACCGCCGATGCATCGCGCCCGATGAGCATGCCGGCCTCACTGCCCTTGGTGGAGTGAAAGATGAGCGACGGCGCGATCATCACGAGCAGATCCATGACTCCCGCGATGAAGCGCAGCCCCGGCTGCGCAGGCACCGGTGCAGCCGAGCGGAAAGACAGCAGCGCGGCGCGCAGCGCAGCATAGCCCTCCAGGCGCGCCTCCGCCTTTTTTGCGAGGCAGCGCATCACGATGCGCGAGAGTTCGCGCGGGATCCCGGGCTGCACATCCGCGGGCGCCTGCGGCTCCTCCGCGAGCACGGCGGCGATCACTTCATCCACGGATCGCTCGTCGTGCGTCGTCTTCCCCGTCAGCAAAAAATAGAGCGTCGCGCCGACCGAGTAGATGTCGGATCGCACATCCGTGCTCTCGCCGCAGAGCTGCTCCGGCGAGGCGTACGCGGGCGTGCCCACGATCTGCCCGGCCTCGTCCGCAGCGGCCTCTGCCTGCTTCCCGACCGAGATCGAGAGGCCGAAGTCACCGACCTTCACGACACCATCGGGCGAGAGGAAGCAGTTCGCCGGCTTGATGTCGCGATGCAGCACGCCATGTGCGTGCGCGGCTTCGAGGCCATCGATGATCTGCAAGACCGTGTCCACCGCGACTCCGGGCGGCATCGGCCCTTCGCGGGAGATGCGATCATTGAGAGTGCCAGCCGGCACGATCTCCATCGCGATTGCCGCAGCGCCCTCGATTTTTTCAGCCGCAAAAACCGCGACCACATTCCGATGGCGCACGGCCGCGGCGAGCTGGCCCTCGCGCACAAACCGCGCATGCATCTCGGGCGTCGCGAGACTCGTGCCGAGCACCTTCAGCGCGACGCGGCGTCCATTTGCGATCTGCTCGGCCTCGTACACCGCACCCATGCCGCCACGCCCGAGCAGGCTGAGGATGCGGTAGCCGCCAAAATTAAACGCCTCGCTCACCGCTGCATCCGGCGTGAGCCCCTCGGCCAGCTTTGGAAATGATCCGGGCGAAAGCTGGCTGACGAGCCCCGTGCGCAGGATGCACTTCACGCAGAGGCCCGACGTATCCGCCGGGGAAAGCGGGACGCCGCACTCGAAACAGTCTGCCGGAGGCGCGGTATTCATGCGGCTCTCTTCACAAACGTCGGATTGCCACAGATCAGCTCAGCGCGCCGCCTCCAGAAGTGAAGCGGCGAACGCCCGAGACCAAACGGCGACGTGCATGGTGCCATCACAATCCCGTCGGATGGCGGATGAACTCCCATTTTTTCCCAAACTTCCGCGCGACGTGCTGCGCGAGTGCCTTCACACCGAAGGTCTCCGTGGCATAGTGGCCGCCGTAAAAAAGATTCACGCCCAGCTCCTCCGCGAGCGTGTAAGTGTGATGCGCGCCTTCGCCGGTCACAAAAGTATCGCAACGGAGCGCGGCAGCCTCCGAGACGAGATCCCCCGCCCCACCCGTCACGATGCCCACCCGTCGCACACGCTGTGGCCCGCCGGGAGCGAGTTTCACCGTATTACCGACAACATTTTCGATCCGTCGCGCAAATTCCGCACGGCTGGAATCGACATTCCCGATGAGGCCGATGGATTGCCCTTTCGATTGAAATGCCGGCGTGCATTTTCGCAGCCCGAGCGCCTTCGCGAGCAGTGCGTTGTTGCCGAGCTTCGCGTGCAGATCGAGCGGCAGGTGCGAGCTGAACACCGCGATATCCGCCTCGAACGCCACCTTCAGCTTTCTTCGCAGCGCACCGGTGAACACGCGGGCACTGCCCCAGAGCAATCCGTGATGCACGAGCAGCAGCGTCCCCGGCACGCGCGCCGCCTCCGTGAGCACGGCCTCGCATGCGTCCACCGCAGCGCAGACTCGCGTGATGCGCCCGCTGTTTTCGATCTGCAGGCCGTTATGCGCACCGGGATAGTCGCCGACGTTTGCGTGATTCAGAAGTTTCTCAAGATGGAGGACGATTTCGGAAAGCACGCGCGCATCATGAGTGTGCCGGTTGCGCGGGGCAAGGCGGCAGGCACGCCTCGAAAATCACGGTTTCTCCCGGAGCAGATACGCCATCAGGTCGCGCAGTTCGTCCGTGCTGAGCGCCTTGTCGAGACCGGCAGGCATGAGCGAGACGCTCATCGGCTCGATCTTGGAAATGTCGGCCTTTTTCAGCTTCGCGACTGCGCCGCCAGGCTGGGCGATTTGCAATTCGGCCTCCGTCTCGGCGAGACGCGTGCCGATCACCGCGGTGCCGTCCTTCATGGTGACGGTGTAGCCGACAGCGTCGGGATTGATCATCGCATTTGGGTCCGTGATATCCTTGAGCACGCTCGCGTAGTCGCGGTGCGAGAGGTTGCTCAGTTCCGGCCCGACACGGAAGCCGTCGCCGCGAAGCTGATGACACGTCGCGCACGCCGCCTTGCCTTTGAAAAGCGCGCGGCCCGCGTCCCAATTTCCGCCTGCGATTTCGGGGATATTTACCGTGAGATCATCCGGCGGCGCAGGCTTTGCGAACGGCATCAGAAAACGCCGCAGCGGCAGCGCACGCGGACGCGGATCGCGTGTGGTAGAAAATGAAACGTCGAGTGATTTCGCCGGAGTCGCGACGGTGAGCGTGAATGCGGGCCACACATTTTCGCGCGCGCCCTCGACGGTGAGCCGCGACTCGTATTCGCTGACGCGGACGACCAGCGCGCCCTTTGCTTCGAGCATGAGCGCGGCATCACTCTTGAAAGTGACGGTCACGGTTTCCGGATCAGGCGTGTAGTCGAGCTTCGAGAGCGGCTGCGTCGCCGGGATGAGCATCTGCCACAGATCGAGCTGGCCGCGCAGCGTGAGCGTGCCGGGTCTGCTGATCATTTCCCATAACGCTTC
>JAYWEO010000010.1:0-7191 GCA_043779225.1 Prosthecobacter sp.
GGCGGTGATCGCGTGCGGCGCGTACTTTGCGCTGCGCACGACTGCCGGACGCACTCCGGTGCCTGCATCCTCCGAAGCCGCTCCGTGGCAGGTGCGCCCGATTCTCGTCGCTCGCGCGCTGGCAGAATACACTGCACTTTTCATCGCACCGCACTCGCTGCACATGGAGCGCGATGTCTCGACGAATCCCCTCGGCATCTCGACGAATCCCGTCGGCGACTACGCCGCGAATCTGCAAAACGGCCGCATGCGCGAGGCGCAGACGCTCGCCGGGCTCTGCATCGCTGCGGCACTCGTGTGGTGGTGGCGTCGCGCGCGGAAATTCGCGCCGGATGCCGCACTCGCGCTCGCGTGCGCGGCGGCGACGTGGCTGCCGATCAGCAATGTGTTTCCTCTGAATGCGACCGTCGCCGAGCACTGGCTCTACGTGCCGAGCGCCTTTCTGATCGCGGCGATCCTTCTCACCGTACGCGCGCTTGCACCGGAGCGACCGAAGCTTTTCGCCGCTCTGCGCACAGCCGCCGCGGTGTGGCTCGCGTTCCTCGCCGTGCAGACCTGGCGTCAGCAGGAATACTGGCACGGCCAGCGCACGTTCATCGAGCAGACCGCGAAGCGCGCTGGACCCGGCGCGCGGATGATGATCAATCTCGGCCAGCTCTCGGCGCAGGACGGTGATCTGGACGGCGCGCTCGCGCAGTTCCGCGCGGCACTCGCGCAGGAACCGAAGCTCGCCATCGCGCATTTCAACATCGCGACCGTCGCGCTGCAAAAGAAGGACTACGACACCGCGCTCGCGGAGCTGTCGCTCGCGGAAAGCTCGCCGCTCTTCGGGCCGGACATCGCGGTGATCCGCGCCATCATCGACCAGGCGCGCACTGGCAAGCCGCGTTTCGATCTGCTCGGCAGCGCGGCCAGCGATTCCGGGCGCAACTGGTCCATCGCGCGCCGCTACCCGCTCGCGCTGCTAGAGGCCGGAAAGCCGCAGCGCGCGTATGAGGACGTGCTGCGCCAGCTCACGGGGCATCCTTTCCGCGCAGAGGCATGGCGTTTCCTTGCGCAGATCGCGGAGCAGCTCGGCGATCGGAAAAGTGCGGCCCGCGCATACTCCGAGGCGGCGAACCGCGATGTGCGCGACGACATCAGCCGCGCAAAGCTTGCGGAGTTGCGCGCCTCATTCTGAGGATTTGAAAAAATCGCGGCAGGATTGACGCACCTTGGAGTGCGGTGGCAGAGCGAGGAACGAGCGACGACACCGCCTTGGCGACGCGCGCGCAGACTGCACCGCCGCGTGCCCACCTGAAATCCCCTCAAAAGGCGGCGTGGCGCTGACGCTTCCCGCCGCACTCCAAGGAAACCGTTCGACTTTGCGGGGCGTAGAGCCTACGCAAAAATCCCATGCTTCATAAACCCGACAGCGCGCTCGTCATCGCCGGACACGGCTCGACGCTGAATCCCGATTCGAGCGCACCCACGTGGGATCTCGCCGAGGAAATCCGCCGGCGCGGCATCTTTGGCGAGGTGCATTGCACATTTTGGAAAGAGGAGCCGAGCTTCCGCCAGACGCTGCACTGCGTGGATCGCGAGGACGTGTATGTGGTGCCGAATTTCATCAGCGAAGGCTACTTCACGAAGACGGTCATCCCGCGCGAACTCGGCCTCGGCGAAGGCCCGACGCGCATCGGGCGGCACCATGTGAAATATTGTGAGCCGGTCGGAAATCATTCACGCATGACGGAGCTGCTGCTGAAGCGCGCCGCCGCGATCGCGCCCGGCGTGCCGCCGGAAAAGACGAGCCTGATCATCGTCGGCCATGGCACGGACCTGAACGAGAACTCCGCCGTCGCCGCGAAGCGCGAGGTGGATCGCATCGCCGCGCTCGGGCGCTATCGCGAAGTGCTGAGCGCCTACATGGAGGAGGCGCCGCTTATCGCGGATTGGGACAAGCTCGCCACGAGCCCGAATGTCGTCGTCGTGCCGTTCTTCATCTCGGATGGATTGCACAGCTATGAGGACATCCCGGTGCTGCTCGGCATCGCCACAGAATCGCCCGGCGCGGCGAGTGCAAACCGCGCGTCCGTCTTTGCCAACAACCCGTACCGGCTCCGCGGGCGCACGCTCTACTATGCGAGTTCGATCGGCACGGAGGCGGGATTTGCCGAGGTGATCCTTGACCAGGTGGCGGCTTTCGATTCAAGGCACAGCGCGTGATTCGCGACACGACTCAGGAACTCGAACGCTGGCTGAAAGCCGGAGGGAAGCGCGTCGGGCAATTGTCCATCTCGCCCGCCGGCGAAGGCTGGGAGCTGCGCCACACCGACGATGCGGGTCGCGACGGCCTCGCGGCATTTTCAAAATGGGAGGACGCGCGTGCGCTCGCGAACCTCGATGACGCCGGTGCATTCCGCCCGCTGAAGACCGCGCCGAATCTCCGCCACGGCTGGCGGCTCACGCTCCCGGATGCGCATGCGGTGCAGCTCGCGCTCGACTATTTCTACCCGGCCATGCTCGGCGTGTGGCTCGCGCACCGCGCGGGCGAAGTGACGCCGGTCGATCTGCACGACACGCTCGGCCGGCAGACGGGCATGTATCGCATCACGCAAAAGCTCACGCACGAGCAGGCGCAGCGGCTGATCGCAAAGCAGTGCCGCTCAAACACCGGCTGCCTGAAGACAATCCTCTGGCGCATCAGCGCGGGCGTGTGCGTCCCGCTGCTGCCGCCGGAAAAATTCCGTGCGGATGCCACGCCCGCCGACACGATGCCCCTGCTCTGCCAGGAGGGGTGCAATTTTCTGATCGCCGCCGCACGCAAGATGGTGAAGGACGAATTACCTCCCGTGCCGCCCGCGCCATGATCCTCCGCGCACGCGCCGTTGTCCCCGTCTCCGCGCCTCCGATACCGGACGGTGCCGTCGTCATCACTGGCAACACGATCACCGCGGTCGGGCCCTTCGAGGAAATCCGCGCCGCGCACTCCGGCGAAGTGACCGACCTCGGCGAGCAACTGCTCATGCCCGGCCTCGTGAACGCGCACTGCCATCTCGACTACTCGATGATGCGCCGCGCGATCCAGCCGCAGCGCAGTTTCACGGAATGGATCGGCCGCATCAATGCGCTCAAGCGCAGCCTCGGGCCGGACGACTATCGCGCAGCCATCCTGCGCGGCTTTGCCGAATCGCAGCGCTGGGGCACGACGACCGTCGCGAACATCGAGTCCTTCCCCGAGCTGCTGCTCGACCTGCCGGCGAGCCCGCTGCGGACGTGGTGGTTCCTGGAGATGATCGACGTGCGCCATCAGGTGCCGAGCGAGGCGGTGTCGAGCGGGATGCTCGCATTTTTCGAGGCCCACGCGGAAAAGCGCGGCGGCTTCGGCCTCAGCCCGCATGCGCCATACACGGCTTCGGGGCCGCTCTACGAGGCCGTGAGCGAGGCTGCGGAAAAACTCGGCATGCCGGTGATGACCCACGTCGCGGAGTCGCGCGAGGAATGGGAGATGTTCCGCCATGCGCGCGGCGACCTGTATGATTTCATGCTGCGCCTCGGGCGCTGGATGGAGGACTGCCAGCACGGGAATACGCCGCTGCGCCATCTCTTCCATCACACCCCGTTCGGCGCGCACTGGATCCTGTCGCACATGAATGAACTCGATGACTCGGACATCACGCTCCTCGCGAGCATCCCGCGCGCGGAACGCCCGAGCATCGTGCATTGCCCCGGCAGCCACCGCTATTTCCGGCATGCGCACTTCCCGCTCGCGAAGCTCCTCGAGCTGCGCATGAATATCTGCCTCGGCACGGACAGCCTCGCGAGCACGTTCACGCTCTCGATGTTCGACGAGATGCGCATCCTCGCCAATCGCGAGCAGTGGCTGCACCCCGCGGATGTTGTGGGCATGGCGACGCTGAATGGCGCGCGCGCCCTCGGGCTCAACGCCGGAAAAATCGAGCCCGGTGCGCTGGCGGACTTGATTGCCTTCCCTCACGATGCCAGCATGCGCGACATCCACGCCGCCGTGATTGCAAATCGCGAGCCGATCGGCTGGATGATGATCGATGGCCAAGTCCTCAGCCCGTAACTCACTCCTGATTTTCTCCGCCGTGCTCCTGCTCGGCGGCGCTGCTTCCGCCGCGAGGAAAAAGCCCGCGCCCAAACCCTCGGCGAAACCCGCCGCCAGCAGGACGAAGCCCACGCCGACGCCGACTCCCGCACCGCTCGCGCCGGGCGAACTCCCGCTCGCGGCAAAATCCGCCATCGTGATCGACACGAAGACCGGCGACGTCCTTTACGAAAAGGCGGCGGACGAAATGCACTACCCGGCGAGCACCACGAAGATCCTCACCGCGCTCCTCGTCATCGAGCAGGGCGACCTCGACAAAGTCGTCGTCATCGAGCCCGCGGACACAAAGGTCGAGCCCAGCGCCCTCGAATTCAAACCCGGTGAGGAATACACACGGCGGCACCTGCTTTTCGCCCTGCTGCTGAAAAGCGCGAACGACGTCGCCATGGCGCTCGCCCGCGACAATGCCGGGAGCGTCGCCGCCTTTGCCGAGAAGATGAACCGCCGTGCCGAGGCCCTCGGGGCGCAGTCCTCGCACTTCACGAATCCGCACGGCCTGCACGACCCGCATCATTTCACCACCGCGCGCGACCTCTCGCTCATCGCCCGCTTCGCCATGCAGAATCCCCTCTTCCGCGAGATCGTCGTGACGCCGGAGTTTGGCATGACGCGCGGGGCCGAGTGGGTGATTTTCAAGAACCACAACCGCCTGCTCGGCATGCTCCCCGGCTGCATCGGCGTGAAGACCGGCTACACCCGCGCCTCGCAGCAGGTGCTCGTCAGCTCCGCCATGCGCGAAGGCCGCGAGGCCATCTCCGTGATCATGCACTCCGACAAGCCCGGCATCTGGAACGACTCGAAGACGCTGCTGGAGCACGCCTTTGAAAAGTTCGGCATCACGCCGCCGATCACCATCCCGCCAGCGCCCGTTCTCGTCCCTGTCCCCGTTCTTATCCCCGTCCCCGGCACCGTCACGGGCGGAAAGTAACACTCCCCGCGCTTCCCGCGCGGCCCCGCCTTGTCCCGCGGCATGCCTTCATCCCTGCCACCGCAGTCTATTCTGACCGCCGTTTTCCGCGCCTCAGCTTTCGCCAGATCGCGAAAGGAAAAACCACACAGCTCAGAACGAACCCTGCGAACAGAAAGAGATACGCCAGGACACCCGCCACCACGATCCCTGCGAGAGCCAGCAGCGCCGACTGCCGGTTCTCTGCGGAAAACAATCTGCTGCGCTTCACCTTCAGCCAGATGCCGAAAGGAACCAGCACGCCCAGCACAGTGAATCCCGTCCAGAGGCTCCGCCAAGGGTTGGGAACGATCACTCCCTCGGATAGCACAAACATCATCACCCCGAGGTTCACCGCAGGCACCACCAGGCAAGCCCAGTCGAGATGCACCGTGGCGGGCTTTTCGTTCAGCTTCGCCGGGAGCAGCGGCCGATACTTTAGCTGGCTGCCCAGCCGGTCATAGGTGTGGTAGGTGAAGGTCCAGAAGGTGAGCACCCCGAGTAGCCAGAGACCGCTGATCTGCCAGATGGGCCTGAGGTCTGCCTGCCATTTCCATGCGAGCAGGGCGGCACAGGTCGTCAGCGTGAACGTCAGCACCGTCATCCGCACCGTGCTGTAATGCCGGGCCCAGTTTCCTGCCTCCTGGAAGTGAGCCTTCCGGTTGTCCTTGAAGGTCGAGTTGCACGTCTGGATCGCCCCGAGCAACGCGGCCAGGGCCTCCACCTTTCCCTTCACCGTTTCCACCGCCTGTTTCTCGTTCGGATTCGTTCCATTCTTCACCGTTTCGGCGGACAGCTTCCCAAGCTCCGCGGAATCCAGCTTCAAGCGGTCTTGGAGTGCCTTTACCGCAGCCTCACTCTCCGGCGATCCCAAGCCCGCCGCCAATCCCCTCGTTTCATTCCAGACCTGCGCGTAGTTGGCTTCGATGGTCGTAAGGTCAGACATGGCAATGTCGTTTCTCATGGCCTATGCCAATCCTCGGACGAGATCAATCTCTTCGGGCCTGAGGACGTTGAATTTCACCATCCGTGCACCGATGTCCTAGCCTGACAGCCCGTGGCAGAATTTCGACAATAGCCCAGCGCTTTACCGCTGGGTCTCCCCGCCCACCAAGCGACCAAGTCCCTCAGGGACGAAAGAACCGCGAGGCAACCTTCCGATCCTTGCGGCGGTGATGGCCCATGCCCGCACCTTCGCAGGCGAGGACCGGATCGTCGGGAACGGGGGAGAACTGCGGAGAATCAGTCCGTCCTTCCGTCCCCAGGCCGGTCGTGTGCGACCTTGCCTTTCTCGCATCGTGAAGCTAGGGCATTTGCCGACATATCCCGCGCAAGTCGCGGGTCTAACCTGCTGCGAAGCTCACGACCGACAGTGGCGAGCCTGTGTCTCGCGAAACGGAATAAGCCGCCCACTTCTGTCCGTAATGGCGGCAATGCCCGCATTCATTCGGTGCCGCGCCCGGTTGGCAGGGACGAATGCTGGATGTGAATGCGTGCCGCATGAGCGGCTTCCTTCTATTGTTTCGGCGGAGGAGTCGAAACCATCCTGCATGGTCGGAGCGGAGCGCAGACATTGGCCCGTGCATTGACCCGTTCGGATGAATATCGGCAAGGGCTCCGGCCCCTCTGCCAATCAAGAAGCTCGAGCGGGCGCTCGATTCTCAAGGCGGTTGGCATGCCCGGCAAGCCGTCGGCAATGGTTGAACAATTTCGCCAAGGTAACGGGCGAACCGATCCTTCCCGCTTTGCCTTGAATCCAATCCCCGGCACAGCAAAGTGGTCCTTTTTGAAAATGCCCCGGCGGAATCTGCTAGAACATGGCCGGATGTGATCCGGCTCGGTGAGCAGGTCTGCTAGAACCATCATCCCCGCGAACCGCAGTGACAGCGCGTTCTGACTTCACCCCCCGGCGGAGTCTGCTAGAACCGGCGAGCGCGAGCGGGTTGATTTCATGGAGTTCTGACTTCACCCCCCGGCGGAGTCTGCTAGAACCGGCTCGGTGCTGGCGGTGCTGTCCAATCAGTTCTGACTTCACCCCCCGGCGGAGTCTGCTAGAACGGTAGGCTCAATGCAGGCTTTGTTGATGGAGTTCTGACTTCACCCCCCGGCGGAGTCTGCTAGAACCGACCGG
>JAYWEO010000011.1:0-20613 GCA_043779225.1 Prosthecobacter sp.
ATCGCCAAATTATCCGCTCGCGCTCCGATTCATAAATCGGATTAAACCCACGTCACAAATGGTCCTCGAAATCGTCAAATACGGAAACCCGGTGCTCCGCGCAAAAGGCCTCACGGTCAGCGACGGCGACGAACGCGCGCACAAGCTCGCCGACGACATGATCGAGACCATGCGGGACGCAAACGGCGTCGGCCTCGCCGCACAGCAGATCGGCGTGCCGATCCAGCTTGCGGTGATCGATGTGAGCGGCGTCGAGGATCGCCCGAGCGAAATGATCATGGACGGCAAGAGCGTCTCGATCACCGCATTCATGCCGCTGATCCTCGTGAACCCCGTCATCGAACTGGGCAAGGACACCGAGGAGGGCGTCGAGGGCTGCCTCAGCTTCCCCGATCTCAATGGCGACATCGTCCGGGCGACTTCGGTGAAGGTGAAGGCGAAGAAGCTCGACGGCTCACTGATCGAATTCGAGGCCCGCGGGCTCCTGTCGCGTGCCGTGCAGCACGAGGTGGATCATCTCAATGGAGTCCTCTTCATCGACCGGATGAACTCCGCCGTCCGCACCAGCCTCGCCGGCAAGCTCAAGCGGCTGCAGAAGCTCGCGCGAAAGTAGGCGCGGCGTCAGTCCTCCGATTCCTCGGTCTCGGGGACATCGCGTGAGTGGACCCACACGCTGTTTACGAGGCCGAGGCTGAACATCAGCATCAGGGCAAACGTGCCCCCATAGCTGATGAGCGGCAGCGGCAGACCGGTGATCGGCATCAGCGCGATCGTCATGCCGATATTCTGGAACACGTGGAAGAACACCTGCGCGGTGACGCCTCCCACAATGAGCACGCCGAAGAGATCGGTCGCGCGCACAGCGGTGATCATGCACGCGACGATGAGCACGCCAAAAGTCGCGATCAGCGACACGCCGCCGAGGAATCCCCACTGCTCGCCGATGGTGGAAAAGATGTAGTCCGTGTGCGCCTCGGCCATCGGGATGAGGCCGAGTTCGAGCTGCGTATCCGGCGCCTTGAAGCCCTTCCCGCGCAGCCCCGCCGAGCCGATCGCGATGAGCGACTGATTCACGCCGTAGCTCGTGCCGCGAGGGTCCACGTCTGGATCGAGGAACGTCACCACGCGGGCGCGCTGGTATGGCTTCAGCGCGAAATTCATCACCAGCGGCAGCAACGTAAGCCCGGCGAGCAGCACCACGGCAAGCCAGCGCAAAGGCAGTCCGCAGAGCCACAGCATCGTGAGGAGCACGGGGGCCCAGGCGACCGTCATGCCGAGATCCGGCTGCTTCAGGATCAGCACCATCGCAGGCGCGGCGATGATCCCCGTGCAGGCGATCCGCAGCACCGGATGCCAGCGGCGCGAGTAGCTGAGAAAAAGCGCGATCGTGAGGATGCCTCCGACCGCAGCCATCTGGCCGGGCTGGAAAACGCCGAGCACCGGCAGGCGGAGCCAGCACTTTGCACCGTTCTTTTCCACGCCCATGGACGTGTAAGTGAGCGCCACAAGCGCGACGCTTCCGACATACATGGGCACGGCCAGCCATTTCACCCAGCGGTAATCGGTGAGCGTCACCACAAAGAAAATCACCAGCCCGATGCCGACCCATTTCGCCTGCTGCTGCCAGTAATGCTCCGCCGGATGCAGGTACGATGCGCCGTGGATGAACAGGATCCCGGCCAGCGAAATGACGACCACCGCTGCGAAGAGCAGCCAGTTCATCCCGAGAAGTTTTCTCAGCAGCGGAGTCATCGTGGAAAGTTGAGAGGTGAGGGTTGAGGGTTGAGAGGAAAAACAGGGCGGTGCGGAGCCTGACAACTCTCAACACTCAACCCTCACCTCTCAACTTTGCCTCATGCAAACTTCGGCACTGCCGCCAGCAGGCGCTTGGTGTAGTCGTGCTGCGGGTTCTCGTAGATTTGCTCCGCCGATGCGCTCTCCACGATTTTTCCGTGATACATCACGAGCACCTGATCGCTGATGTGCTCCACCACCGCGAGATCGTGCGCGATGAAAAGATACGTGAGCCCCAGCTCGTCCTGCAGGTCTTGCAGCAGGTTCACGATCTGCGCCTGCACGCTCACATCCAGCGCGCTCACCGGCTCGTCGCACACGATGAACTCCGGCTTGACCGCCAGCGCGCGCGCGATGCCGATGCGCTGACGCTGGCCGCCGCTGAACTCATGCGGATACCGCTCCATCATCTCCGGCTTCAGCCCCACCTGCTTCATCAGCTCCGCCACACGCGCGCGGCGATCCTCGCGCGTCATCGTGGGAAAATGAATCTCCAGCGCCTCGCCGACGATCTGAAAAATCGAGAGCCGCGGATTCAGCGAGCCGAATGGGTCCTGGAAAATCATCTGCATCCTCCTCCGATACGGCCGGAACTCACCCTCGCTCATCGGCAGCACATCGCGGCCTTCGAGCAACACCTCACCCGAGGTCGCCGGATTCAGCTTCAGCAGCGTGCGCCCGATCGTCGTCTTCCCGCTTCCGCTCTCGCCGACGAGTCCCACGGTCGTCCCCTTTTCGATCGAAAATGAAACATCATCCACCGCCTTCACATCATCCGTGTGCCGGCGGAAAACACCGGTGCGGATCGGAAAATAGACCTTGAGATTGCGGACTTCGAGCAATGGCACGCGGCGTGTGTCCGCCGTCCCGCCGCCGCTGTCAAGACGGGCGCTGCGATGCGCAGATGCCGCGCGCTATTTTGCCGCAAGCGGGAGCGCGGCGAGCTGGTGTGGCGAGGCACCCATCTTCACCCGTTTGCCGTCCGTGCATTTCGCCGCGATGCTCGCCGCCATGCGTTTCACGCCGTCGGCGAGGCGTGTGTCTTCAGGAAAAATCTTCGCCAGCACGACCAGCTCCGGCAACGCCTCGACGGTGATGCCCATCGCGTCGAACTCCTCCAGCATCGCGCGCACCGCGGGCCTGGCCACGGATACCACCTCGGCGCGCTTTTCCTCAGGCAGCGCCGTCGCGAGATCCCCGAGCGCGCGGATGATGATGACGTGATACACCGTCCGCGCATTGTGGCTGTCGAGCCAGCGGCCGTTCGGCGCCTGCCCTGGCGCGACACCGACGCGGAACTTCCGCAGCGCGCCATCGAGATACTTCGCATCGCCAGTCACCCGCGCCGCGTGCGCGAGCAGCGACACGGAGAAGGCGTTGTAGTTGAAATTCCCGCAGCACCGCTGGCCGAGCGCCCAATCCGCCGCGCGCAGGCCCGCGCGTTTCCACCCGTCATTGCCGCAAGTCTGCCCCGCGAGCAGCAGCGCGGTGCCGCACAGGCCGGTGTCGAACTGCGTCCCGCCGTCGGGGTCCGCCGTCACCATCCAGCCATCGCGCACCTCCACTTTTCCCTCGGCGAGCGCCTTCCCGATCATGTCGCCGAAACGGATGCTCTTCCCGCGCAGGTCGGGAAATGGGAAATGCCCCTCGGTCTGCTGGAGCTTCACGAGGATGCCCGCGACGCCGCGCACGAGCCCATCGAGTGCCGCGAGATCGCCGGGCTGATGCTTCTCCACAAATGGCCGCGCCGCGATCGTGCCCGTGAGGATGTAGGCATACGTGCGCGCCATCGCATCCGGCAGCATCTTGCCCTCGGAAAGTCCGCGCAGCATCGAGCCCTCGGCCTTCAGCGCATCCATGAAAAGTCGCGTCGCCTCCGCCTCGCTCATCGTCCAGGCGCCCGCCTCCACCTTGCGTCCCGCGCGCCGCCCGTCCGGCACTCCCGCTTGATCGCCGAGGATCGCGAGCATCTCCGCCGTCACCGCGCGCACCGCCGCCGCATCGTCGGACTTCATCGCCGCGTGCAGCTTCGGTCCGGTGGCCTTCAGCTTCTCGCCCATCTCGCGCGTCAGGTGGGAAAGCGGCTGCCCCGCCATGCTCCAGCCGCCGGGATCAATGCCGACGGATTGCTCCACTTTGCGAAGCTGCTCATCCGCATCCGCAGGAAATGCGCGTTTGAAATCACGCCCCAGTTTTTCGACTCCGGCCACGAGCGCACGGTCATTCGTCTCGCGAGCGATCTGCATGGCCATGCGGAGACGCGCCTCTGCTTCCTGCGTGGTGAGCGCGTGGAGTTTGCTGCAAAGACAGAACGCAAAGGAGGCGAGAAAGATGAAACGTCGGAACATCTGCGTGGAGACGGCGCGACGGGCGCAGAAGTTACAGCGGCCTGCGCGACATCGTGGTCCGACGCTCCGCACGGAACGTCACTTCCGCGCAGGGAAAAACATTTTCACGGGCAGCCGCAAGAGCTTGGCACGAGTCATCTCCGCACCGTGCAGAACGCGGAGTCGTGACTTCAATCAGCTCACCTGCTCCCCGAAGACGTAGCGCGTGAGATGCTCGATGGTGGCCGTCTGCGCAGAGATGATCCACTTTACCAAATCTCCGATGGAAAGGATGCCGATGAGTTCGCCGTTCTCGACGACGGGCAGATGGCGCACACGATCCTCGGTCATGATCTCCATGCACTCATTCACCGTGTTGTCCGGGCCGACCGTCACGGGTTTTTGCGTCATGATTTCACTCACGAGGGTCTCGCGCGAGGTGCGGCCCATGAGCATGACCTTCCGAGTGTAGTCGCGCTCGCTGAGCATGCCGACGAGACGCCCGCCCTGCATCACAGGAAGCGCGCCGATATTCCGCTCGGCCATCATCGAGATTGCATCAAAGACGGTCGCAGTGGGCGGTATGGTCTTGATGGCTGAAGCCTTGTCTTGGAGCTGGGCCTTTTCGCGCAGGAGCGCGCCGACGGTGTCTGTGTTTTGCATGGGGGATTTTTTGTGATGCTGAAACTCGCCGGGGCGGTTTCAATCCCAAAATTCGCAACCGGACTCGTTCTGGTCGCATCAAAAAACGTGCGGCGAAGTGCATTTGGACACCTGCGCGCGGACTCGCTACATGACCACGATGCCCGGCATTCAGATCGCGTTTCTCATCTTCACCTTCGCCGGGCCGCTCGCACTGTGGATCCTCAGCCGGCATCTCGACTCCGTGCGTTTCGCACGCGGCATCTGCTGGTTCTTCGCGCTCGCGCTCGTGTGCGCAAAGGTGGGCACACTGGTCTCCGTCTGGCGCGAAGGCAATCTCACCCCGGACTACGCGCTGCCGATGCACCTGTGCGACTGGGCGCTGATCTCGACTGTCGTCGCGCTGCTGCTGCGCCGGCAGATCTGCTTCGAGCTTGCCTATTTCTGGGGCCTCGCGGGGACCGCGCAGGCGCTCATCACCCCCGCCCTCGATTCCTCGGGATTCTGGCGGATCTTCGCGTTCTTTGTCGTCCACTCCGGCATCCCCGCGGGCGTGCTATGGCTCATCTTCGAGTTCAAAATACGGCCTCAGCGCGGTGCATTCCTGCGCATCGTGCTGTGGTCGCAGATCTATCTCGTCTGCACGCTCGCAGCGAATGCCATGACCGACGGCAACTACGGCTTCCTCAGCGGCCGCCCGGCCGTCCACAGCATGCTCGACCTCTTCTCCGACACCCGCTGGCTCTACGTGCTGCAGATCGATCTCACCGGGCTCCTCTTCTTCCTCATCCTCGATCTCCCCTGGCAGATCGCGCGCTGGAAGGAGTCGCGGAACAGGATGACCGGCTGACGAGATGCTCCATCGTTCCATGCACGCAGTCACGTTGGCACAGCCGATGCTCTGCACAGACCGTGAGGAAATTCCCCTTCCACCCCAAATTCGATCCGCTCGGCGTGAAAACCGGCCTCGAGCTTGCCGCCGGCGGCATCGCAGCGCTGCTGCTGATGCGCTGGCTCGGCATGTAGGGCGGTTGAGAGTTGAAAGTTGAGCGTTGAGAGGAGAAGCGTGACCCGGCAAAAGGATCGCCGCATTTTTCTCTCAACACTCAGCTTTCAACTCTCAACTATTTCCCCGCCATGCCCACCTACATCTACGAGACGACCGACGAGACACAGCCGCCGCGTCATTTCGAGATCCAGCAAAGCATGAAGGACGACCCTCTCACGAAACACCCGGAAACCGGCGAGCCCGTCCGCCGCGTCATCACCGGCGGCTTTGGCTACATGGGAAAAGGAAACGCCCCGCGCCATGCGGACATGCAGCGCAATATGGGCGGCGGATCGTGCGGCACGGGCGGCGGGTGCCACTGACGCAAGGCGGCGCTCAATTCTCAGTGCTCAGCGCTCAGTTCTCAGTGCTCAGACTTTGAACACCGATCACCGCAATCACCGAGCATTGAGCACTGCCGACTGAGCACTGCCCGCAGTCATTCGCCTTGCTCCCCGCCCCCGCGCCCGCTCTCATCCGCGCGCTTTGGAAAACCCGCCCGCAAAAAACAGCCGCACCACACTCGGCCTCATCTTCCTGACGCTGTTCATTGACATGATCGGCTTCGGCATCGTCATCCCCGTGCTGCCGCTCTACGCCAAAGGCTCGGCAAGCGGTTCCATCATCCACGCCACCGAAAGCCAGCTCGGCTGGATCGTCGGCATCTACTCACTCCTGCAGGTCTTCTGCTCACCGCTCATCGGCAAGCTATCCGACCGCATCGGCCGCAAGCCCGTGCTCGCCGTGAGCATCTGCGGCACTGCGATCGGCTTTGCCGTGCTCGGCGCGGCCACCACCGTCACGATGCTGATGATCGGGCGCGTCATTGACGGCATCAGCGGCGGCAACATCTCCACCGCCATGGCGTGCATCGCCGACAGCACGACAAAGGAACAGCGCTCGCGCAACATGGGCCTCGTCGGCGCGGCGTTCGGCCTCGGCTTCGTCATCGGCCCCGCGCTCGGCGGCATCCTGAGCAAAGTCAGCCTCTCCTTCCCCTTCTACTTCGCCGCCGGGCTCGCGCTCGTGAATGCCGCGCTCGTCATGCTCCGCCTGCCCGAGACACTCACTCCCGAAATCCGCGCGCGTGCGAAGGAAAAGGCGAGCCTCGGCGAAGTCTTCGGTGGCGGACACGCCAACAACGTCATCATCACATTGCTCAGCCAGATCGCGGGCGTCACCGGATTCTCCGTGATGACCGCGCTCTTCGCGCTCTTCTGCGCGCAACGCTACGGCTACGACGCCGCACACGTCGGCTACGTGCTCGCCTACGTCGGCATCTTGGGCGCGCTCATGCAGGGCGGAATCGTGCGACGCCTGCTGCATCGTCCCATCGAAAAACCCCTCGCCATCATCGGCACCGCCATCCTCGCCGTAAGCATGGCCGGCCTCGGCATGCTCCCGACGGGCAGCGGAATCGGCCTGCTGCTGCTCGCCTGCGCCGGCATCTCCATCGGCAACAGCCTTTCCACTCCCACGCTGAACGGCCTCGCCTCGCGCGCCGTGGAGGAACACGCGCAAGGCCGACTCATGGGCCTCATGCAGAGCGCCGGCGGGCTCGGCCGATTCCTCGGCCCCATGCTCGGCTACGCGCTCGTGAAATATGACGGCGTGCGTGCCTATGGTCACGTCGCGTTCCTCGCCAGCGCAGGTCTGCTCGCCCTCGACTGCGTGCTCCTGTGCTTCCTGCGCGTCCCGCCGCCCGCGGCGGCGGAAGGGTAGGGCGGATTGCCAATCCGCCATGCCGAGTTTTCCACTCGGCATCACGGACCACGTGGCGCATTGATTGATCATGCAACGCGCCATGACATCCGGCGGGCCGGAAAAAATCCGCGCCGCGCCTCTCAACTCTCAACCTTCAACTCTCAACTCATCATGCGCCTGAACCGCTTTCTCGCCACCGCCGGCCTCGGCTCACGCCGCGGCGTGGAGGAACTCATCACCCAAGGCAGCGTCCGCGTGAACGGCCAGGTCGTCACGAACCTCGCCACGCAGATCCTGCCGACCGACTCCGTGAAAGTCGGCAGCCGCCTCATCCGCGCCGAGCAGCCCATCTACGCCGTGCTGCACAAGCCGCCGGGATTTGTCTGCACCGCCGACGACGAATTCGAGCGCCGCACGATTTTCGAACTCCTCCCGCCGAACTGGCCCCGCGTGCATCACGTCGGCCGACTCGACCTGGAAAGCGAGGGCCTCATTTTCGTGACGAACGACGGCGACCTCACACACATCCTCACCCACCCCACCCACGAGGTGGAAAAGGAATACGACGTCTTGCTCGACAGGCCATTCGCCACCGACGACCGCGAAAAGCTGCTGAAAGGATTCCGCATCGAGCACGGCTACGCAAAGTGCGAAGGCGTCGAAATCATCAAGTCCGACCGCATCCGCCTCATCCTCGCGCAGGGACTGAAAAGGCAGATCCGCCTCATGCTCTACAAGCTCGGCTACGAGGTGAAACGCCTCTTCCGCATCCGCATCGGCCCGATCCTCATCGAAGGCCTCGCCCGCGGCGCATGGCGTTTCCTCTCGCAAAAGGAAGTCGCCGCACTGCGCGACGCAAAGCCCAAGCCGAAACCGAAATCAAAGCCAACAGCCCCCGCCAAGCCGCGCCCACCCGTGGTGAAAATCTACGCGACCCCGCGCGGTCCCGTGAAACCGGAAAAATCTGCAAAGGCGCACCGTCCCCCAGAGCGCAAAAAGACCGCCGCATGGGACAAATCCAAGCGCCGTCCCAAGTCTCCGCGCCGCCGCGACTGAGATTTCCGAATAACTGCTTGCCGCGAAGCCGAAGGCTTCCCATATTCCGCCTCCTCTTTTTCCAAGAGACCCTATCGTCCAGCGGTTAGGACATCGCCCTTTCACGGCGAGGACACGGGTTCGAATCCCGTTAGGGTCGCCACATTCTCCGAAAGCTCTGAGAGACTGTGAAAAAGTCTGCGGTGCAGGAGGAACACAGCCGTCCCGGCTATGCGGCCAGCGGGCATCCTGCCTGCGGAGGGCCGTTCGCACGCGACTCACAGCTCCTTCAGAAAGATGTTTCTCCAGCGCGACACCTTGCCCACGCCCCAGCGCCACGGCGGGCCGTCGTGAACCTCGAAAGCGATGTGTCCGCGAGCACCGATCAGCTTTTGCACATCCGCCGGTTTGTAGTGGGGATGCTGGATCGCTGCGGTGTCGCATTCGCATATTTTCACCTCATTGATCCACACGGTGATGCGCGGCTGTGCGCCCACCACGCGGATGCGGAATGTGTTCCAGCCATTCATGTGCCACGCGCGACGGAAGTCCTCGCTCGTCGCGGCAAATTCCATCTTGCTCACACCGTCGGTGCCGGGGATCAGCTTCACGTCCATGGGCAACCCATCAGCGCCCGCGGTCCAGCGGAAATTATGCGGACCCACACGAAAATTGCCGATGCCTCGCAGGTAGAGAAAGCCGACGCTGCCGCCGATGCCCTCCGTGTCGTCGCCGCGATGATCGAGCAGGATTTGAAAGCCCTGGCCGAGCGCCGTGCTGCGCACGTAGATGCCTGTGTCGCAGGGCCAGTCCGGGTGCGTATCCACGAGCAGTTCAAAATCGCCGAAGGTCTCATCCGTCATCAGCCAACTGCCCATTCCCCATTCCGCTCCGTCCTCGCGGTGGATGAATCGCTGTTCGTCCTGTCCGCCGAGGATGCTCCCGTCGCGCACTTCCCAGCGACCCTTGGCGCTCGCCTGCGCACTCTTTCCCGACGGCTTGATGGAAAGCGCGAGCGCCTCGCCGGCTGTCTTCGGCACGCCGAGCCTCGGTGCGGTGTGCCAGCCCGCCAGCGAACGACCATCGAACAAAGGCGTGAATCCTGCCGGTGCATTCATCGGTGCAGAATCATCCCCGTCCGCGTTGACGGCACCAATGAGTGTGAGGGCCGCGAGTAAATTTGACAGTGTGATTTTCATGGATGCGGACGCGATGACTGTTTCTTCCGCCGCTGCGCAAAGAGCCACGGCGCGAGTTCCTTTTCATTCCACGCCGGTCCCCACGCGCCGTGGCCGACACCGGGGAACTCGGTGTATGTCACCTCACCGCCAGCGGCTTTCATGGCCGCGACCATGTCGCGCGAGCATTTCACGGGCACGGTGTTGTCTGCGTCGCCGTGGAAGCACCAGACGGGACACTGGGTTTTCCCCGCGAGGGTCACGTCGCCGACACCGCAGATGGGCACTGCCGCGGCGAATATCTCGGGATGACGCACGAGCAAATCCCACGTTGCCACGCCGCCCATGCTCTGCCCGCTGACGTAAATGCGGTCCGCGTCCACGCTGTATTCCTTGCGCACATCAGCCACGGCCTGCAGCACGAGCTTCAGCGCCTGGCTTTCCGGCATGTCGGCGGCGCGACAGCCGCCCGCAGCCACCAGATTGCTGCCAGGGCGCTTCACCCAGCCGGTCGTCGTCTGTGGCACGAGCAGGAAGGCCGGATATTTTTCGCGCAGCTCCGGCCTGAGCAGCGCCGTCGAGGCCGCGACCTTGGCCGTGAAGGGCGCGCTCTTCATTTCGCCCGCGCCGTGCAGGCAGAGCACGAGCGGATATTTTTTCGCCTTGTCGTAATGCGGCGGCAGAAAAATCTGGCACGGCACGGTGGTGCCATCCGCGTCCTTCCATTCGCGGGTGATGCGATCGGATTTGTCCGGTGCGTTTTGGGCGAACGCCAGCAGCGGGATCTGCCACAGCAGGGCGATGAGTTTTTTGACGGTCAGGTACATGCGGTTTGGTGTGAAGGTTGAAATCATCGGCGAAAATGAAAAAGTGAGGCGCCGCGGCTGTCGTGAAGGCTCACGGTTTGCCCCGGTGCAGGATCGCGCGCAATTCCGCGATCAACGCCGTGTGCTCCGGTTGCGCCGCGAGGCTGTGATATTCGAGCGCGTCGCTCGTGTGATCGTAAAGCTCGATGCCCGCGCGGCCTTCGTCCCGCTCGGTGTAACGCCAGCGGTCGGTGCGCACGCTGCGACCCATGACCGCGCCGCGCGCGACTGGCGTGAACACGCACAGCTCGAAGATCGTGAACTTCAGCCACCAGCCGTGCTCGCCGAGGTGATAGCCGTGGTCGCCCATCACGGCGACGATCGTGTTGTCCCAAAGTTTCAGCCGATCCAACGTGTCGAGCAGCTTGCCGATTTGCGCATCGGTGAAGGAAATGCCGGCGAAACAGGCGCGGCGGAATTCGCGCCGGTCCTGGTCGGTGAAGCTGTCGAAGAGCGTCTTGTTCTCCCCCTTCGGCACCGCCATCGGCAGTTCCGCGCTCCGGTCGGCGGGATCTTGCGCGAGCTGGATTTTGTCTAGCGGATACGGAGCGAAGTATTTCTTCGGCGCATTGAACGGATCGTGCGGCTTGTGGAATCCGACCGCGAGGAAGAACGGCCCGTCGCGGTGCACTTTGAGCAGCTTGATCGCCTCGGCGGCGTTCTGCCCGTCGGGCTGATCCTCGTCGGTGCCCGCGGCGGCGAGCCAGCTTGCCCACTTGAATTTGCCGCCGCTGAAGTTGCGTCCCTCACCGCGCTGACCTGTCGGCGTTACGTTGAAGCTGCGGCAGTCATCCCACGACTTCGCGTCTCGGAAGAACACGCGCTTGCCATTCGCATCCAGCCCCGCGTGGATGACTTTGCCCAGGCTCGCGGTGAAGTAACCCTGCTCGCGAAAAAGCTGCGGCAGAGTGACGACATCGGGGTGCCTGAGCCGCAGCCGCATGGCTCCGCTGCGAATGACGCGGTGAAAATGCGGAGCGACGAGAGGAGGATGAGGATGCGTTTCATGAGGCTGACTTTGATGAACAGGCCGGAGTCCGCGATTTTGGGACGCCGCGTTTCATCGCCGTTGATCCCCCGGTGGGACTGATTGCCGTCGCACAATTTAGGCGACTCTATGCTCTAGTTCCATCCGGGAAGCGAGTTCTTCCAAGGTCTCGATAATTGCAGGTGTGTGGCGGCAGACTATCTCTGCTCTGGTTTTCTCTTCTTAGGCTTCTTGCCCCTCGGGATCGGAGCCCGCTTTCGTTCCATCGTTCGCGCCAAAAAATCGTTGATCTTCTCCCACGGATCGACGCAGGGCAGAATCTCATTGAGGCTTATCTTAAAAACGCACACGAAATACAGTTGTTTGAAATCGCTGACGTGAACCAGGCGGCATTCGATCTTTGAAAGCTGGCTGCGATCTATATCCCAACCGGCAAGCTGCAACCTCACCGCCAAGTCGGATTGACTCCAACCGAGGCGGTCCCGTCTTTTCCTGATTTCCGCTCCAATGAGGTTCTTATACTGCATGCCGCTACGCGCGGCATGAGGACTATTGGCAGGGGTTTCGGCATGTGCGCCCGTTCGAGCGCAACTTGAAACGCACGACCGGGTTTGTTGGTTCTGCTTCCTCCTCACCTGCCTTCGATGGATGTGCCACGAAGGTGTGCCTCCTTGCTTCAAAGCGACCCTGCGCAAACCGCGCGGTTCATGGAGAAGGCTGATTTGTGAGATCGAGATACCGACTATCTTCCAGCCTGCGCACGCGGGGTGAACTGTTAATGAAAAGTTGCCGCCTCCGATTTCTGAGGGTTAGTTGAAATGGAGTCGAATGATCGAATCCCGTTGCTTGCAGAGAATCGCGTCCCGCAAGCGCCCGAAATAATGACGGTCATTTTACAAAGACTAGCTTCCATCCGCTGCAGGTTGTGCGTTTCATGTTGCTCGTCATTGGCAGGACAAACTTTTCGGCATTGAGAGCGACTTCCGAGCACTGGCGAGACGGAGCAAACAGTCGTGAAGTCTGTACGCGGCGGGCGCTGTCGTCCTAGGTGGAGTCTAAATACCACAACGAAAGTGCTGGCATGGCTGGCGTCGCAAGCGATTCACGGTGCGGGCGAAATTTTGATTCGCAGGAAGCGGCGTGGAACTCCGGTGGCGCTCAGTGGGTCGGTCGCTTGCATGAGTTGAATCTGCGCGCCGTTCGTCAGGATAGTTTGCGTGGGCGTAAATGGCGTCCACGTCGTGAGGTCGTCGCTGCGCTCGAAGGTGTAAGCCAGCGTGCCGTCGGTGAAGCGGAAATAGCTCGCGCCAAAGATTCCCGACGACAGCGACGGCAGCGGGAACACATCCGTTTCGCCGAAGACGTGGAAGCTCACAGGCGCGGAAAAGGTGGCCGCGCCGGTGCTGTCGCTCACGCGCGCGGTGGCGGTGTAGGCACCGGGCGCGAGCTGGCCAAGCGTGAGAGCGAAAGGCGTTTTGCTGTCCCACGCGACGGGCTGGCCATTGAGGAGAAACTCGACGCTCGCGATGGTCGCGCCACCATTCGCGCCACCATTCGCGGCGGCGGTCGTTTGCAGCGAAAGGTCGCCGGTGCGCGCATACCACGCGCCGTCGGCGGGACTCGTGATGCTGATGGTGGGCGGCGTCGCGCTCGCACTGCCTGCGGGAGTGACGACGACCTTCCGCGTGATGCTCGCGGTGCCGCCTTTGTCGTCCTGCACGGCGAGCGTGACGGGATACACACCCGCGCGCGTGAAGGTGTAAGTCAGCGTCGCATTGCCGCCGCCAGTGTCGTCGCCGCTCGACCACGAGTATTTTGTGATGGCTCCCGCAGGTGCGGTGGAGGCGCTGCCATCGAAGGTCACGGTGAGCGGCGCGGTGCCGCTGAGCGCGCTCGCAGTGAAAGTGGGGACGGGCAGCGGATTCGTGGCGATGCCTTTCAGCGTGCGGTCGAAGAACGTGCGCAGGAGCAGGAAGACTTCCTGGTTATCGATCACGCCGGTGCCGTGGCCGGCGCCTTGCGCGGGCCAGAAGGTCACGGGCTGCCCAGCGTTCACGAGCGCGGCGTTGAGCAGTTCGCTTTGATTGAAATCCACCGAGCGATCCGCCGTGCCCTGCGTGATCCAAAACGGCGGCACGCCCGCGCGGACGTGGATGATGGGATTCGCGGTGCCGGTTTTTTCCGGCACGGTCTGAATTGGAAAACCGATGAGTCCGGTCTCGGGCGAACTGCCGTTGTGGTCCGGCACGTCGGGCGTGGGATAGCGGTCCATCGCGAGCAGATCCGTCGGCGGATAAAAGGGCGCGACGGCCTGCACCGCGTCGCTCTGCGTGAGGTTCCCGCCGATGCCACCGATCAGGTCAATCACCTCGCTGCCGCAGCGCGCGGTTTTCAATCCGCCGGTGAGCCCCGTATAGGCCGTCATGTGGCCGCCGCTGCTGCTGCCGGTGAGGCCGATGCGCATCGCGTCGAAGCCATACGTCGCCGCGTTCGCGCGCACCCAGCGCACCGCGGCTTTCGTGTCCTGGATTTGCGCGGGCCATTTCGCGAAGCTGCTCGTCACGTAGTTCGCGCTCACCACCGCGTAGCCGCTCGCGGTGAAATTGAGGAGGAACTGCGGCACGCTGCCCTCGGTCTGCGAAGTCCATCCGCCGCCGGGAAAATAGATGATGACCGGCCACGGCCCGCTGCCCGTCGCGGGGCGATAGACGTTCAGCTTGATGTCGCGTGTGTTCGCGCCGCTGACGTGCGTGGCGAAGACGATGCCCGTCGTGATGAGCGGCGCGGCGTTGTCGTTGTCATTGATGCGGATGGACGTGTAGCCCGGCGTGCCGAGCGTGTAACCCCCACCCGCGGCGGCGCTGATCACGGCGATCTCCGCGCCCTCGACGAGCGCATCGTCAATCGCCGTGAGCGTGAGTGTCGCGGTGCTCGCTCCTGCCGCGATGGTCACGCTCGATGGACGCGTGGTGTAGTCCGCGCCATTCACAGCGGTGCCGCCGTAGGCAAGCTGCACCGTGAGCGCATTCGTCGTGCTGCCGCTGCGCGTGATGGTGATGTTGCCCGTGTCACTGCCGCCCTCGCTGGCGATGGCGTCGGTAGAAGTGACGGTGATAATCGGCAGTGTGCCGCTCGTGTCATCGTCGGCGATATTCACCGTCGCGCTCGATGGCGAGCCGAGCGTGTAAGCCGCATTCGCACTCAGCGTCGCGATGACCGTCTCGGTGCCCTCGACGAGCGCATCATCAATCGGCGTCACCGTGATGGCCACACTCGCCTGCCCCGCGGCGATGCTCACGCTGCCGTTCAAGGTCTGATAGTCCGTGCCATTCGTCGCCGTGCCGCTGATGGCGTAGTTCACAGCCAGCGCGCTCGTCGTCGCGCCGGTGCGCGTGACGGTGAAAGTGCCCGTCGTGCTTGGTTCCGCGGCGTTCGGATTTGTCGCGACGATAGTCACCATCGGCAGCCCACTTCCGCTGTCATCATCCGCGATGCTGATGGTCGCGCTCGCAGGCGAGCCGACGGTGTAGTTCGCGTTCGCGGCGATGTTGAAAATGGCCGTCTCGGTTCCTTCCACGAGCGAGTCGTTGATGACATTGAGCGTGATGACCGCCAAACTCTGCCCCGCAGGAATCGTCATGTTCGTCCCCGCCGGCCCGGTCAGCGTGTAGTCCACCGCGCGCGCCGCCGTGCCCGTCGTGGTGAAAGCAACGACCAGCGCGCTCGTCGTGCTGCCCGTGCGCGACAGCGTCCACTGCCCGCTCGTGCTTGGTTCGGCGGCGTTCGGTTGGTTGGCCACGACCGTCACGACCGGCAGCGAGGACGTGTCGTTGTCCGTGATATTGACCGACGCCGTGATGATCGCGCCGAGCGCATACGCCGCGCTGCTGCTGATCGAAAGCGTCACCGTCTCCGTCCCTTCGACCAGCAAGTCGTCAATCGGCGTGACCGCGAGCGCGACGCTGCTTTGCCCCGCCGGAATGACCGCGCCTGTGCCGAGCGAAACGTAATCCGCGCCGCTCGTCGCACTGCCCGTTACGGCGAAGTTCACCGTCAGCGCGCTCGTCGTCGCGCCCGTGCGTGTCACGGTGAATTGCCCATTCGCGCCGCCTTCCGTCGCGTTGGGAATGCTCGCGCTCACCGACACCGAGGGCAGCGCCTGCGTGCCGAGCGGCTTCACCGCCGTGAGATACATCGTGCCGGAGCCCGTGCCATTGCTGCCGCAGGTCACGATGGCATTCGCCGCGAAGTCCTTCTTGAACAGCGTGTGCTTCGGCGCGCTCGCGGTGAGATTGCCCGGCGTGATGACCATCTGCTCGCCCGTGTTCGTCCACGACGAAAGCCACGCGGGCCGCGCCGTGATCTGATCGCTGTGCGCGATGACGACCGTCGCATCCGCCGTCACGCGGAAGGTGAAAATCGGGTCCGCGGTGTAAGCCGAATAATTGTGCCCCGGCTGAATCGGACGAATCCAATCCAGCCCCGCCACGCTGGCGGGCGTCGCGGCCATGATGAAATATTTCACGAGGCTGCCGGTCTGATCCGCCTCCTTGAGATTCGCGTTGATCTTCCAGCCCGTGCCGCTGCTCGTGTCGTTGTTCGCCGGGTCGAGGATGGTCAGGTCCGCGATGATGCCACTCGGCGCGACCACCGGCTGCGCCGGAATGCTGTAAGGCGGCGCGAAGTGGTAGCCGCTCCAGATCGTCGCCGCGCTTTGATTCGGAAACCAATCCGCCTTTGTCTTATCGCCCGTGTAGCTCGCAAAACTCGCGATGGTCTTCATCTTGATGTCGCCGAGCCAGCCGCTCGATTCCGGCACCGCATTCAGCGTCACCGTGCCATCGCCCGTCCCCGCATTCGCCGGCAGCCGCGCATCCAGCACCGCCGCGAGCCACGGGAAAATGAGCGTGGTCAGCGCGGTGTCGTTGTCCGTGTGCGTGCCGTCGTTGTGAATGAAGAACGTCCACGGCGCACCGTGCGCGCGGCCCCATTCCACAAGCCCTTGCAGCACCACGGGATTCACAAAGCCATCGTTGTTGTCGAAATTGTGAATCATCGGCACGCCGTACGCGCCGCTGAAATCGAGCGTCGGCACATCGTTGAGTTCACCGCCGCGGTTCGCGTTGAAGCCCGTGTTCCCGAGCGCAAACATCACGCCGTGCAATCCCACCACGGCAATCGCGCGCGTCGGATTTGCAATTGCCGTCGAGGTCGCCGCATTCGCGCCAGCCGAAGTGCCGCACGTCACGAAGGCCGCGTTCGCAACTTCCGGATGCCCCGTGGCCGTCGCCACCGTCGGCATGTCCGTGACCGCCCGCACCAAGCCCACGCGCTGCGCCGCGCAAAAGTCCCGCCAGATTTGCGAGGTGCCGCCCGCGAGCGGCGTGCCGCCGACGATCATCGCGCGAATATTCGTCACGCCCGGCGGCAGATAGTAAGTCTGCGCAAAAGCGGACGCCGCGAAGCTGATGGCAGCAAAGAGGATGAGCCGAAATTTCATGATGATGGAGGACGTGCAAACTCAAGGCGTCGCGATGACGCGGTAAAAGCGGCGCGGCATGTTCATCGGTGTGCTCGTGTTGATCGTGCGCGCGGCGCTCGCGGGGATGGTGCCGAGCGTGAGCCACGGGCCGGTCGCGAGGTCGTCGCTGTATTGCACCGTGTAAGCGTGGTCGGTGCGCGCGTTGAAGGTGAACGCCCGCGTGCTGCCCGTGGCGCTGATGCTGCCGATGCTGAAAAAATCGCCGTTCGCGCGCGGATCGGTGCCTGCGCGATACTCGGCGAGATTGCTGCGGCCATCGCCATCCGCATCGAGCGCGGCATCGGCGGCGTTCAGCGGATCGAGGCCGTGCAGCGTTTCCCAATAGTCGGGCATTCCGTCGGCATCCGTGTCGAAGGGCGCGGGCTTCGCGATGTAGCCGACGTAGAGCGGGCAGATTCTTCCGGGATTGCGCGCGACGAGGCTGGTGATCGGCAGGGTGAGCGTGGTGCCGCTGCGCGTCTCCTGCACGAAGTTGGTGTAGAGATTTCCCGCCGCATAGCTCGACGCGCCGATGCTCACGGAGAGCGCGCTGTCGGTGCTGGTGAAGGCGATCTTCGCCGCGTCCACCGTGCCCGCGGGGTAGAGCAGGCCGCCGAGAACCTCGGTCGCCGCGCCGTTCGTGGAGGCGATCACGTTGTCGTCCTTCTCGGTCTTCAGTCCGAGAATCCACAGGCGTCCGCCGTTGTTGATGATCTTCGTGTAGCCGCGCGGCGCTTCGGGATTCACCTGCCGCATCCACGCGGTCTGCTGGTTGATCTGCCAACTGTTCCCCGCCACATCCTCGACGAAGAGCGGCCCGCTGCCCGCCGTGCTCGTGTAGGCCTGACCCGCATTGATGGCGAGATTGCGCAGCACCACGGCACTCGCGGAGTTGTGTTTGAAGAGGGTGAAGTTCGCCGTCGCCGTCGGGTAGTCGGTGACGAAAAGCTCGAACACGACGACCGGCGCGCTCGTGTTGTCGAATTGAAAGACGGGCACCGCCTGCGCGTAGAGCGCGTTGGTGAACCGGATCGCCGAGCCCGCGCCGTAAATGCGCTTCACGCCATTGCGGATGTGAATCGTGCCGCTGACGAAATACTTGCCGCGCGGAAAATAGATCGTGGTCTTGCCGACGGCATTGTCGATCGCCGCCTGGATCGCGGAGGTGTCGTCGTTCGTGTCATCCGCCACCGCGCCGTAGCTCGTGACGGAAGCCCATTTGCCCAGATCATCCCACGCGACTTCGGGCGTGTCCTCGATCGGCATTCCGAGTGTCGTCTGCGGACTCGTGAACAAACTCAGCGGCGTGCTGTTCACGTATTCCCCTTGGTTCGCGCCGCTCACGACGGTCGCGTTGTTTTTCACCGCCGACTGGTAGCCGGTGGTGACGATGTTGCGCAGCAGGCACATTCCGCCCGACAACTCGAACGCGCTGCGCGTCGCGCTGCCGCCCGTGCAATTCGCGCTGAGGATGACGCTGAGCGATCCGGCCGTGCCCGCCAGCACCGGCACCGTATTCGTGCTCGTGAGCGAATGCACGGAGACAATGTTGCCACTGTTCAGGATGCCGGCGGTGCTTTGATTGCGCAGCGTGATGCCCTCGAAGGTCATGCTGTATTCCGCATTGTAGATCGCGATGCCATAGCTGAATCCGTCCACGGTGAGGTTGCGGATCATGCCCGGCCCCGGCCACGCCTGCGCCATGAGCAGGCCGTTTGCTCCGATGTGATTGGCGTCGCTGGAGCGCAGCGTCACCTCACGCACCGAGCCGTAGTTGTTTGTGAGGTGGCTGAGCGCAATCGCACCCGCGTTGCCGCTGCCGGTGTCAATCGTGAGGTTGAAGATGTTGTTGCCAAACGCCTGGTTGTCCGAACCCGTGCCGGTGAAAGACGCGAGCACCGGCTGCGGCGAACCCGCGTTTGTGAAGCCCGCGGCGCTGTCCTTCAGCCGGAGGATCGTGCCCGCCTGGCTCTGCCCTTGCAGCGTCACGCCCTTCGCCGCCGCGATCGTCGCGCCGCACGAGATCGTGGCGCTCACGAGGTAGGTGCCATTTGGAAAATAAAGCACGCGCCCGAATGTGCCCGCATTCGCCGTGATGGCCGCCTGGATCGCCGCCGTGTCATCCGCAACGCCATCGCCGATCGCGCCGTATGCGGTCTTCACATTGATCACGCCCGCATCCGGGCTGCTGGGGAAGACGATGTTCTCCGCGAGTGCGTGACTGACGAGGAGGCACGCGACGATGGTGTGCAGCGTTTTTTTCATGATCATTTTGCCGGATCCTTTCCTTGCGCGAGCGCGGTGATTTCCGCCGCCGAAAGCACGCGGCCATAGATGCGGATGTCGTCGAGCTGTCCGTCGAAAGGCAGCGGCCCGCCCTTCACGCGGCGGCCGATAAGCATCGGACCGCCGAGCTTGGAATCGCGCCGCAAGCCGCCCGCCTCCGTCACGTCGCGGCCGTCCACGAAGAAACTCACGCGGCCCTGCGCGCTGTCCACGCTGACCGCGAGATGATGCCAGCGCCCGGCGAGAATCACGCCGGCCTTCGCGTGCGCCTGCGAACCCATCGTTCGGCCCGGCACATCGAGCACGATTCCCGAACCGGGAAAAGTCGGCGGCAGGTTTAGCCAGAACTCATCCATCCCGCCCGCACCGCCACGGCAACCCAGCAGCGGCTGCGGTCGCGCGGGACCGCCGGGCTGAATCCGCAGCCACAGCGCGATGGTGAAGACATTCGGCAGCGCGATGCGCGGCGACTCCACATCCGCCTTCGCCGCGTGCAGGTCGAGCGCCTTGCCCCCATTGCCGTCGCCCCACGCGCCGCCATCGCTCAACGTGAGATTGCGCCCGTTGCCGGAACTGTCTGCCGCGATCACGCCCGCGCCTTCATCAAAAGTCCATCGCGCGAGCAGTCCGCGGTCGAGCAACTGTGCGACCGGCGGCGTCTGCACGGCGACGGGTTCCTTTTCCGTCACCGTCGCGGACTGACTCGTCTCGACGACCACGCCGCTCTCATCATCCGTGCGCGCGATGAGCACGCGCCCCTCCGTGACCGTCATCTCGGTGCGCTCCTTCGTCGCGCTCATCTCGAATTTCGTGCCGAGCACCTCCGCCTTCGCCGTCGGCGTGCGGATGAGCATCGGGTGGCTCGCCGACTGCCGCGCCACGCTCGCGCGCAGCGTGCCTGCCGTGAGCTTGAGCTGCTTGTCCGGCATCGCCGTCACCACGCCGAATTCCGCATCCGCGCCAATCGCGAGCCGCGTCGTCTCGCCGGGAAATTCGATTTCCGCCGCGCCATCCCTGCCCGTGAGCAGCCAGTCGCCCGCCTGCAAAATGAACCGGGCTTTTGCCGCCATTGTTTTCTGCGCCCGCCACACCCGCACGTCCCCGCTCGCGACTGCGAGACGCACACGCGGTGCTTCAGAGCGGAAGAAAATGAAAGCCGTCGCTGCGAGCAACGCCGCGCAAGCTCCCGCCGCCAGCCACCGCCACGGATGCGAACGCGCCGGA
>JAYWEO010000012.1:0-5917 GCA_043779225.1 Prosthecobacter sp.
CGCGCGCTGCATGAAGGTGGAGTAGATCGCGAGGAAGGGCGTGAAGCCTTCGCACGCGAGGCCGGCGGCGAAGAGCGCGGCGTGCTCCTCGGCGATGCCGGTGTCGAAGTAGCGCGTGGGGTGTTCCTTTGCAAAAGAGATGAGCCCGGTGCCGCTCGGCATCGCGCCGGTGATGGCGACGAGCTTGTTGTTCGTCGTGGCGAATTTCGAGAGCGTGGTGCCGAGCAGTTCGCTGTACGTCGGCGTGGGCGCGGGCTTGGTCGCGCCGGTCTTCGGCTCGTAGCGGCCGAGGCCGTGGAATTTCATCGGCTGCTGGAGCGCGGGCTCGTAGCCCTTGCCCTTCGTCGTGAGAATGTGGAGCACCACGGGCTCGTTCTGCGTCTTCAGGAATTCGAGCGTGTGGATGAGCGTCTGCGTGTCGTGGCCATCGATCGGGCCGTAGTAGCGGAAGCCGAGATCCTCGAAGAGCACGCTGTGTGCGATGAGGCCCTTCACGCCGGTCTCCACACGCTTGGCGAAATTCTTCACGCGTTTGCCGAGGAGCTTCTCGACGAGTTTCGCCGCGCGATCGTGCAGATGCGCGTAGGCCTCGCTCGTGGCGATCTTGTTGAAGTAGCGCGCGATGGCTCCGACGTTGCGGTCGATGCTCCACTCGTTGTCGTTCAGGATGACGATGAATTTCTTCGTCTGCTCCGCCGCATTGTTCAGCGCCTCGTACGTCACGCCGCAGGTGAATGCCGCGTCGCCCGCGACCGCCACGACATGCTCATCCGAGCCGCGAAGGTCGCGCGCGACCGCCATTCCGAGCGCCGCACTCACCGCCGTGCCTGCGTGGCCTGCGCCATAGCAGTCGTGCTCACTTTCGGTGCGGAGCAGGAAGCCATTCAGCCCCTCGTATTGCCGGATGGTCTCGAAGCGCTCGCGGCGTCCGGTGAAAATCTTATGCACGTAGCCCTGATGGCTGACATCGAAGACGAACTTGTCCTTCGGCGTGGTGAAGACGCGGTGCAGCGCGATGGTCAGCTCGACGACGCCGAGATTCGGCCCGAGATGGCCGCCGACGGAGGTCGGGTTGGCGTCGGACATCACGCGGATAAGTTCCGCGCGAACCTCCTCGGCGAGCTGCGGCAGGGCGCTGTCGGGCAGCGCTTTCACGTCGGCGGGAGAATTGATGGTGGACAGGAAGTTGGTGGTCATCGGGATGGTTGAAGGCATATGCGTAGGGCAGTTCCGGGCAGGGAAATTTTGAAACGGGGGTCAGAAAAGGTTGGCGTCCCGAGGACCGGGGCCAGCCTTGCGCGAAAGGGCGGGAGCGTCGCCCTTGGCATCGGGATCGAATGGCTTCAGCTCAGGGTCGGAATTCGCCTGCCGCTGGATGATTTCGATTTTCTTCTCCGCCTCGGCGAGTTTCTGCTGGCACGTCTTCACGAGCCGGATGCCCTCCTCGTAGTTCACGATGAGGCGTTCGAGCGGAAGGTCTTCGCGCTCCATGTCCTCGACGAGACCTTCGAGCCGGCCGATCGCCATTTCAAAGGTCTGCTCATTGGACTGCTCAGTGCGAGCTTCGCTGCTTTTTGCCATTGCCACTTCCGTAACGCGGATTCCGCCGTTGCTCAACCGCCAATTCACTTCGTCGCCGCATGCGCCTGCAGATCCTCCAGCGACACCCATTCCAGCGCCGAGAGGTGCGTGGCCTCCAGCACCACCTGCGGAGCGCAGCCGGCCTCCAGCGCGTCCTTCCAGCGCGTCACGCACAGGCACCACTTGTCGCCCTCATTCAGCCCAGGGAAATCAAACTCCGGGTGTGGCGTGCTGAGATCATTTCCCTCCGCGGCGCTGAACTCCAGGAACTCCTCCGTCGCCACGACGCACACCGTATGCATGCCACGATCGTCCGCCGTGGTGCGGCAATAGCCGTCGCGGAAAAATCCCGTCATCGGTGCAGTGCAGCAGCATTGGAGCGGGGTGCCGAGCACATTGGTGGGAGAGGCTTTCATCGTGGAAGTGGGATCAGGCTGGATGCGTTCAGCGTCCGCGTCACTCGCAGAATTCGGACATGTCGTGCAGCTTCGGATCACGCGTCACCCGCCGCGCGCGCCGGGCCTTGGTCCTCGTCCGGTCCTCGCCCGCAGGACCATCGGCATTGTCCATCGCATCAAAGACATCGCCATATTCCGTCTCCAGCCGGTCGGGATCCTCGCCCTTCTCCAGCCGCGCGATCACCTCGTCCATCTGCGCCGGCATCTTCTGTCCGCTCATCTCACCCATGCGCCGCATCATCTTTGCGAGAGCGCGCGGGTCGGGATTGTCGCTCTCCGCGACATGGCCGAATTCCCGCTCCATCTCGCCCATCGCCGCCTCCATTTTTGCGTCGTCAAAATCTCCGCCCGGCGCATCCGCCGCCTTCTCCTTGGCCTGGCCCGTGATGGCAAAGCCGCTGATCATCTTCTCCAACTTCCACCGCGGATTGTCCGGGCACCGCGGCACCTTGTCCGCCAGGCGCAGGCTGCGCGCGAGGAAGGAATAGATGCGGCGGTTGTCCGGGCAGAAGAATTCGTAGATGGGCATGTCGTGTTCTCGCTTCGGATGCGATACTGCGCACGTTCCCCATTTTGGCAAAGCCCTTGTGGTGTCCGCAGGCTTGAGGGAACCAGATTTTGCCACGACTTTCATGCGAAGCGCTTGACAGCCATGTGCGGCTGGAATATCGAAACCCTCCCGCAGAGATTCCGTAAAAAGAGAGTAAGGCTGGGTAGCTCAGTTGGTAGAGCAGAGGATTGAAAATCCTCGTGTCCCCGGTTCGATTCCGGGCCCAGCCACTCCCCCTGCATTTGTCAGGGTTCCGACAAGCAGGGAAGGTGTGCGCACCTGCGCCCGGAGATTGTGCGCCCGGCCGATCCGCAGCAGGAGGGCGGGATGAAGTGTCTCCCTCTGTGGCTCCTTTTCACCGTCTCCGCGAGCGTGGGCCTGCCCGAACTCAAGGCGGCCGCGGGGCACCCGCGCCGAGACTTCGTGAAGACAGTAGTTGGTGGCCTCCGCATACTCGAAAAGCGCCTCGGGATGAAAGCCGTAGCTCGCGGCCATCAGTTCGCCACGCGTGCGGAAGCCACGATGCGACGAACGTGCGCCAGAGCCTCATCGCCCGGAATGAGCGTGACCTCGCCGGACTCGACCTCCGCGATACGCCGGCGAACTTCGGCAGTCTGAGCTGCTGCGATGTCCGGCGGAATGTCGTGGGCCAGACTCTCCAAGATACGGTCGGCGAGTTCCGCCCGCTCCGAAGCGGAAAGCTGCTCTGCCTCTTCGAGAATGTGGGCGACGGCTTGGGTCATGGAATGAGAATACAAACCGCGCTCATTCGAGCAAGCGCGCAACCTCGCGCAGCTCGCGAACCGCTGGTTTGAAGAACGCGACGGCGAGAAGAAATCAGCGTAGCCTCGCCCGCCATTTCTCCGGATCTTGGGAGCAGTGAAAAACCGAATAACTCACGAGGGCATCGTCCGTCGCCTCGTAGAAAATCTCTTAGGGAAAGCGGCGCACAAGCGCGCGGCGGAATTCGTCCACGGCGACGGGATAGAGTTGCGGATGCCGCTGGATGGTGAGGATGCACGCCTCGACGCAACGAAGAAAATCCTCACCGAGCCCGGGCTCGCGGCTCTCATACCAGCCGTAGGCTTCCAAGACATCACCGTCGGCCTCCGGCGTGTAGATGACGCGCTCAATCATGCTGCGCCCGCGCCCGCTGCTTCACCTGTTCCCATGTGCGCCCGGATGCCGGATGCTGCAGATACCGCTCCTTGCGGCGGCGAAGTTCGTCGCGCTTCCAGTCCGGAACGGGCGAAGGAGCGTCCTCCTGAGCGATGCTGTCCCAGAGGTCTTCGACAAGCTGAATGCGTTCAGCGCGTCCGAGTTTGAAGAGCGGCGCAAATTCCGTGTTCATGCGCGTGAGATAACGGCTTTTCCGGCGTGATGCAACTGTGG
This sequence comes from Prosthecobacter sp., assembly GCA_043779225.1. Taxonomy (GTDB): domain Bacteria; phylum Verrucomicrobiota; class Verrucomicrobiia; order Chthoniobacterales; family Chthoniobacteraceae; genus SXWH01. The sequence goes on from JAYWEO010000012.1 coordinate 3,982, forward strand.
ACGCCCTCAAGATTGGCAAATTGACGCCGCGCGGTGATGGGAATATGCTGCGAACGTCATGGAAGCCATCGCCGAATCACTGGATACAAAGCTCCACGAATGGAAGCCCGAGACCTCGCAAAAGGTCCGCGCGCTCGTGGCGGAAATCATCGAGTTGGCTGACGACGACGCCCTCGACATCGCACGTTCACGGGCCGTCGAACAGGAAGTGCTGGACTTGCTCGATGAACCCAAGGCCCGGTGAGGTCTGGCTGGCAGACCTCGGCATCGCCGCCAAGACGCGGCCGGTCGTGGTGGTGTCGCGCTACGACGAAAATCCGCCGCGCGTGCTGGTGCTCTACGTGCCGCTGACTTCGGAAGATCGCGGCAGCGAGTATGAAGTGGAGATGCCGAAGCTGCCGTTCCTGCGTTTGGAAGGCGTGGCGAATGTGCAGGGCATCGGGTCGTTGTCGGTGAAGCGGCTGGAGCGCAAACTCGGAGTGCTCCCGACGGAAGTGTTGGAACGGATCAAGAAGGCGCTCCGCTTCGCATTGGATTTGGATTAGCGAGCACTGTGCTCATCAAGACACGCGAACGGTGTGGGCTGTGCCGGGTGCTAGCATTGCCCCCATGCCCACGGTTGACCGCTGGGGACGCGGTGCGATAAAAGCAGGAGTCAGCGAAATTCAAACTGGAGTTCCCCATGAAAATGCAAACTTGGCTTCTTACGTTTTTCCTCGTGGCAGCGGTATTCGCGGATGATGCACCGCCCTTCGATCTCACAATCCTGAGCGGCAAGAAATATCTTGGCGTCACGGTGACTCGCGTTGAAGGGGATGCCATCGCAATCAGCCACGCCGATGGAATTGCGCGTGTTTTCTTCGCGGATCTTCCGCCAGAGCTTCGGACCAAATACGGTTACGATCCAAACAAAGCCGCTGCTGCCACAGCACAACGCGCCGCGGCGATGACACGGCAGCGGGAAATTGATGCGAAAAATATAGAAGCGGAAAAGCAGTTGAAGGCCGCCCCGTTTCTACAAGCGGAAAAAGAAATGAAAGCTCGGATGGAAGCGGCAGCGAAGGCACCGAAGATTCTGAGGGATGCGCAGGGACAAATCATGTCCACAACTGCGGGCCAGATCGCCACGAACGCATTTACATTTGAGAATTGCCTCGTGAGAATACCCCTAAATACTGTGCGTGCGCCGGACATTCAGGAGGTCTCGGCTGGGAACTTTGAAATTGTGTTGCGCGACGAAGACTTTGGGGGCGCAGTCCCGGGCAGCTCTCGGAGTATCTCAGGAATCGTGACGCGACAACAAGCCATGTGGATTCAGGCGGCGCAGAAACACGCCCGTTTTGACCCGCCCGAGAGCAAAGCTTCAATTTATGTCCTCGTCTCCGAACCGAACAAGCATTCAACAAAGGTTCAGATTATCGGAGACACGGAAACAGGTGGGAGCTTCACTTGGAAATTGAAATATCCTCAGTGGTAGCAGTGGTGCTGCTTACGCTTTTGGCATCTGAAAACCGATTCTGGCTTTGGAGATTTCTTCCATCGCCAGTTGGATGTCATCGCCGCCCTGGGGGCTATCAAATCCAAATACCGACGCAGCTAGGAATCGAATGCGCGAAATGGCATTAGCTGTGTTTGTCTGCTGTGCCAGCTCCGAGAGTTCCAGTTTTTCGCTGAGCAGTTGCGTGAGTGAAACCACGGCAGAAAATGCCGCCGCTGCTTCAAACGAATTAGATGGCTTGATTTGTAATAGCGTTTCGATCTGCTTTAGCGCGTGAAGTGGATTGTTCATGAGTGCCCAAGCTATTAGTCTTGGCGCTAGAACCAAGCCTTTATCCGCCTACGCCGCCGGCGTCGCCTTCTGCTGGCGGATGACCATCTTGGCGAAGGTCTCGACGGTGAAGAGCTTCGCGATCTCCGCGGCTTTCACCGGGGACTT
>JAYWEO010000013.1:0-7477 GCA_043779225.1 Prosthecobacter sp.
TCGGCGGCTCGAGCTGGCCGCTCGGCGACACCTTGTCCGTCGTGTAGCCCGTCATGATTTGGTAAATCGCCGCAGTATGGTTGAAGAGCCCGTTCGGCGTGTAGCTCATCGAGCGGATCATCGAGAACTTGTCGTTCAGCTTCGCCAGCTCCGGCAGCACCTCTGTGAAATGCACGCCCGGAATCCGCGTCGGGATGCTCTTGAACGGGCTGCGCATCTTGTCCGGCAGATTCTCCTTCGGGTCCCACAGGTCGAGATGCGACGGCCCACCCTGCATGTAGATCATCACGATGTGCTTCGCCTTGCCGAAGCCCTTGCCAAAGTTCGCGCCCGTCGCCGCCGCAGCAGCCTTCGCCTTTGCTTGCAGTGAAAAGACCGAGCCCAGCGTGAGCCCCATCAGCGCGCTGCCGCCGACGCGCAGCAAGTCGCGTCGCGTGATGCCGAGGTGGGAATCGCAAAGGTCGCGGCCAGGTTGTCCAGGGATGCGGATCATAGTGTGGAGTCGTTGAGGGTTGCGGAGGAGAAGCCGGGAAGGCGCGGCAAACTTAGCGGTGAATTTTTGGAATGCACGCCTCGCGTTCCATCAAATCGTGGAGCGCAGAGTCTCCGCTGAGGAAGTCTTTAAAAATAGCCCAGCGATTCATCGCTGGGATTCCCCGACGGCAAAGGCGAAGAGTCCCGGCGGGGACGGAAGAACCACGCATGGCCAAGAAGCCTGCCGGAGCCAGTCCTCACCGGATGCCCGCCCGCACCCAGCCCGAACGTCTCGACACCTCGCCCGCCGCCCGCTATCCGAGCGGGATGCAAGCGGATCACATTGCATCTCCCCTCCCCGGCAAAGGCGAAGCCAACCTTCTGCCCATGCCAATGACACGACGGCTGGAATGGCTGTTGCGAGTAACAGGCAATTAGGCCGCTCGCCGAATCTCCCGTCAACGAAGCCACATGAACCCAAAGATGACGCGGTGCGTTGATTCATTCATTTTCATGGCGCTAGTGGTCATTTTGTGCTCCGTGGCCTTTGGCCTCTCCTTCCACGCAGGCAACCGCGTATCCATAGTTTTCGGCGATAGATTGCAGAGCGGCTTTGAGAGCGTCAGTCACTCACTGGGGATTGCAGTCCAGCTCTGGATGTTTCCCGTTTATTGGACCTGCGACGGCGCCGGGTTCATGCCACACGACACGATTACCAAGAGCATCGTGACATCACTTCTCTCGGCAGTGGTCTTGCTTTTTCTGCTTCGGCTGCTGTCGCGTTATTTTCCTTGGCTGGCTCGCTGCGTCTTGGTTGTCCTCATTTACTGCACCGTCGTCGAAGCACACTCATTCGCCATCGACTTCAAGAAACTCCTTGCTGACGATCCTTGGTATTCCGAGCGATGAGTAACACCCGTTCGGACCGAGTGCGGCGAACGGCTTCCACATTCGCAAGGCATATTGGTCCTCCCGTCCCAAGCGAGGACTTGAACAAAAGCCTGAACAATCCATTCTCCCTCGCATTCATCATGAGCCTTGGCCCGATAGACCGTTTCCGATGCGACCCTGCAAACTGGAAGCTCGGCCTCTTTTACTTCTGCCGCGCCGACTCGCGCATGCTGGTCCGCAAGCGCATGAGCGGCTTCGGCTGGACGCTGAATTTCGCCCGTCCGCTGGCCGTGCCTTTCCTCGGTTACCTGCTCGCCTGCGCGTATGTCGTGCGCGATCTCTTCCAGTTGTGGGGAACGGGACGCGGTGCGGGCTTTTGCATCGCGCTGCTGCTGGCCCTCGCCCTCATCGCGCTTTGCTACCGCCTTGCCAACCCGTCGTCGAAAAAGTCCGATGCGGAACGGGACTCGCACGACCGCACCGCCTGACGAGTCGCGACGGCGAACTGCGCGGGGCCTTGCGGGCTAAGCGCCGATCTTCACGCGAAGTGCGGCGAGATCGGGGGGGGTGATGCGGCCGGGGCATGGGCGTTCGCGGAGAGGGGCGCCGCGGGTGGAACGGGAGACACGGAGGAGCCATTCGGCACCGAGCGGGTGCGCGAGGAGTTCGCGGTGCGTGGCGGCGAGGGTGGTCTGGTCCTTTTCGCCGGTGCTGGTGCCGCAGCCGACGTGGAAGCCCGCGAGGAGGAGGGTTACGCGCACAGATGTGGAGCGGCTGTAGCTGGTGAGCGTGCAGGGGCGCGCGGGGTCGAGGCAGGCGTGCAGCCGGGTGAAGTGTTCGAGCGTCCACATGCCGGGGTTCGATTCCGGGGAATAGGGATCGTAGAGGATGGCGTCGGGAGCAGGCAGGACGTCGGGGCGGGGCGAACGCACGAATTCGCGGAAGTCGGCGCGGTGGAAGTGCCAGTCCACCTTTCCCGCGAGGGCGCGTCCGGTCTGGAGCAGGGACTCGACCGGGGTGGACCAGCGGGTGAGGTAGCCGAGGGCGGCGGCGTGCCGGAGCGCGAACTCGAGGGGCTCGGCGGTGCAGTCGAAGCTGTGCAGCTCCACGCGGGCCGCGCTGCCGGATTCGGCGAGGGCGTCGAGGACGGCGACGGCATTCGCGGCAGCGCCGAGGCCGACGTCCCAGATCACCAAGGGGCGCGCATTCACCCCTGCCCGCTCGATGATGCGCGAGCCGTCCACGTGCAGGCCGCGCGCCTCCGCCATCGGGCCGACGACGGGATGGAAGGTCTCGCCGTGCTCTTCCGAACGGAGGCTCACCGCGCCGGATGCGACGGTGATGAGTGAGAATCCAGCCACGGCGGGACTATTCTCCGGCGAAGAATCCCATGCGGCGGAATTTCTGGTAGCGCTCTTCGAGAAGCTGATCGATCGGGATCTTCACGAGTTCATCGAGGTGGCGGACGATGGCGGCGCGGAGGTTCGCAATCGCGGCGGCCTGGTCCTGATGCGCGCCGCCGAGCGGCTCGGGGATGACGCCGTCCACGAGCTTGAGTTCCTTGAGATCCTTCGCGGTGAGCTTCAGCGCCTCGGCGGCCTCGGGGGCGTGCTTGCGGTGTTTCCACAAAATGGCGGCGCAACCTTCGGGGCTGATGACGGAGTAGTACGCATTCTCCAGCATGAGCACGCGGTCGCTCACGCCGATGCCGAGCGCGCCGCCGCTGCCGCCTTCGCCGATGACGATGGCGACGGTGGGCGTGCGAAGGGTCATCATGTCGCGGATGTTCGCAGCGATGGCCTCGGCGATGTGGCGCTCCTCGGCACCGATGCCGGGATATGCGCCGGGGGTGTCGATGAGGGAGACGAAGGGCAGGCTGAATTTTTCCGCCATGCGCATGAGGCGCATCGCCTTGCGGTAGCCCTCGGGATTTGCGCAGCCGAAGTTGCGGTGGATGTTTTCCTTCGTGTCGCGGCCCTTCTGCTGGCCGGCGACGGCGCAGCGGTGCTTGCCGATGGTGGCGAGCCCGGCGGGCATGGAGGCGTCGTCGGCAAAGCGGCGGTCGCCGTGAAGCTCGACGAAGTCGGTGAAGGAAAGCTGGAAGTAGTCGAGCGTGAACGGGCGCGCGGTGTGCCGTGCAATCTGCACGCGCTGCCACGCGGTGAGGTTCGAATAGACGTTCTTTTTCATCTCCTCGATCTTGGCCTCCATGCGGCGGACCTCGGGGTCGAGGTTGACGTTGTTCTCGCGGCTGTGGCCGCGGAGTTCGCCGAGCTTCCGCTCCAGTTCCACGATGGGCTTCTCGAAGTCGAGTGGCTGTGAATTCATGCTCATTCCATGCTCACGGGAGCGCCCGTCGGAAGCAAGATCGCGATTTCATTCATATGGTCCGGCGCGAGGCCGATGCCGCCGCCGGGAGGACGCACCACCTCGGCCTTCGGATCCGCCGGCTGTGTGTGCAGCGAATGGCCGGGGATGCTGATGAGCATGATGTGATACGCGGCGAAGTAGCCGAATTCCCTCGGAGGAATCGCCACGCCGCGCTCGAAGGCCCGCTTTTCCGTCACGCGCCCCTCCTGTGCCGGCCGGAGCGGAGCCTTCGCGCCGCCGGGCCATTCGGCGGCGGGATATTGGCGGAAAAACTTGTCGCCATTGTGAAGCACAAGGCGCTGCTTTTTCTGCTGGATGACGAGACGGAACGCGACCTGCGGCGCGAGCAGCCGCTGGTTCGGGTGCAGATATTTCCCGGTGATCCTGTTCAGGTAAGTGAGCAGTTCCACGGAGACCTTGGTGCGCGATGCGACGCGGGGCAGCGCGTCCCCGCTCTGGACGAGGTAGGTGTTCCTGTCGTTCGGCTTCACGGCGAAGAACTCGGCGGCGTTGATCTCACCGAGCATGTCGAAGATGCCGTCGCGTTTCGTGGACGCGGGAAATTCGCGGAGAAATATCTCGATCGCCTTGCGGCTCGCGACCCTGTCCGCCGTACGGTGGATCTCCACGCACCGTGCAAAGTCCGCGAGGCTCGGGTCCGGCGGCGGAGTCGGCGGAGGGAGCGCCTTGTCCGCATGCAGGCGCTGCTCAGGCTTGATGTACAGCTCGTGCATCGCAAACCAGCATGCGCCGAAGATGGCCGAGGCGAGGACGAGGATGACAAATATCCGGAGGACCACGGTGCGGGAGATTTGGATTCGCCGTGGCGATCAAAGCAGCCCGCGCCGCTTCCATTCGTTCACATTGCCTGCGGCGGAACGCTGGATCATGTCGGTGGCAAATTTCAGCAGGCAGACCTCCCATCCCTCGTCCACTCCGTGGATGACGGTGCTCAGCGGATCCTCCGCGTGATCCACTTTCACACGCAGACGATCGAGCACCGCCTCGACGGAATCATGCACGATGGACTCCTGCATGTCGGTCTTGCGGAATTGAAACCCGTAGCGCAGCACCGCCAGCTCGGACGCATTCTCGCGCATCCAATTGATGAATTCCGAAGCCTTGTCGCCGAAGCCTTCGTCGAGCATGCGGTGGAAATGTTCCGGCGTGATGATCGCCGGGCGCTCAGCGTGCAGTCGGCCGTCCCGCACGCGCACCTGGCCGGCCACGTCCATCGGCTCCGTCACGAGGAAAAAGCGGAACACGGTGGTCCCGAAAGTCTCGATCCGGTTCTGCGGCGCCACGGTCACGCGGGTGTTTTCGATGGCGTATTGGATACTGTCCTCGTTGAGCATTTCGATGCGGCGAAACTAGTCCGCAAAGCCCGTGCTGCAATGAAACTTTTGCCGCAGGCACATCGGCGGCATGCGTCCAGGCACCGCTTGCCAGCAGTTCCCTTTGAACCACGAGTGGACCCGAAGAGGAACCCGCAGTGGAATGATCGCGCATCCGATTCATTCGTGTCCGTTCGTGTCCATTCGTGGTTTCCTCCAGATTGAGCCACTACCACACACAGGCACCGCTTGACTTGCGGTGCTCGGTTCCTAGCCTCCGGGAAATTCCGCATCCAAAAATCGTGAGCCAACTACGCACGCTACTTCTCGCCACCACCCTCGCATTCTGCTCACACGTCGCCTCAGCGGCGGAGACCCGGGTGCTCGACGGCATCGCCGCCGTGGTGAACGACGACGTGATCACCTATTTCCAAGTCCGCGAACTCACCGGCGCGCTGGAGAATTCGCTGAACGCCAACTATTCCGGCAACGCGCTCGCCGAGCGGATCAAGGAAGCCCGCACGCGCGCGCTGAACGACCTCATCGACCGGCAGCTCATCCTGCAGGAGTTCAAGAAAATGAAGGGGCAGATCCCGCCGCACGCCATCGACGACCGGGTGAACGCGATCATCCGCGAGGAATTCGGCGGCGACAAATCGGCCTTCATGCGCACCATCGCCGCGCAGGGCTTCACGCTCGACCGCATCCGCAAGATGGAGGAGGACAAAATCATCGTGCAGGCCATGCGTTCGCGCGAAGTGAAGAACGAGCCGATGATCCCGCCCGGCGCGGTGGAGGCCTATTACCGCAAGAACATCCAGGAGTGGACCACGAATGATGAGGTGAAGCTGCGGATGATCAAGATCACGCCCGGCAGCGACCCGGAGAAAAAGAAGAAGATGACGCAGGACATTCGCGAGAAACTTCTCCACGGCGCAGACTTTGCGGACATGGCGCGGGTGTATTCCGACGACTCGACTCAGGACAAGGGCGGCGACTGGGGCTGGATCAAGCACGGCGACCTGAATCCCGAGATGGAGCGCATCGTCTTTCAGCTTCCGACCGGCAAGGTGAGCGACATCATCCAGCTCAACCAGACGTACTACATCATGCTCGTGGAGCAGAAAAAGGGTGGCGTCTCCAAGCCGCTTAAGGATCTCCGCAAGGAAATCGAGGGCCGCCTGCTGCAAGTCGAGCGCCAGAAAGATCAGCAGGAATGGCTGCAACGCCTGAGGAAGAAGGCGTTCGTGAAGATCTACTGAGCGGCAGCGACTGGCTGGCTCGTCGTTGAATGTTCAGCGTTGGACGTTGGATGTTGGACGGTTGGCCGCGCGCAGCGGCTTCGCCATGTCACGTCGCGCATCCACTTCGCACCGCGCCTGCGGCGGGCCAAACGTCCAACGCTCAACATCCAACATCCAACGTCCAAAGCTCAGAGCCACACCGGACCATCGCCCCTCCGACATCCCGGTTGACCGCATCCCGATGCCCTCTACATTCATTTCCCAAGGTAACAAATAAATGGCACAGCAAACTCCTCGACCGAACCGCGAACAAGACCCCAACGGCGACAACAGCCCGGAATCCAATTTCAACTGGCGCGGCCTCCTGCTTTTTGCAGCCGCAATCCTGCTGATCGGAGGCGGCTTCTATCTCCGGAATCCCGCCACGGGCACCCAGACGCTGACGTATCCGGCATTTCATTCGAAGCTGAAAAGCGGCCTCATCTCAACCAATCCGAAGGAGCCATTCAAAATCATCTCCGAGCCCGGCATCGCGACGGATACGATCCGCGCCTACGTGCTCCCATCGAAGGACGCGGCGAAAGGCGAGCCGTTCCGGACGTCGATCAACGCACAGTATCTGCAATGGTTTCTGGCCGAGCTCGAAGAGCACGGCATCTTCCCCGAAATGGAATCGGCGAACAACAGCATGCTGGTCTCCGCGCTGATCCAGTTCCTCCCGGTCGTCCTCATCCTGCTGCTGCTCTATTTCTTCTTCCGCCAGCAGCTCCGCATGGCGGGCAAGGGCGCGATGAGCTTTGGCAAGAGCAAGGCCAAGATGATGGCGCGCGACAAAAACAAGGTGACGTTCAAGGACGTCGCCGGTGTCGAGGAAGCGAAGGAGGAGGTCACGGAGATCGTCGAATTCCTCAAAGACCCGAAGCGTTTTCAAAAGCTCGGCGGCCGCATCCCGAAAGGCGTGCTCATGGTCGGCCCTCCGGGAACCGGAAAGACTTTGCTCGCCCGCGCGATCGCTGGCGAGGCAGATGTGCCGTTCTTCAGCATCAGTGGATCAGACTTTGTGGAAATGTTCGTCGGCGTCGGCGCGAGCCGCGTGCGCGACATGTTCGAGCAGGGCAAGAAGGCCGCGCCCTGCCTGATCTTCATTGATGAAATTGACGCCGT
>JAYWEO010000014.1:0-14574 GCA_043779225.1 Prosthecobacter sp.
GGCTTCCGCGAGTGTGGCCGCGGCGCGGAGACTTGCCGTGAAGCCCGCGGGCGGCGTTCCATCCGGAGCGGCGATGAATGGCGCGAGACTTTCGAGCGCAGCCGCCGGTTTTCCTTCGCGAAGATGAATGCGCGACTGGATGTAGCGGATCCAATTTTCATCCGCGGGCGACCGGGGCGCGGAGCCGAGCAGACCGCGCGCCTCGGAAACATTGCCGAGCTCGACGAGCAGCGATGCGAGGCGGAGGCGGAGCGCGACGGGTGCGTCGTTTGAAAGGGCGAGTGGTTTCAGGATATCCGCAGCTTCCTGCGTGCGGTCCAGTGCTTGCAGGCATTCGGCCTTTCCGGCGACAGCCGCCGCGTTCCCTCCTGCGGCAATCAGTGTGTCGAACTGCGCGAGCGCCTCCTCCCACCGCCCGAGTGCGATGAGTGAAAGTGCGCGGAGTCGCACGGCTGGCGTGCCATCGCCCGGTGTGATTTGCGCGAGCGTGTCGAGTGCGTCGGAGGCGCGGTCACTGTTGAGCTGTGCCTCGGCGAGCAGCAGCAGAGCCGTGCGCCGTTCCTCGCTCCCTGCGGGCAGGGTCGCGAGCGACTGCCGCAGTTTGGCAATGGCGACTTCCGGGATGTCCTCGGCCAGCGCCTCGCGTGCTTCCGTGACTGCCGCAGGCTGCTGCGCGAAGGACGGATGGCAGACGACGAATGACGACGCCACTGCGATCGCAGCGAGCGCATCTTTTAGGATTCGATTCGGGTCGTTGGTCATCGTTTTCAAATTTCAGATATCGTCATCCGTCATGTCTCCAGCATCCGTCGAAGATAGCGACCAGTGTGGCTTTGCTCAACCTTGGCGACCTGCTCCGGCGTGCCTTCCGCGAGGAGTCGCCCGCCGCCGCTGCCGCCCTCGGGGCCCATGTCGAGAACCCAGTCGGCGCATTTGATCACCTCCAGGCTGTGCTCGATGATGATCAGCGTGTTCCCGGAATCGCGCAGTTTCATGAGCACTTCGAGCAGCTTGTGGATGTCTGCGAAATGCAGGCCGGTCGTCGGCTCATCGAGGATGTAGACGGTGCGGCCCGTCGCCTTCTTCGCGAGTTCGCCGGCGAGCTTGATGCGCTGTGCCTCGCCGCCGCTGAGCGTCGTGGCGCTCTGCCCGAGGTGCAGGTAGCCGAGGCCCACGTCGTCGAGCGCGAGCAGCTTGTCGGACACGCCGGGGATGTTGCGGAAAAATCGCACCGCTTCGTCCACGGTCATGTTGAGAACGTCCGCGATATTTTTTCCCTTGTAGGTGATCTCCAGGGTCTCGCGATTATAGCGGCAGCCGCGGCAGACTTCGCACTCCACATACACGTCGGCCATGAAGTGCATCTCGATCCGCTTCACCCCGTCGCCCTCGCAAGCCTCGCAGCGCCCGCCCTTCACGTTGAAAGAAAACCGCCCGCTCTCATAGCCGCGCACGCGCGACGCGGGCAGGCCGGAAAAAAGATCGCGGATGCCGCCGAATGCGCCGGTGTACGTCACGGGATTGCTCCGCGGCGTGCGTCCGATCGGTGTCTGATCGATCACGATCGCCTTGTCCACGTGCTCCAACCCGAGGATCGCGCGATGGCGTCCGGGCTTGTCCTTCGCGCGGTAAAAATGGCGGAACAGCGCGCGCCGCAGGATGTCATCCACGAGCGTGCTCTTCCCGCTGCCGCTCACGCCGGTGACGCACGTGACACAGCCCAGTGGAAAATGCGCGGTGAGGTCCTGCAGATTGTTTTCGCTCGCGCCGATGATGCTGAGCCAGCCGGGAGGGGCGGTGTGGTGATTGGTGACTGGTGACTGGTGACTGGTGCGAGGCGCGACGCGTTTTTTTGGAACGGGGATTTTTGCCGTGCCTGCGAGGTACTGGCCGGTGAGCGAGTTTGGATTCGCGGCGATTTCCGCGGGTGTGCCCTGCGCGATGAGGTAGCCGCCGCGCGTGCCTGCGCCGGGGCCGAGGTCGAGCACGTGGTCGGCGGCGCGGATGGTGTCCTCGTCATGCTCGACGACGATCACGCTGTTCCCGAGATCGCGCAGTCTGCGCAGCGTGCCGATGAGCCGGTCGTTGTCGCGCTGGTGCAGGCCGATGCTCGGCTCGTCGAGCACGTAGAGACAGCCCGCGAGGCCCGAGCCGATCTGCGTCGCGAGGCGGATGCGCTGCGCCTCGCCGCCGCTGAGCGTGCCGCTTTCGCGATCGAGCGAGAGGTAGCCGAGGCCGACCTCCTCCATGAAGGCGAGCCGGTTCCGTATTTCGCGCGAGACCTCGGTGATGATGATGCGCTCGGTCTCCGTCACTGCGAGATGCTCCATGAACCACCGCGCGTTCTCGACGGTGAGACTGCAAAACTGGTGGATGTTCTTCTCGCTCTCCGCACTCGCGATCGTGACTCCCAGAATCTCCGGCCGGAGCCGCGCGCCATTGCAAACCTGGCAAACGCGTTTGCCCATGTAGGCGCGGAGCCGCACGCGCGATAGCTCGCTGTCGGTCGTCTCGTAGAGATTTTGCAGATGCTTCGCGACGCCCTCGAAAGGTTTCTTCACCGCCTCGCGTTTGCTCTTCTCACCCCACGCGAGCTCGACTTCGCGGTCGCCTGTGCCGTTGAGCACGGCGTCCTGGAATTTCTCCGGCAGGTCGCGCCACGGCGTTTCCATCTTCACTTTGAATGCGCGGCAGAGCGATTCGAGCAGGCCATTATAGTAGCCTTGCATGCGCTTGCTGGCCTTTGCCCATGGCACGATCGCGCCCTTGGCGAGCGAGAGATCGATGTCGGGCACGAGCAGGTCGGCGTCGATGTATTGCTCGCTGCCGAGGCCCTGGCATGCGGGGCACGCGCCGAAGTGGCTGTTAAATGAGAAGTGCTTTGGCGTGAGTGCGGGCAGTGTGAAGCCGGTATCCGGGTCGGCAAAGTGGATGCTGAAATTCCGCAGCACCGGCTTCGCATTTGGATCGGTGGAGTCCGATGGAATGAGCAAGATGAGTTTCCCTTCGCCCCATTTCAGCGAGGTCGCGACGCTGTCGCTGAGTCGCTGGCGGATGTCGTCGCGCACCACGAGCCGGTCCACGACGGCCTCGATGCGGTGCGCCTTCGCCTTGTCGAGCCGCACGGGAGTCGCGCTGCCGAGCTCGGTGATTTCGCCGTCCACGCGCACGCGCACGAATCCCTCGCGGCGCAATTTTTCCAGCACATCGCGAAACTCGCCGATCTCGTCCCTGACGATTGGTGCGAGCAGGATCACGCGGCTTTCCTGTGGCAGAGCGAGGATGGCATCCACGATTTCCTGCGGCGTCATGCGCCGGATCACGCGGCCGGTCTTCGGGTCGTGCGGCTTGCCGATGGCGGAGAAAAGGACGCGCAGGTAATCGTAAATTTCCGTCGTGGTCGCGATGGTCGAGCGCTGGTTGCCGCCGCTGCCGCGCTGCTCGATGGCGATGGCCGGCGAGAGGCCTTCGATGAAATCCACGTCCGGCTTTTGCATCTGGTCGAGGAACTGCCGCGCGTATGCCGACAGGCTTTCCACGTAGCGGCGCTGGCCTTCCGCGTAGAGCGTGTCGAAGGCGAGCGACGATTTTCCCGAGCCGCTGAGGCCCGTGATCACGACGAGCTTCTCGCGCGGGATTTCCAGCGTCAGGTTCTTCAGGTTGTGCTGGCGGGCGCCAGCGATTCGGATCACGCTTGAGGGCATTCGGGTGGCATTTCTGCAACCGCGCAGTGAAGCACCGCGGGCGAGGTGCCGAAAAGAGGAAACTTGAACGCCGTGCCCAAATCGGCAGAAAGGCGGGGTGGTGGCACTGTTCCTGCGTTCGCAATGTTGTCATTCCAATTTTGATCCGCCCAATTTAATTTGCCCAAAAGCACATGATTTCAGCCACAGACACAGCCCCTACTTCCATGGATCCTACCGAACCGCTCCTGACCCGCGGCGAACTTGAGGCGCTTCATGCGAAGTACCGCGAGATGAAGCATGCGATCAACAACATGTTTGCCGTGACCATGGCGCTCAGCGAACTCGGCCAGCGCAATCCCGCACACCTCGAACGTCTGGCGAAGGCCGTGCTCGAGCGCAGTCCGGATGTGGTGCATCAGCTCAGCGCATTCGGCGAGCAGCTCGGCGCGAAGCTCAGGCAGGGCAGCTAGTTCGCGCCTCGCGCGATTTTTTCCGCGAGCCAGTGGCCGAGCGCCTCGCGCGGCACGCATTCGCCGTTTGGAAAATCGGCCATGCGGCCAATCTTGCCATCCTTCCAGACCCATCCGTCCGGTGCGAATGGCCCGACTTTCCGCGGATCACTCCATGTGTGGATCGAGAGCAGATTCGACGAAAGTGCGGCGGCGATGTGCATCGGCCCGCTGTCCACGCTGACGACATATTTTGCCCTGCGGAGCATCCAGCACAGCTCGGGGAGCGAGGTTGTGTTCAGCAGGTTTGTGGTGTTCGGCAGCGTTGAAAGTGAGGCATCGCATTTGCCTGCGATCACGATCGGTGACGGCGAAAGTGCGTGGCAGAATGCAGCGGTTTCGTCCGTCGTGAGGGACTTGCCTTCGCCGCGGGAGAAGGGGTGCAGCAGGATGAAGTCGTCCGGGCAGTCCGCGGGTCGCGTGCCGTCGGGGAGGTGCCATTCGAGCGGCGGCGAGACGTCGCACCCGAGCGCGGCGACGAGCGCGAGATAGCGGTGGACCGCATGGAGCGGTTCCGAGCGCGGCGGAACGCGGACGATGTGCCGGTGGAAAAAACGCGCGCATTCCCGGGAATCCGAAGTGCCCCAGCTCTCGCCGCCCGAACCGCGTGCGATGAGTGCGCTGCGCAGCAGGCCTTGGAAATCGAGCGTGAGGTCGGGCCGCACACGTTTGCGCAATTCGCGAATCCAGCGCGGGAGCCGAGCCCATCCGGCGATGCCGCGGAAGTTCTTCCGGGGAAATTCGATCACCTCGTCGATGTCTGGATTGCCCGCGAGGATCGGCGCCCATTCGGGATTCACGAGCCAGTGGATTTTCGCCTCCGGCCAGCGTCGGCGCACACGCGCTACAGCGGGCAGCGTGTGCACGACATCCCCGAGCGAACTCGGCTTGATGATGAGGATGGAGCGCGGCGACGTCACCGGGGATTTAAAGTTTGAGATTTTGGGTTCATCGAGTCACGCGCAAATGGTGAATGCGCCGTCAAGGATCGGCGGTTTGCAACCGCCGTGCGCGCAGGCAGGAGTCTCGTGGTCTTTGGCAGTGATTGTTGGGCGAGAACCTCTCCGGCGGTTGCACCCCGCCGATCCTTGAAAGCCGCCCGCGACAAATCTGAAATCCTAAATCTGAAATCCCTCAGCGCCCTTCGCCGAGCCGCGTCGCGAGCCGCGGCGGAAGCCCTGCGGCGATGATTTTCTGCTGGGCTTTCTCCACGTCGTATTCCAGCCGGCGCAGTTCCACGCGATGTTCCTTCGGGGAAAAAATCGCGTAGGACGCGCGCCATTCGCCGTCGCGTGGCTGGCCGACGCTGCCCACATTGAGGAAGTATTTCTTCCCCGGCTCGATCGGGATCGCCTCCCAGCCCTCGATCGTGTGGACCTGATGGTCGCGGATGTAGGCGCGCGGCACGTGCGTGTGGCCGAAAAAGCAGACCTGCGTGTGCTGATAGCTGAAGCTCGCGCCAGCATCGAGCTGGTTCAGCACGTAGCCCCATTTGTGCGGCGTATCGAGTGTGGCGTGGACGATCGTGAAGTCGCGCACCTGGCGGACGAATTTCAGCGAGTCGAGCCACGTGAGATCCTCGGGCTTCAACTGCGTGCGGGTGTACGAAATGCCTTCATTCGCAAGACCGGAGACGTTGCTCGGATGGCTGCTCATGCATGCCAGCTCATCGTGGTTTCCCTTCACGGTCGGGCAGTCGAGATCTCGGATGATGTCGAGACACTCCTTGGGATTTGCATTGTAGCCCACGATGTCGCCGAGGCAGACGAACTGGGTGCAATGATGCGCCTTTGCATCAGCCAGCACGGCCTGGAGGGCTTCGAGATTCGAGTGGATGTCTCCGAAGATTGCGATTCGCATCGGTTCAGTCTTTAGGGGCGCATGGCTTGGGGAGGCAATTTAACCCGGCGTTCGGCGGGAATGTCCATCTTTTGTTCGAGCATCCGCGCCATTTCGAGCACTTCGCGTTCCTGCGCGCCGGTCTTAATCAGGTCGCTCAAGGCGGTGTAGGCAGAGTCCTCCTTGCCCGGCTTGGAGGCGAGTTTCACAACGGTATGCCAGATGCGCTGGTCGTCGGGGATGGCGAGTTTCACCTCCATTTTCTGAAGCTGGCGGAAGAGCGTAGGCAGCCACTCGCGTTCGCTTTCGCGAAAAAGTGCGAGCAGTCGTGTGTACGCCTCCTGCTCACGGCCGGGCACATCGGCGAGATAGTAGGCGGCGAAGCGCCGGGTGTATTCGAGATGGCCGGGGCGCTGCGATGCCTCGTCGTAGGCTTTCGATGCCTGCGCCATGTCCTTGTACTTGTCGCGATAGAGCATCCCGAGGCGGTCGTAGAGTTCCCAACTGTCGGGATTGCTCTCGATGCCGCGCAGCAGGAAGTCTTTCCCGAGTTCGTAAAATTCCCGCATCTTCGCCTTCTTCACGACCGGGTCCGTCTCGTGCATCTCGGCATGCACCGAGCCATTCCACGCCATGTGCCACGCGGCGATGTCCCAGAAATTCACGCGCCGCGGCTGCATCGCCGTGCAGGTGTCGAAGAGCAGCTTCATGCGGCCATACTGCACATCCTGCCAAGCCATGTGCGCGCGAATCCACAGCATGTCCGCCACCGCCGCGCGCAATCCGCCGAGTGCCGCTATGAACCCCGCTTGCCCGGCCTGCTGACGCAGGCTCGCGGTTGGCTTGAAACCACCCAGCCGCGCGTCCTGCATCCGCTGTTCGAGCCGGCCCTCGAAGCCGAGCTTTGCGATGCCCCACGCGAGCAGCGCGAGGATGCCGAGCACGCGCCCTTTCATAGCTCGCGCCACGCAAAGAACAGCCAGCCCACGAGCAGATAGACCACGATGTAGCCCGCGCCGAGCCCTGCGATTCGCAGAAAAATCTCATTTGCCACGGTGAGGCCGCCCGCGATGTCGTCCACCACATTGAAGAGCTGCATATCCGGCACGAACACCGTGATGATTCGCAACAGCAGCGCGAGGTGCAGCGGCACATCCGAGCTTCCGAGCGGTCCTTGCCACGCGCTGCGCGCGATCGGCACGAGATGTCCCGCGAGGAGCATCATCATCGAGACGATGACGGTGAAAAGCCACGAGGTCGCAAAGCACGAGAGCATCAGCGTGAGCGCCGCACAGACGACGGCGCGGAGGAAGATGACGCCGATCGCGCCGAAGAGTGTCGGGGTGAAAGTGCCGGACTTCAGCGCCGCGATCGCCGCTGTCGCGCGCTCGGCAGGCTCGGTGAGCAGGATGTTTTCGATCTCACGTCCCTGCCAGAAATGCAGCACGATGCAGAAGGCCGCCGTCATCAGCAGCGTCGCGACGAAGAGGATCATCGTCACGCCCTTGAGCTTGCCTGCGAGGTATTCGAAGCGCGACACGGGCTTCGCGAGGATCGTGTAAAGCGTGCGATCCTCCATGTCCTTTGGCAGCAGCATCGCGGTGGAGAGCACGGCGAGCAGCATCGTGAAGACGGACATCGCGCCGAGGCACACATCCATCACCGTTTCGAGCTGCCCCTTGAACGTCATTGCCGACATCGCAAGCGATGTGCCGATGAGGATCAGCGCGAAGACCAGCATGAAGTAGAACACCTTCTGCCGGACGAGATCGCGGAAGGTATTCGTGGCGATGGCCCAGATGCGGCGGATGGAGAGAAGCTTGTGCGCGGATGCGTGCGCCACTGAGGCGGGGCTGGGAGTTTCAGCGGTCATTTCTTTTCGGAGGTCACATCGAGGAAATAGCGCTCCAGATTCTGCTGCGGCTTGTGCGCTCCGAGCACCTTGGCACCGCTGGCCTCGGCGCGTTCGCGCAGTTCGGCGAGCAGGGCAGGCGAGGCGTTTTCAAGGACGAGTTCGGTCTGGTTCTCGATCGAAATCAGGTCATTCAGCGCGCCTTCGCGGATCAGTTTCCCGTGGTTCATGATGCCGATGCGGTCGCAGATTTCCTGCACCTGGCTGAGCAGATGCGAGCAGAGCAGGACGGTGATGCCGCGCTGCTTCAGCCGCACGATGAGGTCGCGGATCTCGTGCGAGCCTGCCGGGTCCACGCCCGCCGTCGGCTCATCGAGCACGAGCAGCCGAGGGTCCTGCACGAGCGCCTGTGCGAGGCCGATGCGCTGGAGCATGCCCTTCGAGTATCCGCCCACGCGGCGATCCGCCGCCGACTCCAGGCCGACGAGCGCGAGCAATTCGCGCGAACGGTCGCGCAGCATTTTCCCGCCGAGGCCGCAGAGCTTGCCGTAGAAATCCAGCGTCTCGGAGCCGGTGAGGAATTTGTAGAAGTAAGGATTCTCCGGGAGAAAGCCGACGGCCTCGCGGCTTTCCACGTCGCGGCTGTCGCGGCCAAAGATGCACGTGCGTCCCGAGGTCGGCGTGACGAGCCCGAGCACGATTTTCATCGTCGTGCTTTTGCCTGATCCATTCGGCCCGAGCAGGCCGTACACTTGGCCGGGCTCGACATTGAGCGTGAGGTTTTCGACCGCGGTGATTTTGCCGCGATTGAAGACCGAAGGGTTCGTGAACTCCTTCGTCAGGTTCTCGATCGAGATGGCAGGGGTGTCCATGCGTCTCACAATTTCCGCCGAACTTCGCCCGAGCCGATCAACCCTGCAACTTCTTGAACCGTGCGCCGACGAACTCCCAGTGAATCACGTCCTGGAATGCCTTCACGTATTCCACGCGGCGGTTCTGATACTTGAGGTAGTACGCGTGCTCCCACACGTCGATCCCGAGGAGCGGCTGTCCGCCGGTGCTGAGTGGCGAGTCCTGGTTCGGCGTGCTCTCGATCGTGAGCTTGCCCTTGCGCAGGACGAGCCACGCCCAGCCGCTGCCAAAGGTCTTCATCGCGGCATCGGCGAACTGCTCCTGCCATTTTGCCACGGAAGCGAAGTCCTTTTCGATCGCCTTGAGCAGATCGCCCTGCGGCCCACCGGTGCCCTTTTTCAGATGCTGCCAGAAAAGCGTGTGGTTGAAATGTCCGCCGCCGTGATTGCGGATGTCGGTGCGCACGGTCTCGGGCGCGGCATCGAGATGCGTCACAAGATCCTCGATGCTCTTGCTCGCGAGCGAAGGCTCCTTCGCGATGGCCGCGTTCAGCTTCGCCACGTACGCCGCGTGGTGCTTGTCGTGGTGAATTTTCATCGTCTCCGCGTCGATGATCGGCTCCAGCGCGTCGTAGTCGTAGCCGAGCGGCGGGAGCTTGAAGACCTCTGGCACGGCCGCCGGGGCAGGCGTCTGCGCGAATGCGCCGGAAGTGGCGTGTGCGCCGGTGGTGAGGACGATGGTCTTGATGGCGTTGCGGCGGGTGAAGGGAGTCATAGCGGGGCTGATTCGGATGCCGGTATAACCCTGCGTCTGTGAAAATGCCAGTGAGATACGCGCGGGCACCGCTGGGAAAAACAATCGCTGCGCGAAGTTGAAACCGCGGAGTGAGGATGAGAAGGTGCGCGCGATGACCGACATTGATTGGGCGAAAGTCCGCGCCGACTTTCCGATTCTCGCACAGCAGGTGAATGGCAGGCCGTTGCTCTACATGGACAACGCCGCCAGTTCGCAGAAACCGCGCGCCGTGATTTCCGCGCTCGTGCACTATTACGAGCACGACAACTCGAATGTGCATCGCGGCCTGCATGAGCTGAGTTCACGCGCGACGGATGCCTTCGAGGGCGCGCGTGCGAAAGTGGGGCGCTACCTCGGGGCGGAGAGTGCGGACGAAATTGTGTTCACGCGCGGGACGACGGAGGGAATCAACCTCGTCGCGAACACCTGGGGTGCGGCGAACCTCGCGGCGGGCGACGTGATTTTGCTCACCGAGATGGAGCACCACAGCAATCTCATTCCCTGGCAGATGCTCGCCGCGAAGACCGGCGCGAAGCTGCGCTTTGTGCCAGTCGCGGATGATGGCACGCTGGCCTTCGAGCCGTCGCTGCTTGATGGCGTGAAGCTCTTCGCATTCGTGCATGTCTCGAATTCGCTCGGTACCATCAATGCCGCCGCCGAACTCTGCCGCGCTGCGCGTGCCGTCGGCGCGGTCACACTCTTGGACGGCGCGCAATCCGCCGGTCACATGCCGGTGAATGTCCGCGAGCTGGGCTGCGATTTTTACGCCTTCTCCGGTCATAAAATATGCGCGCCCACCGGCATCGGCGCACTCTGGGGACGCCGCGAGCTGCTGGAGAAAATGCCGCCGTGGCACGGGGGAGGGGAGATGATCGTGAGCGTGACCTACGAGCGCGCGACCTACAAACAGCCGCCGCACAAATTCGAGGCCGGCACGCCGAACATCGCCGGTGCCGTGGGTCTCGGTGCAGCCATTGATTACATCGAGGCCATCGGGCGGCAGAACATTTTCGACCACGACGCCGCGCTTACCGCGCGCGCAGTGCAGCACCTTTCGGAAATCCCCGGCGTCCGCGTGCTCGGCCCGCGCGAAAACCGCGGTGCGCTCGCCGCCTTCCACGCCGAATGGGCGCATCCGCACGACCTCACGACCTTCGCCAACGAGCATGGCCTCGCCCTCCGCGGCGGCCATCACTGCACACAACCGCTCATGCGAAAGCTGAAACTCCCCGGCACCACGCGCGCGAGCTTCTACTTCTACAACACGCTCGACGAAGTGGACCGCATGGGCGCGATCCTTCGCGACGCGCACCGCTTTTTTGACCGATGAACACCGAACTCGAAGAACTCTACCAGCAGGTCATCCTCGACCACTCGAAGCGCCCGCGGAATTTCGGCGAACTGCCCGGCGCGGTGAGCGTTCACGGCGACAATCCCTCCTGCGGCGACGAGATTGATCTGCATGTGAAATTCCGCGCGGACGGCGGTGTGGAGGATGTGAAGTTCACCGGCACCGGCTGCGCGATCAGCCTGGCGAGCGCATCGCTCATGACGATGAAGCTCAAGGGCAAGCCCCGCGCCGAGGCCGAGGAATTCCTCCGCGCATTCCACCAGCTCGTCACCACCGACACCGCGCCGGTGCTGAAGGGCCTCGGCGACCTCGTCCTCCTCGGCGGCGTGCGGAAATTCCCGCAGCGCGTGAAGTGCGCGATGCTCGCGTGGCGCGCCTTCGAGCAGGCGCTGCACGAGCCCGGCGCGACCGTCACGACTGAGGAAAGTTGAGAGATGAGGGTTGAGAGTTGAGAGTTGGTGCGTGCGCGTAGTTTACACTTTTTGGAGTCCGAAAACTCTCAACCCTCAACCCTCATCTCGCAACATTGCTGCATTCGGCGCTTGCCAGCGAGCGTGCGAATCAGCCCGATCACCGGATGCAACTTACCGACGAGCAGAAACAGAAAGTCACCGCATGGCTGGCCGAAGGCCTGAAGCTTTCCGACATCCAGGGCCGCCTCGGCGACGAGTACGGACTCCGCCTCACCTACATAGATGTCCGCCTGCTCGTGGATGACCTGAAGCTCGTGCCGCAGGACCCGCCCGAGCCGGTGGCGGAAAAGGCCGCGCCTCCCGAGCCCGTCGCCCCCGAAGCCGTCGCACCCGCGGAGCCATCGTCGCTCCTCGCCGATCCCGCTGATCCCGCCGCCGCGCCCGCGTCGAAAATCTCGCTCACCGTCGATCAGATCGCCCGTCCCGGCACCATCGTCAGCGGCAACGTCATCTTCAGCGATGGCAAGTCCGCCACCTGGTATCTCGACCAGACCGGACGCCTCGGCGTCACGCCCTCCGAGCAAGGCTACCGTCCGCCGGAAGGCGACGTGGAGGAATTCCAGGTGATGCTGGACCGGGAACTGGCGAAGATGGGCTACTGAGCCGGTGCGGCGAGCATGCGGATGCGCTGGTCGCTCAGCGGGAGTTTCATCGTGAGGGCGAGGCCTTTGCCGTGGTCGTTGAGGAGTTCGATCTCGCCGCCGTGTTCGCGGACGATGCGGCGGACGATGAGGAGGCCGAGGCCGCTGCCGGCGGCTTTCGTGGTGAAGTAGGGCTCGAAGATTTTGCTCATCTCCTCCTCGGGGATGCCGCCGCCGGTGTCGGCGAATTTGATGCTCACGAAGCGGTCGTCCATGTCCGTGCGGACGCGGAGGATGCCGCCGCTTTTCATGGCCTGGAAGGCGTTGCGGATGACGTTGTAGAAGGCCTGCTTGATCTGGCCGCGGTCGAGTTCGAGCAGGGGAAGGTCGGAGCGGAGTTCGGTCTCGAGGATGATGTTGCGGTCGGTCGTCTCGGCGCTGAGGAAGCGGACGCTCTCCTCGACGAGGTGGTTCACATTCTCAAGGCGGCGATCGAGGCGCGCGGGGCGGATGGCTCCGAGGAACTGGCGGATGATGGTGTCGAGGCGCGCGATCTCCTCCTTCGCGATGTCCACGCTTTTCACGAGATCCTTGCGCTGGCTCTCGGGGAGTTTGCGCATTTTCCGCGCGAGGAGTTGGAGCTGGATGTTGAGCGAATTGAGCGGGTTCCCGATTTCGTGCGCGACGCCGGCGGCGAGCATGGTGAGGGC
This sequence comes from Prosthecobacter sp., assembly GCA_043779225.1. GTDB lineage: Bacteria > Verrucomicrobiota > Verrucomicrobiia > Chthoniobacterales > Chthoniobacteraceae > SXWH01. Next base: position 12,649 of record JAYWEO010000014.1, read on the forward strand.
GTTGAGGCGCTCGCTTTGGATAGTCTCCTCGGTGCTCTTGCGGCTCTCGGTGATGTCGCGGAGGATGACGGCGTAGCCGATCAGCTCCTGCTCGGGTGTGGCGGATTTCTTCGCGGGCGATTTTTCCACGCGCAGCGGGGCGACGTAGAAATTGAGGAAGCGGTTCTGCGGGTAGAAGACCTCCATATCGCGCGAGACGGATTTTTCCGAGGTGGCGATGGCGTTCCAGTCGAGCCCGCGGAGCTGCTGGGCGAGCGGATGGCCCATGGCGGCTTCGCGCTCGATGCCGAAGAAGCCGCACGCGGTGCGATTGAGATACGTGATCGTGCCGGCGGGGTCGGTGACGATGACGCCCTCGTGCAGCGCGTCGAAGATGGTCTCGAAGAATCCCTTTTCGTCGGCGAGCCGCACGACGTAGTCGCGGACTTCCTCGGGGCGGACGCGGCCGAGGCGTTCGAGGAGTTTGTCGAGGAAACCGGAGTTCATGCGCGCCGTGCATAGCCGCAGTGGGGCGGTTGCAAAAGCAAAAGGGCGAGCCTGCTTTCGCAGACCCGCCCTTTGTGAGTGGTTTGAAAACCCGGCTTAGCTTTCCGCTTCGCCTTCGGTCTTCTTTTTCTTCGCGGCGCGCTTGGGCTTCGCTTCGCCTTCGGCTTTCGCCTCGGGTGCGGCGTCAGACTTGGCGGCCTTCGCGGCCTTGGCCTTGGCCGGGGTCGGCGTGGCTTCGGGCGTGGCGACGGCGGGCATGTCCACCCACTGGATGATCGCCATTTCGGCGGCATCGCTGCGGCGTGCGCCGAGCTTCACGATGCGGGTGTAGCCGCCCTTGCGTTCGGCGTTGAGCGGTCCGATCTCGGTGAAGAGCTTGCGGACGGCGCCTTCGTTGTGACGGAGGTCGGCGAGGGCCATGCGGCGCGCGTGGAGCGTGCCGGTCTTGGCCTTGGTGACGAGCTTCTCGATGACGGGGCGGACTGCCTTCGCTTTCGCGACGGTCGTCTTGATCTGCCCGTGCTCGATGAGGCTCACAGCCAGGTTCGAGAGCAGCGCGTTGCGGTGGCCCTGGGTGCGGCCGAGTTTGACGGTTTTTCTTTGATGACGCATTTGAGTTGTCTTCCTTCTTCTGGATTAGCCTTCGGTCGCGGGACGCACTTCGGCGGTGGTGATGTCCACGAGCCCGGCCTCGAACTTCATGCCGAGTGACAGGCTGAGTCCGGTGAGCTTTTCCTTGATTTCGTTGAGCGACTTCTTGCCGAAATTGCGATACTTCAGCATCTCCTGCTCGGACTTCTGCGCGAGCTGGCCGACGGTGGTGATGTTCGCGTTGTTGAGGCAGTTTGCCGCGCGCACGGAGAGTTCGATCTCGTTCACGGACATGTTCAGAAGCTTCTTCATCTTCTGGTTCTCCTGATTCTGCGCGGGTGCCGTTTCGTCGAAGGCCACGAGGGCCTCGTCGTAATTGTAGAACGGCTCGATGTGCTTGCGCAGGATGCTGGAGGCCTCGATGACGGCCTGCTTGGGATCGATGCGGCCATCCGTCCACACTTCGAGGATGAGCTTGTCATAGTCCGTGCGCTGGCCGACGCGGGTCGCCTCGACGGCGTATTTCACACGGGTGACGGGCGAGAAGATCGAGTCGATCGGGATCACGCCGATGGGCATGTCCGCGAATTTGTTCTCGTCGCCAGTGGCGAAACCGCGGCCGACGCGGACGGTGAGTTCGGCTTCAAACTTCACCTTCTTGTCGAGCGTGCAGATGATCTGCTTGCGGTTCACGACTTCGATGCCCTGGACTTCCTGGATGTCGGCGGCGGTCACATTGCCTTCCTTGTTCACGGAGATGGAAAGCGTGCGCGGCTCGTGGTCGGCGCACTTGAACTTCACCTGCTTGAGATTGAGGATGATGTCGGTCACGTCCTCGACGACGCCCGG
>JAYWEO010000015.1:0-6909 GCA_043779225.1 Prosthecobacter sp.
TTGAACTGCCGGTTCTCCGCGATGTCGCGCGGCGAGAGGTGGCAGTGGTAGTCGAGGATCGGCTCCGGTTCCGCAAACTCATGGTAGAGCCGTCGCGCGGCGTGTGTGCCGAGCAGGAAGTCGTCGTGGATGAATGGCCGTGTGTTCATTGAAAAATCAGCGGGGCAGGATTTCGACCTGTGCATTCGTCGTCTCGATTTTGTTCACGCCCTCGGGCGTGGTGATTTTGCAGTTCTCCAGCCGCACGCCCTTCGCATTGAAAATGCCGAACGGCTTGTCCGCAGTGATGTTCACATTGCGCAGCAGCACGTTGCTCACTGGCGCTTCGGGCAGTCCCCAGATCAGGCCTGCGCGGCGTCCGCTCTCGGTCGTGGCAGTGATGTCGCTGAACGTGATGTCGCGATACACCGGGGTGAGCGGAGTCACAGGCGCGGCGGGGTATTTCGACGCGATTTCCGGCGTGAGCTTCGTGTGGTCGCGGAACTCGCGCCCCTCGGCATTGTAGGCTCCGTAGATCAGGATCGGGTAGCGCACGCCCGTCATCCGCAGGTTGCGGAATGTGAGCTTGCTCACCACGCCGCCACGGTCGCGATCGGACTTGATGCGGATGCCGCACTCGGTGCCCGTGAACGTGCAGTCCGTCACCGTGAAATTCGTCACTCCGCCCTTCGTGTAGCTGCCGATGGAAAGCCCGTGCCCGCTGCCATACGTGCATCGCGTGATGAGCACGTTCGACGTGTTGCCGCCGCACGTGAAGTTGTCATCGCCCACGCTCACGTCGCAGTCCTTGATCAAAATGTTGCTCCCGCTCACGTCGCATGCATCGGTGTTGTGGCTCGGCGTCACCGGGTCGTCGGAGCGCGGCGCTCGGACGGTCACTCCGCTCACGGTCACGTCCGATGACTTGCCGCCGATCGCGATGTGAAACATCGGCGAGTTCCGCAGCGTGATTTTCTCGATGAGAACACGCGCGCAACTGCTGAGCTTGATCATGCGCGGACGGTTCACGCCCTTCTCCTTTGCCATCGGCCACCACGCGGCACCCTGTCCCTCGATCACACCCTCGCCGCTGATGCACACGTCCAGCAAATTCGCGCCACTGATGAAATCCGCCGGGTCCTTCGTCCCGCCGGGATAGCTTTCGAGCGGCAGCATCCGCAGCGTCCCGCCTTTTTCCACGCGGAGATTGATGTGGCTTGCGATCTGGATCGGACCGCACAGAAAATCGCCCTGAGGCACATTGACGATACCGCCGCCAGCCTTCGCGCACGCATCGATCGTCGCCTGAATCGCCTTTGCATTGTCTGTCGTGCCATCGCCTTTCGCACCATGCGCGGTGATTGGAAACGTGCGCTTCGGAATCACCGGCAGCGGCGGCTCGTGAATTCCCGGCTCCTTCGCGTGGACCGGGCTGAGGATCATGGACGCAGCGCAGGCTGCGGCGAACAAAAGGGACAGGGTGGATGCAGGGGTGGCTTTCATGTAAAAAGTTTTCAGCGTCCGCGTCGCGCGATCTTGCGGAACTCGGCGGGCGTGGTGCCCTCGGCTTTGCGGAAGGCGATGAAAAAGGTGTTGATGTTCGGATAGCCGCTCTGCTGCGCGACGGACTCGATTTTCTCCCCGGTCCCCGTGAGCAGCTTCTTCGCGAAGTCGAGCCGCACGTTGCGAATCTTGTCACCCGGTGTGCAGTCCACATGCTCTCCGAAAGCCTGGTGCAGCCCGCGCATGGACATGCCGGCAGCCTTGGCCACGCCCTCCACGCTGATCGTGTCTGTGAAATGCTCGGCGATGAAATGCAGCGCACGCGAGACGCCCTCGTGGCGCACGGCGAGAATGTCGCTGCTCTTGCGCGTGATGACTTGCGCGGGCGTGATTCGCACCGGCTTCGCGGGAGCTTTTCCGCCGCGCATCATCCGGTCGAGCACGGCCGCGCCCTGGTAGCCTTGCTCCTCGAGATTCGTATCCACGCCGGAAATGGAACGGTGCGCGCCGCCGACGGAGAGCAGGTAATCCTCGATGCCGACGATGGCGACTTCACGCGGAACCGCCATGCCCGCCTGCTCGCAAAGCTCCTGCACCTCCACGGCCACTGTCCCGTTGGCGGCGAAAACTGCGACCGGCTTCGGCGCGCTCTGGATGTGCGCGAGCAGCCACTCGCGCCGTTGCGACCACTCGCCGCGTCCGCGCTTGTTCTCCTTCGCCTTGTGCCAGCGCAACCACCGGCATTCGCGGCCCGCTTCCTTGAGCACCTTCACAAATCCATCGCCGCGCTGCTCCTGCGACCAGTTGTCGAGGTCGCTGTAAAAGAGGAAATTCTCGAAGCCGCGCTCAAGGAAGTGCTCGGCCACGAGCCGTCCCGTCTGCGCGTGATCCTGCACGACATGCGCGAATGGCAGATCCGGACGGCGCATGGAAAAATCCACCGTCGGCCTTTTCACCGATACGACGAAGTCCGCGAGATCATCGCCCGCGGCCAGCCACGCCAGAACGCCATCGCCCTGCCAGCCCCACGGGATCACCTTCTCGTGGATGATGCTGTGCGCGGCGAGATGCCAGCGGTGCTGCGCCGCGTAGGCAGCGATGCCTTGCAGCAGCCGGTGGTCGTACCAGCCGAGCGCGAGCAGGACGTTCCTCTGCTTTTTCACCTTCCGGCTTTCATGAGTTCGGAGTCGGAAATTTTCCCAGTTCCCGCATCGCGCCGCACGATCCCGGGCACCTCATCCACAGGGTCCGCGCGATACGTGTATGGCAGCACATGCCGGTTTTCCCACCGCCACTCCGCGGGTGCATTGAACAGAAACGTCGCGAGCTCCGCGTTGCCTTTGAAGTTGTTCGCGCGCTCGGATTCCTCCAGCGCGGTGCCGCCCGTCGCGGTGGGACGGGGCTCCACATTGCGGCTGTTCAAGATCACCATCGTGCCGCCCTTGCCCTTCGCCTCGGTGTCGGCCGCGTGGGAGAAGGTCGTCGCGATCTGGCAGTCCGTGTAGAAGCAATTCTCCACCAGCGTCACAGCGCCCGTCACCGAGATGTTCGCGTTCTTCGCGCCGGCGATGAGGTTGTTGAATGCATGGGCATTGCCAAAGCGAATGCGAGGCGCGCGGTCCTCGATGTTCTCAAACAGATTGTGATGGAAGGTGACATTGAGATGCCCGCGATCCGCCGCCGCGGCATTCTCGCTGGAGGAGTGGCCGACGAGGCTCGCCTTTTTCTGCGGCCCGCGCGCATCGCCCGCAAAGCGGCACCACGACACGGTGATCAGGTCCGAGCCGTGTGTGATATCAATCATGCCGTCATACACTTTTTCAAAGTCGCAGTGATCGATCCACACATGATGGCTTGTGGCCTTCCCCGAGTTGACGATGCGGATGTAGTCCCAGCCAAACCGATCGTATTTCCCCGTCGGATCGTGTTCCCAGAGATCGCGGAACCTGAGGTTGCGGATGATCACGTTGTGCGCGCCATGCACCTCGATGGTGCCGTGACGGATGGTCGCGCCTGGGCCGGGGGAAAAGATCGTGGTGTCCGACGCCACCTTCACCACGCCTGCCGATTTGATTTCGTTGCCCGGCTTCTGATTCGCAAGTTCGCCGAGATCGATGTCCGCATCAATCCGCACCACACGCGGCAAGGCCCGGCGCGGATCCTTTTTTTCGAGGCCGCTCCTTTCGACTGCCGCCTGCAATTCCTTCGCCGTCCGCACTGCGATCACCTGTGCTGCACCTCCGCCTGTGGTCGTGCTGATTCCGTATCCGCTCACGGCAGCGAAGCCCGTCATGGGGAATGTCGCATCCACTTTCGCCGGTTTCTCCGCCGTGCTGGACGCGGCTGGCCCAGCCCCCGCGTGCCACGCGCTGCACGCGAGCGCGCCGACGAACAACCGCCGAGCGATGCCGTATTTCACAGACATGGCGTGCATCTTCATAGCTTCGCGGCCTCCAGCTTCGGAGCCAGCAGATGCAGAGTCGCGAGCGCGATCAGGTAGGCCGATCCGGCGATGAGAAAGAGCACCGTGTAGCTGCCGGTGTGCGCGAGGATGTAGCCCGTCAGCTTCAAAATCCCCATCGCACCGAGCGCACCGGCCATGCCGCCGAGACCGACGACCGAGCCGACGGCCTGCTTGGGAAACATGTCCGATGCACTCGTGTAGAGATTCGCCGACCAGCCCTGGTGCGCCGCTGCGGCGAGGCCGACGAGCCACACGGCCGTCCACATTCCGGAGACCTGCGTGACGAGCACGACCGGCACCACGCAGATCGCGCAGACGAGCATCGCCGTCTTGCGTCCCGCATTCACCGACCAGCCGCGCTTGATGAGATGCGAAGAGAGCCAGCCGCCGCCGATGCTGCCGAGATCCGCGAGGCAATAGATGAGCAGGAACGGCGGCCCGAAGCTCTTGATGTCCAACTTGAAATTCGTGTTGAAGAAGAGCGGCAGCAGATAGAGATACCAGCGCCAGATGGAGTCGGTGAGGAACTTCGCCAGCACGTAGGCGATTGTCTGGCGATGGGGCAAAAGGCGCAGCCACGGAATCTTCACCGTGGATTCCGCGGGGTCGCTGCGGATGTAGGCGAGCTCGCCCGGTGAAAGCCGCGGATGCTGCTCCGGCTGGCGAAAGACGCGCAGCCAGAAGACCAGCCAGACAAGGCCGATTGCGCCCGTGGCGATGAACGCCCATTGCCATCCCCATCGCACATAGATCCACGGCACGGCGAGCGGCGCGACGATCGCGCCGACATTCGACCCGGCGTTGAAGATGCCCGTGGCCAGCGCGCGCTCCTTTTTCGGGAACCACTCGGCGACGACCTTGATGCTCGCGGGAAAATTCCCCGACTCACCGAGGCCGAGAAGAAAGCGTGCGACACTGAACCCGACGATGCTGCCCATCGCACCATGAATCACCGAGGCGCCGCTCCAGAAAAACATGGCCAGCGCGAAGCCGGCAAACGTGCCGATGAGATCGAGGAACCGGCCTGCCACGAGCTGCCCGATGGCATACGCGACCTCAAACCAGAACACGATGTCGGTGTAGTCCGTGTCGGTCCAGCCGAAGATCTTTTTCATCTCCGGCGCGAGGATGCCAAAGACCTGCCGGTCTATGTAATTGATGGTCGTCGCGAAAAAGAGCAGCGCGCAGATGACCCATCGGTAGCGGCCGATGCGACGGGCGGGCGAAGTGGAGGCCGTGATCATTTCTTCTCCTCCTTCAGGCGCTCGACGGTCACGTTTTTCATCACGGGTGCGGTGGCGCTCCTGATGGTGTCGGCGGCCTTCACGCCGCGGAATGCGCAATGATCGAACACAACGCCTTCGATCACCGCGCCGGGAAATGCGGTGATGATTGTCACGCTGCCGCTGGATTCGCTTGTCACATTTTCAATCCGCACATCGCGCAGCACTGGCTTGTGCGGGCCGTTTGCACCTTCCTCGTAGTCAAACTCGACCGACAGCACGGCCTTCTTCACCTGTCCGATTTTCACATCGCGGATTTGGACATGCTCGATCACGCCGCCGCGCACGGCGTTCGATTTGAAACGGAACGCACGTTCCAGATTCGGGCTGTCCATTTTGCAATCGGACACAAAGACATTCCGCACGCCGCCGGAGATTTCGCTGCCCATCGTCACGCCGCCGTGGCCGTCCTTCATCGTGCAGCGGCGGATGACGATGTTCTCGGAAGGCACGCCGACACGCCGCCCGTCGTTATTGCGTCCGCTCTTGATCGCGATGCAGTCATCGCCGGTCTCGAATACGCAATCCTCGATGAGCACATCGCGGCAGCTCTCCGGATCGCAGCCGTCGTTGTTCGTGCCGAGGCTGCGGACGGTCACGCCGCGCACCGTGACATTGGTGCAGAGCACCGGATGAATCTCCCACATCGGCGAATTGAGGATCGTCACGCCTCCGATAAGCACGTTCTTGCAGCGATACGGCTGGATGAAACTGGGCCGCAGGAAATGTCCGTCTCCATAGGTGCGCTCCGCGACAGGCGTGCCGTCCGTGCCCTGCTGATCGAGCCGCTTGCGATCGGGCGTCTGTTTCGTCTCGCCCCTGGACTTGTCGTTCCATGCCCACCATGTTTCCCAAGTCGCGGAACCGTCGAGCGTGCCTTTGCCGGTGACCGCCACATTTTCCTGCCCGAAGGCGTAGATGAGCGGCGAGAAATTCATGCACTCGATGCCCTCGAATCGCGTGAGCACGGACGGCAAAAATTTTGCCGGCTCAAATGGAAATTTCAGCGTCGCACCTTCCGCGAGGTGAAGGTTCACGTTGCTCTTCAAATGCACCGCGCCCGTGAGCCACACCCCCGGCGGCACCACGACCCGCCCGCCGCCAGCCGCGTGACACGCTGCGACGGCCCCGGTGATCGCCGCGGTGCAATCCTTTCCGGGCGTCGCACCATGATCGGTGATGACAAAATCGCGCTTTGCAAACTCCGGAGCCTTGATGCGGGCGGCGATCTCCGCAGCCGCATTTTCCGGCGACGATTCGGCGAAGACAGCTCCCCACGGCAGCGAGGCGACGGCGAGAAACCCAAAGATGATGGAAAGGAATCGCAAGGAGGGGTGCATCTGCGTCGAACATGACTGCCGCAGCCCGCTGCTGCAATGCAGGTTTCCGCATCTCTTATTGAAATACCTGCACATACGCCGGCCCTCTTCCTGGACAGAATCCGCCCGGACTGGTCAGTGCCGTCCATTGCACTTGCAATCCAAAACGCGGCATTTTCGCTCGCGCGACGTTTTCGAAGCAGGAAGCACAACACGAACACCGCTCCGATATTCACATCCTCAAAAAAACCGGACCTTCCTCCCTCGGCATGGGCTGCCATTTCGCCCGTCAGGGCAAGGCGCACCTTCAAGCCATCAGCACCCGCTCATCGGCACTGAGCCGGCCAGCGCGCTCGCCGTA
>JAYWEO010000016.1:0-9297 GCA_043779225.1 Prosthecobacter sp.
GAACATGCTCGGCGCGACGGGGAGCCGCGCCTGGCCGCTGGTCATCGTGGTGATGCGCTGGCCCTGGCGGATCGAGTCGGGGAGATCCTTGTCGAACTGCTCCTTCAAGCCTGGCTTGTAGTCCCAAAGGTCGAGCTGCGACGGCGCGCCGTTCATGTGGAGGTAGATGATGGATTTCGCGCGTGGCGCGAAATTCGGGAAGTCGGGCAATGGCGGATGCACGCGGCTGGTCGCGGCGGCGGCGGTCGCGATATTCGCGCGGTCACCCATCATGCACGCGAGCGCGAGTCCGCCGAGTCGGATGCCGGCGACACCGAAGAATTGGCGGCGGGTCTGGAGGAGTTGGGATTGGAAAAGCGGGTCCATGTTGAGGAGGAAGTTGGTGCGGGAGTTTCGCACAGAATGACCCGGAGGGAATCGCGGACTGAGGGAAATTCGCGTGCGCAGCCGAATCACGGGCATCCGAAAATAGCCCAGCACTTCAGTGCTGGGTTCCGATGGGATAAATGGAACGAGTCCCGAAGGGACGGCAGAACTCTTCCATGCTTATCCGGTTTGTTGTCAAAAGTGATTTTTTGACTTTTTTACCTTATGGACCCTAGAGGATTTCCCACGAGTTTGCCTGAGTTTCAGAAGGTCTTTCCAGACGACAAAGCCTGCGAAAAGTATCTGGAAACAATCCGCTGGCCGGACGGGTTCATCTGCCCGCTCTGCGGCAATCAGGATGAACCTTACCGCTTTCCAGACCGCAAATCGGTGGTGCTCCGGTGCCGCGCATGCAAACAGAATACATCGCTGACGGCGGGCACCGTCATGCAAAAAAAACACACCCCGCTTTCCACGTGGTTTTGGGCAGCCTATCTCGTCACCACACAGACGCCAGGCCAGTCCGCCCTGCAATTTCAGAAACAACTCGGACTGTCGCGTTACGAGACAGCCTTCCAAATCCTCCATAAGTTGCGCGCCGGAATGGTGCGACCGGAGCGCGACCGCATCGGCGGTGAACATGTGGTGGAAGTGGACGAAACCTACGTGGGCGGCACCAACCACGGCCAAGGAAAAGGTGTGCATACCATGAGCACGGTGATCGGTGCTGTCGAGGTGCGGGTTCGTCAGGACAAGGAGAGAAGCTCCGCACGGCGGCACGAGCATCACAATGGCGGAAAGCCGACAAAAAAGATGATCTATGCCGGGCGGCTGCGGCTGCGGGTGATCCCGAATCGCAGCGCACTCACATGCACCGCTTTCGTGATGGATAACATCGCAAGGGGTTCAGGCATTCGCACGGACGCCTATGCAGGCTACACGTCGCTGACATTCCGCGGTTACGCCCATGATGCCCTCACTTTGAAAGGCGACCCGGCAAAAGCCGACGCGCATCTGCCCATGATCCACCTGATTTTCTCGAACCTGAAAACGTGGATCAATGGCACGCACCACGGGCGCATCGAGCCTCAACATCTGCAAGCCTACCTCAACGAGTTTGTCTTCCGGTTCAACCGGCGATTCTACCCGATGACGGGCTTCAATTCCGTTTTGGGCCTTGCGGCGCGTTCGGCTTCGCCGACCTACGCGCAGACATATTCGGGCGAGTGGCAGCACCCGGTTTGATGCCCGCAAAATGCTCGTAATCCTCCGCCAAAATCGCGCGGTCTGCGTCAAACATGCGCTGCATTCTCTCCATGCGGAGAGCGGGTGTGATTCGGGGCACGGGGTTCATTCGGGCTTCATATACAGTCCCGGCACACCCGACGCAACGCATTCAATCGTCATACTGAGGCCAAGCCATCTTAAATTCCAACGGCGTCTTATCGTGCTGCTTCCATGCGACCAACACGAAAGGTTCCGCGAGCTTATAGATGTCGAGAATCGTATAATCTTTGCCCGGAATCGCGCCGGAGAGGATCAACGAATCCTCCACGTTCTTCGCCATCATGGCGAAGAAGGAAGAGAAGTCATTGCGATCCAGGTGAAGGAAGTTTGGAATCAGTGGCTTTGAATCCATAAAATTTATGAAACCAACAAACCTAACAGAAATAGTGAGACAGATACGTGACGGAAAAGCTGGGCCGAAAATGAGATCGGACGGAAAGATCGTGACACCAAAGCAGCAGTTAAAAAGGCTGCTGAAACAGCACCCAGAGTTGAAATCCAAGCCGCGAAAGAAAGGGGCTCACACATCGAAAAAGTGAAGACTATTTCCGATAAGATTCATCCGTAAAGAACAAATGACAACTAACCGGATAAGCATGGAACTCTTCTTTCGTCCCTCCGGGACTTCTTTCAATCTCTCCCTTAAAACCCAGCACTGAAGTGCTGGGCTATTTTCAACAGCGCGAGCGGAGGCTCGCGGCAAACCGGGAATCACGCATTGAGCCGCAGGCCTGCAGCTAGCGCCTGCGAATTCTTCGCCTTCGCACTGCCGAGGAAATCCGGGGGAAAATCCGGTTGCGTTTCCAAGTTCGCCCCCTAGAGTCCCGCCCCTTTCTCCGGATGATCTACCGACCGCCAACTGAGCTGAAAATCTTCAGCGGCTCCGCGCACAATGTGCTCGCGCAACGGATCGCGGACTATTGCAAGATCAATCTCGGCAACGCGACGGTCGCTTCCTTCCCCGACGGCGAGACGATGGTGAAGATCAACGAGAACATCCGCGGACGCGACGTGTTCATCGTGCAGCCGACGTGCCCCCCGACGAACCAGAACCTGATGGAACTGCTCATCATGGTGGACGCGGCCCGGCGTGCGAGCGCGTCGCGCATCACGGCGGTCATCCCGTTCTTCGGCTACGCCCGCCAGGATCGAAAGGACCAGCCGCGCGTGCCCATCACCGCAAAGCTCGTCGCAAATCTTCTCACCGCCGCCGGTGTGAACCGCGTGCTCACCGTGGATCTCCATGCGCAGCAGGTCGCGGGATTTTTCGACATCCCGGTGGATCATCTTTTCGCCGCGCCGGTCATCCTCCAGTATCTCAAGTCGAAAAACCTGAACGACCCCGTCGTCGTCTCGCCGGATGTTGGCGGCTTGAAAATGGCGAACGCGTACGCGCAGGCGCTCGACACGAGCCTCGCCATCGTCGCGAAACGCCGCAAGAGCCCGACGGAAGTCTCCGCGACCACCCTCATCGGCGAGGTGGAAGGACGCTCGGTGATCCTCGTGGACGATCTCACCGAGACCGCTGGCACGCTCACGGCAGCGGCGAGACTCCTGAAGGAAAATGGCGCGAAGGAAATCATGGCGTGCGTGAGCCACGCCGTGCTCAGTGACCTCGGCCTCCAGCGCCTGAAGGAATCCGAAATCACCGAACTCGTCTGCACCAACAGCGTCCCAGTGCGTGAAGGCGATGGCATCAAGATCACCTCACTCTGCATCGCGTCGCTCCTGGGCGAAGGCATCAACCGCATCTACGGCGACGAATCAGTTTCCTCTCTGTTCCAAATCCCCAGCACGTAACCGCAACCCAAAACCAAACCACAGCAGTAGCTGAACACAGCAATGGCCAAAGCAATCCAAATCAAAGCACAGCCTCGCAACGTCTCCGGAACGGTCGAGGCAAAGAAAGCACGCAAGGCGGGACTCGTCCCCGCAGTCATCTACGGACGCCACATGGGCAAGCCGCAGAACCTCCAGCTCGACGCCCGCGCACTCAAGGCGGCGCTTGGCAAGACGACCGGCGAGCACGTTCTCGTGGACCTCGAAATCGTCGGTGGCGACAAGACGCTCGCGCTCATCCAGGACGTGCAGCATCACGCGCTGAAGCGCCACATCATGCACGTGGATTTCCACGCACTGCATGCGGACGAGAAGATGCACACCACCGTCCCTGTCGTCACATTCGGCGAGGCGAGCGGCGTGAAGAATCTCGGCGGGATTCTCGAGCAGCTCCTCCGCTCCATCCAGGTCGAGTGCTTGCCCAAGGATCTTCCCGAATCCATCGTCGTGGACGTCTCCGCGCTCGAAATCGGCGACGCCGTCCACATCAAGGACCTCCCGCTTCCCGCCGGCGTCACCGCGCTCGGCAATCCCGAGACCAGCGTCCTGCACATCACCGCACCGACCGTCGAGGAAGTCGCAGCACCCGCCGCAGAAGGCGCCGCTGCGAAGGAACCCGAAGTCCTCAAGGAAAAGAAGCCCGAAGCCGGCGACGCCGCAGCCGCAGGCAAGGACGCGAAACCCGCCGCGAAGAAGTAATTTTTCCGGCCCGGATGAATGGCTCCCGACGGACCCACATTCCGACTGCTCGTCGGCCTGGGAAATCCTGGCCGGGAGTATTCGGGCACCCGTCACAACGTCGGCTTCATGGTCCTCGACCGTCTCGCCGCCGCCTCGGGCACCACATTCCGGGCTGAAAAAAAATGGCAGGCAGACGCCGTCCTTGTTCCTTCGCAGAATCCCTGCGTTGGCGGCGGCGTCTGGCTCCTGAAACCGCAGACCTACATGAACCTCAGCGGCGAAAGCGTGAGCGAGCTGGTGCGATTTTACCAAATCGAACCCGCCCGCGTGCTCGTGGTGCTCGACGACATGGCGCTCCCGCTGGGACGCCTGCGCCTCCGGGAACGGGGAAGCCACGGCGGCCACAACGGCCTCCGCAGCATCCTCGCCCATCTCGGCACGCAGGACGTCCCGCGGCTGCGCGTCGGCATCGGTGCATCCGATCCCGGCGAAGCCACCGGCCATGTCCTCGGCAGATTTTCCGTGGACGAGCGCCCGCTGGTCGAGCAATCTCTTGACCGCACCGTCGAGGCCATCCGGTTTGCGCAGGAAAATGACCTGCCATCCGCCATGAACCGATTTAACACCAACACACCTGATAACTAATATGAAACATCGTTACGAAGGACTTCTCGTCCTCAACCTCAAAGGCAAGGAAGACAGCGCGCAGAAAGTCATCGAGCGCCTCGAAAAAGACTTCGCCACCGACGGCGCGAAAGTCGAATCCGTCCAGAAGATGGACCAGCGCCACTTCAGCTACGTCAAAGGCAAAGTCGATAGCGGCTACTTTGTGAACTTCGTCTTCAGCGCCGAACCCGCCGCGCTCGACACCATCAAGGCCCGCTTCAAGCTCGACGGCGAAGTGTACCGCCAGCAGTACGCCCGCCTCGCGAAGCAGAAAGCCGCAGCCTAAGGGGCACCCGCGGCCACACCGCCGCGCGCCCCTTTCCCTTGGAAACAACCGCCCAACGCCAACCTCCTCGCGCACATGCCAAACCTCAACAGAGTCATGCTCATGGGAAACCTCACCAGGGATCCCGAGATCAAATACACGCCGAAAGGCACCGCGATCGCCAATTTTGGCATCGCCATCAACCGCGTGTTCACGCCGGAAGGCGGCGAGAAGCGCGAGGAGGTCACCTTCATTGACCTCGAAGCGTGGGGCCGCACGGCGGAAGTCATCGGCGAGTATTTTAAGAAAGGGAAACCGATCTTCATAGACGGCCGGCTGAAGCTCGATTCGTGGGACGATAAGACGACCGGGAAAAAAATGAGCAAGCTGCGCGTTGTCGTGGAGAGCTTTGAATTCCTCGGCAGCCGCGAAGGCGGCGGCGGCGGTGGCGAGGGAGGTGGCGAAGGCGGCGGCTCCTCGCATTCCGCACCAGCCCGCAGCAGCGCTCCGCCGCAGCGCCGTCCGCCTGCGTCCCCACCCCGCCCGCCCGCCGATCCCGATCTCGACGTTCAGGCGGACGACGTGCCGTTCTAAACTCGGGCGGCTTTCCGAAAACAAGGGCCGGCGGTTTTCAACCGCCGAGGATGTCCGCGGCAATTTCCCAACGTACGGGTCACAGCCTGACCGCGCGTGCCCGAGCGGCGGTTGAAAACCGCCGATCCTTGCGTGTGCGAGCATCGTTGGAATTTTTTCCCGAGTGAAGATCGCTTCCCGCCCGCGCGACGCGGGATAAACTCCGCACCATGCAAAACATCACACTCGGCACCAGTCCCCTCACCTGCTCACGCCTCGCCTACGGCTGCTGGCGTCTCGCCGGCAGTGAGGGCGGGCCGCGACACGAGGATGCCGTCGGCATCGCCGCCGTGCGCGCAGCCTATGAGGCAGGCTATACGCTCTTCGACAATGCGGACATCTATGGCCGCGGTGAGTGCGAGCGCATCTTTGGCAAGGCGATGCGCGACACGCCCGGCATGCGCGAACGCATCGTGCTCGCGACGAAGTGCGGCATCTGCCCGCCGTGGGATGGGCGCACGCACTGCTACGATTCGTCGGCGGCGTACCTCATCGCATCCGTCGAAGGCTCGCTGAAGCGCCTCGGCACGGACTCCGTGGATCTGTTCATGATCCACCGCCCCGATTTCCTCGGCGACCCGGCCGAGATCGGCGGCACCTTTGCCCAGCTGCGCGCGCAGGGAAAAGTGCGCGAGTTTGGCGTGAGCAATTTCCGCCCGTCGCAACTCGCGGCGCTGCAAAAGCACTGTGCGATGCCGCTCATCGTGAACCAGGTCGAGGTGAGCCTCGCCACGCTGTTCACGCTCGACGACGGCACGCTGGATCAATGCCTCGCCGAGCGCATCACGCCGATGGCGTGGAGCCCGCTTGCAAAAGGCGCTCTGCTCGATGCGCCCAAGGACGCTTGCACGGAGAAACTCCAATCGCTCCTCGCAAAAATCGCAGCCGAGAAAAGCGCAACGCCCGCGGCCATCGCGATCGCGTGGCTGCTGAAACACCCATCGCGTATGCAGCCGATCATCGGCTCCGTAAATCCTGAACGCATCCGCGAGGCCGCACGCGCGGACGCCATCGAGCTGTCGCGCGGCGAGTGGTACTCGCTGCTCACCGCCGCGCGCGGCACGCCGCTGCCATAGCGTAGCGTAGCTCTCCAGAGCTGCGCGAACACACAGGCCAAAAAAACGGCGACACACGGACGCAGCTCCGGAGAGCTACGCTACGTTCGCGCTGTGCCGCTACTTCTGCGGCACAGCGCGGAGTTCCTTTGCCAGTGCCATCGCCTCCGTATCATCGGCACAGATGGCCTCGGCTTTCGCCAGTTCCATGAGCGCCTCGTCGTGCCGCTGCTGATCCGCCAGCGAACGGGCCGTCTGCACCCGCGCGCGGGCCCGTTCGATCGCAGATTCCACGACTGCCCGAAACTGCTTCAGGTCGCCCCTCCCCGGCTCCGATTGCAGGCCGTTCTCGAGTGCGCCGAGTGCGCCGAGAAGCTTCTTCGCATCGAAATTCACCCGCGCGCGTGCGAGCGCATCGCTGGCAATGTTGATGCGCCGGATGATGTCCGCACGGCCCGGCAGCTCGGCTTCCGGCATCTGACGATCCGGCGGCAGTTGCTTCCGTGAAAAGGACGCGACCGCGTCCCACATCGCCAGGCCGACTGACAGCGATCCCGATTCGATGAGGGACTTCGCATGCGCCCGTGCCGAGCCGATGGCATTCGCCAAGGCATCCACCGCGCCCGTCACTCCGCTCTCCGCCTTCTCACGCAACGCCGCCGCCTGCCTGCGGATCTCCTCCGCGCGGAGCTGATTGGAATTGTCGCCGGGAACCAGTCTCGGGTGGTCGGCGACCTGCGCATTGCGCGTGAGCCTCGCCACTTCGGCCAGCGCTTTCCTTTGCGTCTCGCGCATGGCGATCACCTCCATGGCGGACTTGCGCAGCGTCTCGCAGTGCAGCGCCAGCTTCACTGCGGTGTCGTCCACCTGTGCGCCGGTCGAGGCCCGCACAAAGCGCGTGCGCGCATACTCCAGCTCACCCTGCTGCATCGCGTTCAGTCCCTCGCGCACGAGCGCCCAGGAATCTTTCGGCGCAGGCTCCAGCGCCGAGTCCGCGCACCGCAGCGCGAACGGCTTTCCATCACTGCCGTTCGCCAGGAGGAAGACCTGCCCTTTCGCCGGATCGTATTTGACGACTTTGAAAACCTCGCCCGTCTTCCCATGGCGAAACACCGCATCCTTGAAATGCAAAGGCTCATCGCGGCGCAGCCGCACCTCGTCCTCAGGTGCAAATTGGGCGAGCAGCATCGCACTCCCAGTGCAGAGGGCTGCACACACCACGCGCACGAGGAACAAGGCGGCACCTTTCATCCCACAGGCTGCGCTGGCGCGACCGGCGGCGGCGCGTCTGCCGCCACACTCGCAAGACGGCGACGCTCGCTGAATCGCATGATGACCACGTAAAAAACCGGCGTGAGAAAAAGGCCGAAGATGGTGACGCCGAGCATCCCGAAGAATACCGCGGTGCCGAGCGCCTGCCGCATCTCCGCACCGGCACCTTGGCTGATCACCAGCGGCAGCACGCCGAGGATGAAGGCGAAGCTCGTCATGAGAATCGGGCGCAGGCGGAGCTTGCACGCCTCGACGGCAGCGGTGAAGCGATCCACGCCGTCGCGCTCCTGGATCTGCTTCGCAAACTCCACGATGAGGATCGCATTCTTGCAAGCGAGGCCGACGAGCACGACGAAGCCGATCTGCGTGAAGATGTTGTTGTCCATGTCGCGCAGCCACACGCCACCGATGGCGCTGAGCAGGCACATCGGCACGATGAGGATGATCGCCAGCGGCAGCGCCCAGCTTTCATACAGCGCGGCGAGCACGAGGAAGACCATGAGCACGCACAGCGGGAAAATGTAGAGCGCGCTGTTGCCCGCGAGCTTTTGCTGCAGGGCCATCTCGGTCCACTCGGTGGTGAAGCTCGTGGGCAGCATCTCTTTCGCCATCTTCTCGACGGTCTCCATCGCCTGCCCGGTGCTGAAGCCGGGTGCGGGCGATCCATTCAGATCCGCCGCGGGCCACATGTTGTAATGCACCACCTTGTCTGCACCGCTCACCTGCTGCACCGTCGTGACGGAGCCGAGCGGGACCATGCCGCCGGCCATGTTCCGCGTCTTGAGCATGCGGATGGATTCCGGGTTCAGCCGGAACTTCGCATCGGCCTGCGCCGTCACGCGGTAGGTGCGTCCGAAAAGCGTGAGATCGTTCACATACGATGACCCGAGATACGTTTGGAGGGTGCCGAAAATATTGCTCAGCGGCACATTCATTGTCTTCGCCTTCACGCGATCCACATCAAGCCAGAGCTGCGGCACATTGGCCCGGAAGGTCGTGATATTCCCCGCGAGGCTCGGCGTGGCATTCGCTTTCATCATGAGTCCGAAGGCCTGCGCCTGGAGCTGCTCCAGTCCGGCGGCCCCGCGATCCTGGATGTAAAGGCGATAGCCACCCGCATTGCCCACGCCCGCGACCGGCGGCGGCGGGAATGCGCCGGTGAACGCCTCGGGAATCTCCGCGCGATACCGCGCATTCAGGGTGCCGAGAATCGCAGACATCTGCTCCCCTGGA
>JAYWEO010000017.1:0-4946 GCA_043779225.1 Prosthecobacter sp.
GCCATGCGGACGTATTGCTCACGCTCGACCTGGGCGATTTCGTGCGGGCGATTGGCCATCAGTTTTACCATTTGGAGATCATGACGCCGGAGCAGTTCATCCGGCACGAACGCGACCGCGGAACGATCGCGATTCCGTGATCACTTCCACAGCGCGGGCAAGCTTGCGGCGGCGACGGCCTGGCCGTGGCGCTTGTCCTTCTCATCCGGCGTGCGGAGTTTGATGCGTTCGGCGAGCGCAGGAAATTCCACGCGCAGCACTTCGCCCGCCTTTGCGAGGAGCAGGTTGCCGCCTTCACCGCTCGTCACGCGGCCCAGGATGAGCAGCGTACCGATGTCGTAAAATTCCGCGTAGTGCGCGACGGCGTAGCCGAAGCAGATGCCGATCGTCTCGTAGATGCGCCGCGCGCGTTCGTCGCCTGCGGCCATGAGCTCCTGAATCTCGACGAGTTGTTCGGGAAATTTCATCTCCTGCGGAAACGTGAGGCCCGCGAGCGGCGCGAGTCGCGCGACGCCTTGCTGGCAGAAATATTGCACTGCGCAACCGCGGTCGCCGCTCCATTCATCCGCGGGCGCATCTTCGCGGTAATCCACGGGTGCAAAGGCGAGTTCGTTCAGCCACGGCGTGATGGCACCGGTCGCAGTCACGTAGCCAGCGGCGACGCTCGTGCCCATGCTGATGCCGAGCACGCGATTTTCGCCGAAGCTCATCGAGGCCGCGAGCGCCGTGACCTCGCCATCGTTCGCGACTTCAAACGGCACGCCGCCCCACTCGCGTTGCAGATCGAAGAAGATGCGCCTGATGCGCTTTTCAAAAGCATCCTGCGGCACGCCGCGGAAGAGCGAGCCCGCGCGCACTTCGTTGCCCACGTACACGCCGGCCGCGCTGCCGCCGATGGCATCCACGCGCGGCAGGTGGGCGGCGGCGCGCTTCAGCGTGTCGTTGATGCCGTCGTAGTGATACTGCGGGTCGTTCTGGAAATACGGGTCCCACGCGATCTCCTCGGAGAAGACGACCTTGCCATCAATGACCGCGGCGCATTTGCGATCCGAACCGCCGAGATCGAAGCCGATGCGGCAGCCATCGAGATGCCGTCCGAGGGCGATGCTGCCTTCCTTTTCTGCGGGCACGTCTGCGATTTCATGCGCGATGATTTCGAGCGGACGGCCATACGATTTCGAGCCGACAAATTCGCAGTCGAATTTCCGCTCACCGTCCGGCGCATAGATGCCGCGCAGCATCGCGGCGATGCCCTCATTTCCGCCGATGAAAATCCGTTGCCCGCCACGCGACCAGAGCAGCATCTTCACGAGCCGCTCGATGGAGCGAAAGTTCAGCGCGCAGTTCGTGCCCGTGTGCGGCAGGATGCGTGTGTCAAAGCGAGATACGGTGCCGTCGGGGCGTTCGAGCGCGATGGCTAGGGGATCAGATGCGGCAGTGCAAAGACGGCGGAATTCACGGTTCCAAAGCACGGCTGGAATGACGCCCGGATCGAGCGGTGGAATGATGGCAGGGGAGACGCTGAGCACGCGGCATGGGATTCAGCAGCGCCGGTTTTTGGCGAGCAGTTTTTTGTGATGCTCATTGCAGCGTTGGAGCGTTCAGTCGTGTGTGGGGCGCAGGGATGCTGCGTCCAAAACCACGGATGGAACGAGCGCGCGAATTGCGGCCACTGCCTCATCCTCATCTTTGCATCGTCCGCTGGTGAGCAGCCATGCCGCGGCGATGTGGGCACTGCGACCAAGGCCGAGGAGGCAGTGAATGAACACGGGCCCATGCGTGAGATGGTCGCGGATGATGTCGCATGCCTTCGCACGCGTTTCTGCATCCGGCTCGGTCAGGTCGAGCACCGGCAGGGAAAAATAGTCCGCGTCCTCGCGGAACGGCGTGGCTTCTTTGCTCTCCGCGGTGAGATCGATCACGGCGAGATTTGGATGCGCGGTGAGGAATGCGCCTGCTTCCGAGTCGGTGAGCTGGCGTCCGAAAAACACGCCGGGGGCGATCTCATGCGAGGCTGGTTGAGTGCGAAGCCAGCGCATCTGCCACACGCGCGCGATCAGTGTCACCGGCAGCAGAATCCACTCGGCGGCGGGTGTCGGAGTGCCGGAACATTTTTGCAGCCAGCGCGGATTCGCCGTGGCGTAGGCGAGTGCGGTGAGTGCGAGGGCAATGGCGGGCCAGCCAAACCACAGCCATGAGCCGCCGGGGAGCGCGAGCAGCATGCAGACGAGCGCGCCCGTGCCGTAGCGCAGTGCGAGGTGTCGCGATGATGCGCTCGTTTTTCCAACCCAGCGAGGGCCGGGCTGCGCAGCGCAATCTGGCAGCAGCGCGACGATGGCGTAGGCCATGAGGAAGCCGGTGACGACATCCATGAGATGATGCTGCCACACGAGCAGGGTGGATGCGCCGATCGTGATGAACCACCAGCGCATCGCCGTCCGCGGCCAGCCGCGCAGGTGGCGTCCGTAGCTGATCCAGAAAAGGCAGCGCAGGCCGATGTGCAGCGAGGGCGCAAGATTGAAGGGCAGATCGTTGGCGTAGAGCGCGCGGAAGAGCGGCGCGGTCCAGCCGGTCGGGAACGGGCGGGGGAGATCGAATTTCAGCGGCCAGATCAAAAAGCAGACGCACGAGAGCGTGATGAGCGTGAAGATGCGCGTGCCGAGCAGACGGAGTTCGGAGCGTGTGCGTGGGAGGAAAAATGCGCCGACGAAAAGTAGGTCCAGCGACCAATACGGCACAACGAGTTCGGGGACGAAAGGCACGTGCTTTTCCCATTCCCAATACCATGTGCCCACATCCGTGCTGCGCGACGTGAACCAGTTCGCAAATCCGTACGCGATGAAGAACCACGGGCCGCAGAGCGCGAGCCACGCGAGGCCGCGCCAGCGCAATCCGCGCTCGGCGGGGGCAGCTTCGCGCGCGGCGCTCACAGTTTGCGCGCGGCGGCGACGGTGAAGATGCCGAAGTCGTCGGTCCACTGCGCGGCCTTTGTGAAGCCGGCCTCGCGCACGAGCGAATCCATCTCGCCCTGCGCGCGACGGCGCATGATCCACGGTTCGCCGTCGCGGTTCGAGAGGACGCGCGCGATCATTTCCACCTGCGGATGCCACGGCTGGCAGGTGTAGAGCAGCCAGCCTTTCGGTGGGAGCAGCGTGTGGAGCGCGCCGAGCGAGCGGCGCAGCGGGTCGTTCGCGGGGAAAAGTTCGTAGAGCCCGGAGACGACCGCGATGCCCGGCTGCGGCGCGATGGTGGCGATGGACGTGGGATCAAAGGCGTCGCCCTTTTCGTGCGTGATGCGTGCGTTGAGGCTGAGCGATTCGGCGGACGCGCGTCCGCACGCGAGCGCGCTCTCGCTGCGGTCGCGGCATGTGGCGGAAAAGCCCGCGCCTTCGGGCGAGCCGAGCAGGTCGAGCAGGTAGCGGCCTGCGCCGCCTGCGATGTCGGCGACTTGCAGCGGCAGGGCGTCCTTGCGCACTGCGGCTGCGGCGAGTTGGAGCGCGGTGCGCAGGAGTTCGCGGCGCTGGCGGATGCCGCGCCAGCCGATCGCATCGAGGTAGCCGCGATCGATCATCTGGCCGAATACGGGGAAGCCGCGCGCTTCGTTGCGATAGACGTAGTCGAGCGATTCGCCGGAATCGAATCCGGTGCGGAGGCCGACTTTGATGCCTTCGCTCAACTGACCCATCGTCCGCATCGAGAGGCGCTGCACGGCGAATGACAGGCCTTTCAGCGAGAGCGCGGGGAGCGGCTGACGCAGCGTGTCGTATTCGTATTTCGTCGGCCCGCGTTCGTCGCCGTGCGATGATGCGGGGACGCCATCCGGCTGCGCCTGCACAAATTTGCGGATGCCCTCGCAGACTTCCTCGCGGCAGAGATCGTGAAAGACTGCGTGGCGCGCAAGTGGGAGCGCGGTGTGCTCTTTCACCGTCGCGCCGCTGCGGAAGAAAAAGCGCTCGTGCGCGGTATTCTTCACCACGCTGTCGTCACCGGCAGAGAAGAGGAGCAGCGGCTGCGTCATCACTGCGGCGTCGGCGATCACGCGCTGCGCGGAGT
Source organism: Prosthecobacter sp. (assembly GCA_043779225.1). Lineage (GTDB taxonomy): Bacteria > Verrucomicrobiota > Verrucomicrobiia > Chthoniobacterales > Chthoniobacteraceae > SXWH01. Next base: position 4,054 of record JAYWEO010000017.1, read on the forward strand.
CGAAAAGTTCGACGAGGATGTGTGCGGAGATGTCCTTGGAGATGGATTTGTCCGCATCGTAAGCGCGCTGCTCCGCCGCGTCGCGCGTGAGCCACGAGCCGTTCACGTAGCTCTTGATGGTGGCGTCGGGCTTCAGCTTCAGCAGCAGCCGCGTGCCCGCGAGCGCACCGGGGACGTAGAGCTTTACTTCAAACGCAGGCGTCGCGAGCACGAGGGCGGCGAGCGGTGGCGCGTAGTCGTGCGCCCACACTGCGGCTACCACTGCGCCGACGCTGTGCGCGACGACGGACATCCGTTCGCGCGGCACGCCGTGGGTCGCAGTGATGTGATCCGCGAACGTTTCCAAATCCCGCACATAGGCCATGAAGCCGGGCGCATGTCCGCGTTTTCCCGGCGACTGCCCGTGACCGCGCGCTTCCCATGCGAAGATCGCCGTGTCCGGCAGTGCGAGGTGCGGCACCACGGAGTCCCAGCGATCCGCGTGCTCGTGGCCGCGATGCAGCAGGACCATCGCACGCTTGAAGCCGCCGGCGGGTGCCCAGATTTTGTATTGCAGCGTCTCGCCGTCGGCGGCGGTGAAGGTGGCGCGGGTGCCGGTGGAGGCTGCTTCTTGCGACGGAGATGTGGGCGACATGATTGCTATGGTGATGAAATGGTCAGCCCGTCATGGCTGGATTTTCTAAGTCCAGATCCAGCGCACGAGGTGGAAGAAGACTGGCGCGGCGAAGCAGATCGAATCGATGCGATCGAGCACGCCGCCGTGGCCGGGTATCAGCGTGCCGCTGTCCTTGACACCGCGCTGGCGCTTGAACAGGCTTTCAAACAAATCGCCGACCACCGAGAACAGCGCGGTGACAATGCACAGCGCGGCAAACGCAACGCGGCCCGAGATC
>JAYWEO010000018.1:0-4893 GCA_043779225.1 Prosthecobacter sp.
GGACGAGCGGAGCCATGAGTGCCGAGGTGACAAGCAGCGCACCGAGCATGCACACGATGGCTGCGCCTGTCGGCAGATCCTTCTTGAAGCTCCAGATCAGCCCGCCGACACCGCCGAGCAGCGCGACGAGGCAGCCGATGAAAATCCGCATGGCGATGCCTCGCGCAAACAGCACGGCGCAGACCGCGGGCACGATGAGGTAGCTGAAGACGAGCAGCACGCCAGCGATGCGCACAAAGCTGGTCACCACGAGGCCAAACAGCGCGTAGAAAAGGAAATCCCACGCGCGCATGCGCATTCCCTGTGCGCGTGCGTCTGCGCGATGGTATGAGGCGCGGAGCAACTGCCTGCGAAACACGCCGTGCACAAGGCCGACGAATGCAAACAGGCCCGCGGCCTTCGCGATCTCTTCCTTCGTCACGAGCAGGATGTTCCCGACGAGCATGTTCTTGATCTCCTCGTCGCCGTGCGCGGACTGGCTGAGCACGAGCACTGCGGTCGCCGCAGCCACGACGTAGGCGATGCCGATGATCGCCTCCTGCGGCACCTCGCTCTCGCTCTTGTTCGTGAATGAAAACAGCGCAGCCGCGACGATCGTGAAGCCGAGTGCGATCGCAAGATTGCGGGGGTCTTCCAATTCCAGGCCATAGATCGTGCCCACGCAGAATCCGAGCGAAGCCATCTGTGCCATCGCGATATCAATGAAAATGATCCCGCGCTGCACGACGTGCAGGCCGAGGTACACGAGCAGCGGCGGCAGGATCACACACGCCACGAGGGGCCAGAGCATCACTTCCCACATAGCTACTCCTTCAGCGCGGCTGCGACCCGCGCGATGATGGTGTCCATGAATGCCACGTAGCTGTCCGTGCCCGGCAGCGCGCCGGGAAATTGCGCAACATCGGCAATGTGCGCGCCGGTGCTGCTCGCGACCTTCTCCGCGATTTTGCGGTTGTGAAACGGTTCGACCAGAATCGCCTTCGCGCGCGTCGTCTTGATGTCTCCGATCACTTTAGCGAGATGCGAGGGCGACGGTGGGATGCCGGGTTTCGGCTCCAGAAAGATCTCCGACACGAGTCCGAAGCGGTGCGCGAAATACGGCCACGAGTCGTGGTAGGCGACGAACTGCCGGCCCTTGAACGGAAGCAGCGCGAGGCCCCACACTTGAAGCTTCGCATTCACGGTCTGCTCGAACTTCGCGTAGTTCGCGGTGTATTCGGCGGCGTTCGCGGAGTCCGCGGCAGCGAAGGCTTCGGCGACGTGCTTCGCGACGGCCTTCACGATGATCGGGTCCATCATGAAGTGAGGATTGCCGAGCGCGTGCACATCGCCCGCAGCGCGCGTGAGCGTCGTGGGGATGTTCATCATGCGGATGCCCTGCGACGCGACGACGCGGCCGGGCTTGCCGGTTTCGAGTTTCGGGTTGCGTGCATTTTGCAGCAGCGGCGGCAGCCAGCCTATTTCGAGTTCCGCGCCGCCCTCGATGAGCACGTCGGCGCTGCGCAGTTTCACGATGAAGCTCGGGCGCGCATCCACGAAGTGCGGATCCTCGGTGGGCTTCCCGAGCACGGTGACTTCCACCTTGTCCCCGCCGATGTCGCGCGCCACCGCGCCGTAGTCCGGCAGTGTCGCGACGACGTTGAGTTTCGCCTGAGCGGCGGTGAGCAGCGCGACGAATGCGGCTGCAATGAGCGTGAGTTTTTTCATGGGTGGATTTTGGATTTAGAATTTGTGCGCGCCGTGTGCCCCGAGCGCGAATTCGAACTGGAGGAACAGCGAGTCCTCCTCGCGCGACTGGAGAAAGTGCGAGGCTTCGAGAAAGTCGTGGTTGTATTGCAGCCGGAGCTTCGAGAACTCCGACGGATACCACGTTACGTTCGCGGACGCGCGCCAGCGCGACTGCCGGTTTGCGTCGTTCGTGAATGGCGAGTCCTGCATGTGCAGGTAGTCGCCGCGCAGCCCCGCAGCCCATCCTTTCGAGAAGCCCCACACGACCTGCGAATACACGCCCCAGTCGGTGAGCGTCTCGCGCACGGCGAAGGAATCGTTGAGCCCGAGCCCCGCATTTGCGCGGCGCAGCATCGCCTCGGTCTGCCATTTCACGTAGGGCCATCCGCCTTCGGATTTCGCAGGCTTCCATTTGTAGAATGCATCCACGCCGTAGATCTGCGTGCGTGCACTTGGGCCGGTGTCGTTCGGGCCGAAAGCGGCGGAGGTGCCGACGAGCAGTGTGCGTGTGGGGCTGAGGTCGAAGGACATTTCCAGCCGCGGGATGAACGCGAAATCGCTGACGCTGTTCAACTGCCGGTCAATCGTCTGACGTCCGAATTGCGTTCCGGTCTCGCCCGTGTTGCGAAACGACGACGCGGTGCCGCCCTCTCCATTCTGCACGGCGAGCATGACCTGCGTGTACCATTTTGTCGGCAGCACCCACGCGATCTGCGCGCCCGCGCCGCGCAGTCCGTCCGCTCCGAGTAGCCGGCCGTTGACGAGCGGTGCATCCGCGAAGTCCCACACATGCGGATGCTGCGGATTGTTGCGCCCAAAGGCTGCGAAGAATTGTCCGGCTTTCACCTGCAATCCGAGCGGCAGGCAGGTCGTCTGACCGAATGCCTCCTCGACCTCGACCGATGTCTGGTTCTGCGAGTCGAGCTTGAAGACGATGTTTGCGAAGCCCTCGAAGTACGGGTCCACCGCGCCGTCAAATGCGAGCTCGATGTTGCGCGCGTTGAAGCCGCGCTTTTGCGGATCATGATCGCCGACCTCGATTGAGCTGAGGTCGTGTGCCGTGGATGCGGCACCGGCGAGCACGGCGTCGAACGAGATGTTCAGGTAACTCTTGCCGCCGCCAGCGAGCGTGATCGGGCCGGTGCCGAGATTGCCGAGTGAAAGGACGGAATTGTCCGTCGTCGGAATCGCGGTCGCGGTGCCGGGACCGGCGGGTGCAGCCGGTGCGAGAGGTGTGCTTGGAACGACGACGCTGTCATCAGTGGTCGGGATGAGCGGCGTTTCGGCGGGCGGAGCCTTGCCTGCGGGCAATGTGGGCGATGGAGGCGATGCTGCCGCCGGTGGCGGTGCAGTCTGTGCAGGAGGCGCGGGATTTTTCTGCAGGGTCTCGATGGTCGCGTGTTGGTCCGCGATTTCCTTTTTCAGCGCATCCATCTCCTGCTGATGGCGCACCTGCATTTCGCGCATCATCTGCTGAAGCGCGTTGAGCTGTTGCTGGACGGAAGGTTCCTGCCCGAGCGCGCGACCGGAGATGGCGCACGCTGCGAGCAGCATGATCTGTTTTTTCAATGTGGAATTGGGGTTGGAAGTGAAGACACGGCGGATCGTCCGATGGACGATTCGCACTACGACGAAAACGGCTGAGACTTCAGACCGTCGCCGGAGGCGCGTGCTCCAATACCCCGAGAACCAGGAAAATTTCCCCAAGCGAAACGCTGGCTGGCTCGATGCGTTCGATGATCGGCTGCACCACCTTCGCGGAGAACACCGCGGCCAGAACCGGCGTGCCGAAGCTCCCGGCCTCGAACGCGGTGACACTGCAGGCATGCTCAGGCTCCGAGGCATCCTGATGCACCGCCGAGTGCAGGGCAGGGGATGCGACCATCCACAGCACTGCGAGCAAATGCAGGATCACGGCGAAACCGATCGCACGTCGGAACCCAGACAGATGTTGGCGCGGGGCAGCCATGGAAAGTGGATGCACCTACGCATGCCGCACATCGCTGGCAAGCTTTCCCGCATGACGGCTGTGCCATGCGCGTGCAAAAGAAAAGCCGCCGGCCCGCATGACGCGGAGCGGCGGCCTGTCTGAAAGGAACGGGACGTCCTACTTGCCCGGAGCGATTTTCGACATGTCCAGGCCGTACTTCTTGCCGAGTTCGTCAAGCTTCGTCACGGCGGGCTGCATCTCCTTTTCGAGCGCGGCCATCTTTGCGCCGAAGGAATCCATATACTTCGGATCCTCGCCGATCTTCTTCACGATGAAGGCCTGCATCTCCTCGGCTTTCTCCGGCCAGCCTTGGAACATGTCGCCCATCTTCGAGATCGCGATGACGAATTCCATATAGCCGGTCTTCAGATCGGCGGGCAGGCCGTCGGTCTTGATGGTCTTGAGCTTGCCGACGATGCCGCGGATCATCGCGATGCCCGCCATCGGGTTCGTCTTGAGTCCGGCTTCCTGTTCTTTCACGTAGGCCTCGAGGCCCGTCATTTCTTTTTTGAAACCGTCCAGCGCCTCATCGGCCCGGAGCGGTGTGATGGAGATGAAGGCCACCGCGATGGCCGTGATGAATGCGCGCATTGTTTTCATGGATGTGTGTTGGTTTGGTGTTTGGTTTCTGCGGGAAAGTGTCAGTTGAACTTGTTCTTGCGATACGCGCCCATCTTCGGCGCATCGGGATTCACCTCGGGGCCGAAGTAGCGCAGCACGACCATCGGCTCGGTTTCGCTCGTGTTCGTGAAGCTCACGCCGGCCTTCGCGCCGTCCTCGGTCACGAAGTATTCGTCCTCGGTCAGCTCGGTGAAGCGGATCAGCTTCGGCGATCGCAGCGGCTCGCTGTTGATCCGTCCGCTGCCCTGCACGCAGATGAGTCCATACGCGCCGTTGTCTTTCACGAACGCGGTCACGCCGGGATTCACCGTCAGTTCCTTCGCGGTGAAGAGCTGCTCGCCATCCACCTTGCCATAGACGATCCAGCGGTCCACGTAGCCTTCCTTGCGCGTGTCGGCGACGGGCACGGGCTCGAGGTAATGGTGGTCCTTGAATTTCGGGTCCACATTCTTGTCCCAGTCGAGCTGGTCCACGATGAAATCAATGTCCTTGTGCTTGCTCTTCGGCATGTCCTTCACGAGCAGCGACCACGGCACTTCGCGGCCCTCGACGAG
>JAYWEO010000019.1:0-8623 GCA_043779225.1 Prosthecobacter sp.
CGAGGAAATCGCCAAGCGCAAGATGCCCGACCTGAACGCCCGCAACACCGCCGCCGCGATGAAGATCATCGCCGGCACCGCGCGCCAGATGGGCGTGGAAGTCGAGGCGTAGCCTTCGCGGAAAACATTGGAGACGGGGCGGGCGAAAGTCCGCCCCTTTTCGTGTTCACAGCCCAGGCGGAAATCTCCGCTTGCCAAATGGTTGAGGGTTCATTTCCATCCGCGCCGATGACCGTGGCTCTTCCAGTTCCAGGTTGGTTGTTCATGGCGCAGCGTGCGCCCGGTGCGCCCTCGTGTTCCGCGTTCCTAATACACGCGGGTCACCTTTTACTGAAAGTCGAGCAGGCAGTGGCGCGGCGTTCGACGGTGTGAAGCTGCAGTCCGACCTCGGCGCCGCCGGCATGCAGAACGACATTGACCTGCGCCCGAACTACACGCTGAACTGGCTCCCGCCCGCGGGCACCAGCGCCATCATCAAGGTCCGCCTCATGTACATCCTCAAAGGCAACGACACCGGCACCTGGAGCGACTGGCAGCAGTGGACGCTCACGGGGGTGTAGCCGAAGCCCTGCGCAAAAGCATTCAATTTTCATGATTGCGCTGGGGCGTAGGCCCGGCACGATTCCTAACACACCACGCCGTGGTCAGCCAACTGACTCCAAGAACCAAATCATGAAAACTAATACCATATCACATCCAGGTTCGCTTTTCCCCGGACTGTTCACGCCACTGCTCACAATAGCCATGTTGTTCGGGGGCATGGCCAACACCGCTTTTTCCGCGGTGGTCCAATACGTCGTTGCCAAGGAAGAACGGCTCAACCAGACGAGCACGGCTGCGCCTACGCTGGATCCGACGCGGCCGTTCAGACTGAATACGCAGGTCACTGTGGCTGCGCAAACCGATCTGTCCAGCAACCCGACAGCAACGGCGCCGGCCGGAGGAACAGGCACCAGTCCTCTGACGCTCACGTATAACGCTGGCAACGGGAATTATGAGAACAAGATCAATTTCCTCACCCGCATCGCCCTCGACACCGCTTACCTCGATGGCACGTACACCATGCACATGGTCTCGCCGGCGTTCGGAACGAAAGACGTGAATCTGACTTTGAATCCCGCGAGCTACACATTCCCGACCGACATTCCAAAACTTACGAATACGACCTGGTCTGGCGGAGTGTTGCAGTTGGATCCATCGGTGAATAATACACTATCTTGGAACAGCTTTACCCAACTGGCCGGAAATGATTTCGTCATGTTCGGTCTGGCTGGTCCCAGCGTGAACATTAACCAGACCGGCAATCTGACTTCCTATTTCATCCCTGCCAACACGCTGACAATTGGAAATACTTACACCGGAGACATTGGGTTCGAGCACGCGACGACTTCCGACACTTCGTCGGTGTCAGGAGCGACCGGCCTTGGCGGATACGGGACCGGGACTCGTTTTACCATTCAACCGATCCCCGAGCCTGCGAGCTGGGCGACGTTGAGCGGAGGTGTGCTTGTGCTCTTGGGCCGCAAACGCATCCGCCGCTGCCCGGCGAAGAAGCGCGAGCAAAGCCTGCCGGGTGAGGAAGGCTGAAGGCTGAAGGCTGAAGGCCGAAGGATGAAGTCCAGCTCCACACGGCCTCCGCCACTTCAGTCTTCATCGTACAGTCTTCATTCTTAAAGCCATGCCTTTCGACCCCACCAAGCCCGCCTTTGGCTCGCCGGATTCCTCGGCGGAGATGCGCGCGCAGCTCAATGCGCTCAATGACAAGATCGACGCCCAGGCCGCGCAGATCGCCAGCCTGCAATCCGAGCTCGCCGCCGCCATCGCCGGGGCCAGCAACAACAGCAACGGCGTGGCGAGCCTCAGTCTCACCATCACCACCAACCCGACGGAACTTTTCCAAGTCCAGCCGATCGCGGACAAGCTCGACGAGCTCATCAATGCGCTGCGGCGGTAAAGTAGTCTCACGCTTCAGCGTGCCATGCCGTGCAGGGGCAGCTTGCGGGCGAATCCTGCATCCGTGCGCACGGTCCGGGCCGGGAGCCTTTGCACGCTGAAGAGTGGGACTACTTTGGCGAACGCCGCTTGTCGGCGGGCGAGGCGCGATCCTAGATTGCACCCATGCGCGCCCCATTGCTCCTCCCGCTGCTGATCCTGATGGCAGGCGAAGGGATGGGCGCGGAGGAGGTGAAGCCGCGTCCGCTGATGAAGGATTTCATCGGGCTGAATGTGCATACGGTGCAGTTCAAGCCGGAGCTGTATGCGCCGGCCACGCGGGTGCTGCGGAATTATCACCCGATGAAATGGGACTTCGGCGAGGACACGTCGCAGGCGACCACGTTTCCGCTCGCCGCGAACCGCGTGAACTGGGCGCAGCTCTACGGGAGCTGGCGGAAGGCGGGATACCGCACGCATGCGTCGCTGATGTTTGACGACATCGCGCCTGCCGCGTGGAAGGACATCGGCCATGATGCGCATGCGTACGGGCTCGCCTTTGCGAAGGCCTTTGGCCCTTCCGCAAAGGAGCCGGTGCTCGAAGCCGTGGAGATCGGCAATGAACCGGGCAAATACGATGACGCCACGTATCGCACGCTCTTCGAGGCGATGGCCCGCGGAGTCCGCGCAGGCGATCCGGCGCTGCGCATCGCGACTTGCGCGGCGAATCTCGGGCCGAGCGGGCGCTATTCGAAGAGCGTGGACTGTCTCACGGGATTCGACGGGCTGTGGGACATCGTGAATGTGCATTGCTACGCGGAAGCGGAGCCGTGGCCGACGTGGCGGCGCAGCTACCCGGAAGACCCGGCGACGAAGTTCGTGGAGAACGTGGGGCACGTCCTGAAATGGCGCGACGGGCATGCGCCGACGAAGGAGGTGTGGGTGACGGAATTCGGCTACGATGCCTCGACGAAGCCGCCGCCTGCGACGGGCGATTTTGCCAGGTGGCAGAGCAGCACGGAGGAGCAGCAGGCGATGTGGTCGGTGAGATCCTTCCTGCTGCTCGCACGACTCGGAGTGGACCGCGCGCATCTCTATTTTTTCAACGACAGCGATGAGGCGAAACTCCACGCCAGCAGTGGCATCACGCGGAACTTCGAGCCGAAGCCCGCCTTCCACGCGCTCGCCTGGCTCCAGCGCGCGCTGGGCGAATACCGTTTTGCGCGCGTGGATCGCGAGGATGCCGAGGAGTGCTACGCGTACGAGTTCACGCACGGAACGCAGCCCGCGAAGCGCGCATGGGTCGTGTGGCGGCCGACGGGCGCGGCGCGGGTGGTACGGCTGTTCAACGATCCCTTGCGTGTCGTGCGCGCGGAGCGGATGCCGCTCGTCGCGGGCGATGCGGAGAAGGTGGACGTGCGGCAGGAGATCGAGGGCTACATGGCCGTCGAGGCATCCGAGCGCCCGGTGATCATCTGGCTGGAAAAGCCGTGAGGCGCGGGAGCGAAGCGAAATCGCAGCAACTGAAAATAGCCCAGCACTTCAGTGCTGGGTTTGCCGTGTAGATTGGAAAGGAGTCCCGCAGGGACGAAAGAAAGAATACGCTGAACGCATAGGTTCTTCCGTCCCTGCGGGACTTGTGCGCGTTTCCGATCTGCAACCCAGCACTGAAGTGCTGGGCTATTTTCGAAAACCGGGAACTCCGGACGGGAACGCCAATCTCGCTGCTTTGTTGCCTACGGCGAATCGGGTTCGGCTGATGCCACCGCCGCCTTGGCAACCTTCGCGACATAGCGGAGCGCGAGGATCGCCGCGAGGACGCCCACGCCGAGGAACACGTATTCGAGGGGATGATGCGGGCGCCCTTTTCCCACGAGCGATGACAGGCTGCCGTGAAACGTGGAGCCCATCCAGACGAAGAGGCAGTTCGGCGGAATGATCGCGACGCACGTGGCCGCGAGATACGGCCAGAACTTCACCGGCGTGAGGCCGTAGCAGTAGTTCGCGAGGCCGAACGGCACGGGCACGAAGCGCAGCAGTGCGACGATCTTCCAGCCTTCGCGCGCGACCGCGCTGTCGATCATGCGGAACTTTTCATTCGAGCCCAGCCAGCGTGTCACCGCCTTGCGCGCGAGGTGGCGTGAGATGAGGAAATTGATGCTCGCCCCGATGGCGCAGCCGAGCATGAGGCCGAGCCAGCCTTGCGTGAATCCAAAGAAAAGTCCGAACGCCATCCCGACCGGCGCGACGGGCACCATGATCATCTGCGCGATGACGAAGATGCCCGCGAACGCGAAGATGCCGAGGCCGTGCATGTCCTGGATGCTTTGCTGCAGGCGTTCGAGAAATTGGACGAGGTGTTCGAGCATGGATGTTTGATCTGGCGGGACGCGGTTACGTTCCGGGCAAAGCGATGCCTTTCACCCGGCGGTAAAGTGCGACAGCGTAGCTGTCCGTCATGCCGCTGACAAAATCGAGCATGCGCATGAGGCGCTGATAAGGCCCGGCTTCCTGTGCAGCCTGCACGCACTCGGTGGGGAGCTGGCTCGCGAGCTTTTTGCTGCGGTTGGAGATTTTGTCGCCGTGCGCGGCGATGTCGTTCACGGCGCTCATGAAGACATCGAGCAGTCCGCCGAGCACCTCATAGCCGGCGATCTCGATCTCCACGCCGCGCTTGGTCGAGTAGATGGTCTCGCGGCTCATTTTCTGAATCACACCGAGCGCGGGTGCGGCAGGGATTGCGTCGGTGAGCGGCGTGTCGAATTTCCCCGCGAGCAGGTCGGCCTCGCGATCGAGGAAGGCACTCGTGCATTGCGAGAGGCATTCGCCGATGGCCATCGCGCGCAGCATTTCGAGCGCGGCTTTGCGCGATGTCATGCCGTCGAGATCGCGCGGGTGTTTGCGGATGAGCGAAAGGAACGCATCGCGGACGATCTCATAGCTCAGGTGGCCGAGCCGCGCGCCGTCCTCGAAATCCACGAGCCGGTAGCAGATGTCGTCCGCGGCCTCGACGAGGAAGGCGAGCGGATGCCGCGCCCAGCATTCCGGCGCGCGCCGGATGAGGCCGCAGTGCTGCGCGATTTCGGCGAAGTGCTCGCGCTCGCTCTGGAAGTAGCCAAATTTTTTCAGGCTCGCGCCAGTGTGCTGCACCGCGCCTATGAGTGAGGCGTGCGGGTATTTGGTGAACGCGCCGAGCGTCGCGCTCGTGAGCTGAAGGCCGCCCGGGTTGTCCGGCATCTGCAGGCGCGTGAGGATGCGGAAGCCCTGTGCGTTGCCCTCGTAGCGCTCGATGTCTGCGACTTCCGTCTCGCTGAGTCCGTCGCGCGCGGCGCGGGCATGGAGGCTGTCGCTCGTGAACCAATGCTGGATCGCATCCTCGCCGCTGTGCCCGAAGGGCGGATTCCCAAGGTCGTGCCCGAGCGCGGCGGCGTGGACGATCGCGCCGAAGTCCGATGCATGCAGCCCTTCCGTGTCCTTCGGATTCCGTCTGCAGATCTCCGCGCCGATGCGCGTGCCGAGCGAACGGCCCACGCTGGCGACTTCGAGGGAGTGCGTGAGCCGCGTGCGGGCGAAGTCATTTTCCGCGAGCGGAAAGACCTGCGTCTTGTCCTGCAACCGGCGGAATGCGGACGAGAAGATGATGCGGTCGCTGTCGCGCTGAAAGTCGGAGCGCGCGGGTTCGCGATAGCCGGGCTTCGTGCGGCCGAGGCGGTCTGCGGAGAGGAGTTGCTGCCAGTTCACGAGGGAAGAGCGGCGTGCGCGTTATTTCGCCGCAGGCGGCTGCGGCGGATCGTACGGCAGCACCACCGGCGGAGGCGGCGGAGGCGCGCTGCGCTTTTCCACGAACCAGCAGATGGCGACGGCGAACGCGATGACGATCAGCGCACTGGCCGATTTCCAAGTGCTGCCCGGCTCCGGGCTAGGCATCCACGAGATTGCCGATGCGCTCGGCAAGTTCGAAGTCGAGTTCGGTGAGGCCGCCCTTGCTGTGAGTCGAGAGGACGATGCGCACCTTGGCGTAGCGGATGTCGATGTCCGGGTGATGGTCGTTCTCTTCCGCGAGTTCCGCGACGCCGTTCACGAAGTCAATGGACCCTGCAAAGTCATCAAATTCAAAGGTGCGCTCGATCGCGTTTTTTTCGAGATCCCATTCGGGGAGATCCTTGAGTGCGGCCTTGATTTGTTTGGAGTCGAGAATGTTTGCCATGATGGGTGAGATGTGGTGCGGGGAATAGCACGGCTCACCGGCTTGGCAACGGGATTCTGTGTGAGCCCCTTGCGGGTTCTCCGGGATCGCCGAAAAAACTCAGGGCAATACCCGCCAGGCGCTTCGTCCAGACGAAATTCGGGATTGCTATTCACAGTGAACCAATTGCTGCGTCCACTTTGTCCGCGAGAATGGTTTTCCCGGAGAACAGCCGGAAAAGCGATGCCGCGCATCTCCCACACGACATGGCTGACTACACTCAAAGCAGGCGCCCGATGATGGTGTCCACACCTCTTGGAGCAAACAAACTGCTGCTGGTCGGATTTGAGGGCACCGAGGAGGTCAGCAAGCTCTTCACCTTCCGCCTCGACCTGCTCGCGACGAATGGCATGCCCGTGCAATTTGAAAAGCTCCTCGGCCAGCCCATGCTCGTGTCGGTGCGCATTGTGAATGAGGGCTCGGACAGTGCTGCCAAGTATCGTTACTTCAGCGGCATCTGCAGCCGTTTTTCGCAGGGGAATCGGGACAATGATTTCACCGAATACCAGGCGGAAATGGTACCGCACCTCTGGCTGCTCACCCGGCGCTCGCAGTCCCGCATCTTCCAGCAGATGACCGTGCCGGAGATCCTGAAAAAAGTCCTCCACGGCATCAAGGTCGCCGATGAGATCGATGGGCACTTTGAAAAGCGCGACTACTGCGTCCAGTACCGCGAGACGGATTTTGCCTTCGTCAGCAGGCTCATGGAAGAGGAGGGGATCTTCTACTTCTTCCGGCATACGAAGGACGCGCACGAACTCGTCATCGGCAATTCGCCCAGGACGCATGTGCCTGTCCTTGGTGAGCACACAGCGCGGTGGCATAATGTGGATGGCGGAGATCGCGAGGGAAACCACATCCACCAATGGCAGAAACATCAGGAAGTCCGTTCCGGAAAGGTCACGCTGTGGGATCACAGCTTCGAGCTTCCCGGTGACAACCTGCATGCGATGAAGTCCACCTTGGGCAGCGTCAAGGTGGGCAAGGTCACGCAGAAGCTCGCCGTGGCGGACAATGAGCAGCTCGAGATCTATGATTACCCCGGCGAGTACGCGAAGCGCTTCGACGGCACGGACCGCGACGGCGGCCCCACGCCCGCCGAGATCCGCAAGATATTCGAGGACAACCGCCGCACCGCCGAAATCCGCATGCAGGCGGAGACCGTCGCCGGACTCGCCATCCGCGGCACCTCGAATTGCCGCCACTTCACCACCGGGCACCATTTCATGCTCGACCGGCACTTCAATGCCGAGGGCCAGTACGTCCTCACCTCCGTGACCCACAGCGCGAAGCTAGGCAATGCCTACCGCTCGGGCGGAAAGGAAACGTTCGACTATACGAACACCTTCTCCTGCATCCCGAATGATCTGCCATTCCGGCCACAGCGCACGATTCCGAAGCCGCTGATCACCGGCGTCCAGACCGCCACGGTCGTCGGTCCGAAGGGGAAGGAACTCTTCGTGGACAAGCATGCCCGTGTGAAAGTCCAGTTCCCGTGGGATCGCGAAGGCAAGCACGATAACAACAGCTCCTGCTGGATCCGCGTCTCGCAACCTTGGGCCGGCGGAACCTATGGGGGCCTGATTTTCCCGCGCATCGGACAGGAAGTCATCGTGGATTTTGTCGAAGGCGACCCCGACCGCCCCCTCATCATCGGGCGTGTGTACAATGCGGGGAGCATGCCCCCGCCCTCGAACGCCGGGCGCGAGGATTCGGACGTGCGCCGTTCCCGCGACAAGGCCACCGCGAAGAAACAGAACGCCGCAGACATCAAAAAGCAGCGCGCAAACCGCAAACAGCAGAACACCGCCTCCGCACCCTCAGCCAAGACCGCACCAGTGGCCGTTCCGAACTCCCCGTCGATCCTCGCAGGAGCCGAGGAGCGCATGCCCCCGAAGAAGGACAACCCCTTCAACAAGTTTTCCACGTCGGTCGTGGACACGGTGATGATGTCCAGCCTCAAGTCCAGCAGTCTGGATGGCAAGACCGGCACCAATGAGATCACCATGAACGATGCCGGTGGCTCCGAGGGCCTCTTCGTGAAAGCCCAAAAGGACAACATCAACGCCATCGGCAACGACCGCGAGACGACCATTGGCAAAGACGACATGGAGACGATCGGCCATGACCGCGTGAAGACCATCGGCAACGACGAGACAAACGAGATCGGCCATGACCGGATGGAAACCGTAGGCAACGATGAGACCATCGAGATCGGCCATGACCGTCACGAAACCGTCGGCCAAAACGAGGACATCGAGATCGGCAACGACCGGACGGAACAGGTCGGGAACGACGAAAAAATCACCATCGGCCACGACCGGATCGAGAAGGTCGGTGGGGACGAGCACATAGAGATCACCGGTAATCGTACGGAGACCGTTGGAAAAGATGAAAGCACTGAAATTGCTGGAAAGGAGGACCACACGGTGGCGGAAGGGATCA
>JAYWEO010000020.1:0-11552 GCA_043779225.1 Prosthecobacter sp.
GATCGACCGGCTTTGGGCGGCGTGGAAAAAGGAAGGCGGAGCGGTTTCGCCGGAATTCGATCCTGCGCTCGATGCGGCGTTCAAGCTCGCGCGTGAGCAGGAGGATTTCGAGCCGCTGAAATTCGCTGTGGCTCTTCAGGAATTGGAAAAAGTGCTGACGCAGATCCCGAAGTCGTGAGCCAGGCTTCTGGCGAGTTTTGAGAAAATGTAGCGGAAGTCGGAAAAACGCAGAGGGGTGGAGTCAAAATGAGAGTTCCGCAGAGGATGATGGAACCCTTCCCTCTGCGCCTCCGCGTTGAACATGGAGTTTCCGTGTACTTCCTGAGATCACAAATCCGCAGGTCTGCCGTTTGCGATCAGCGCAAGCGCCAATCCCCGAGACCGCCGCTGTAGAGGTAGGCGGAAGACGTCCGCGCTCCTTTTCCGTCCATGTACCAGACGACGACCTGTCCGACGGTATTTTGAAAAATCAGATCCGCGTGGCCGTCGCCATTGATGTCCGCGATGCTGCCGATTATCCAATCTCCGAGGCCGGTGCTGGAAATGGAGGCGGAGGCCAGGCGCGTTCCTTTTCCATCCATGTACCAGATCACGATGTGGCCGAGGGCATTTTGAAAAAGGAGGTCCGCGTTGCCGTCTCCGTTCATGTCCGCGACGCCGACGATTTTCCAATCCCCGAGGCCGATACTGCAGAGGTAGGCGGACGCCGTGTGCGTCCCGTTTCCATCCATGTACCAGACGGCGATCTGGCCGATGGTGTTTTGAAAGAGGATGTCCGTGTTGCCGTCGCCATTCATGTCCGCGACGCCGACGATTTTCCAATCCCCGAGGCCGATGCTGGACAGCGTGGCGGATGCCGTGCGTGCGCCTTTTCCATCCATGTGCCAGACGGCGATCTGACCTGTGGTGTTTTGAAAGAGGATGTCGGCATGGCCGTCGCCGTTCATGTCCGCGACGCCGGCGATTTTCCAATCCCCGAGGCCGATGCTGGAGAGCGTGGCGGATGTCGTGCGCGCGCCTTTTCCATTCATGTACCAGACGGCGATCTGGCCCGCGGTATTTTGAAAGAGGAGATCGGCCACGCCGTCGCTGCTGATGTCCTCCGCGGAAAATCTCACGATGTCGGACGAGTCCATCGCCGGCGCGACGGGCACGGGATCGGGCGTGATGGCGGCGTCCACCGCGGCCACCGGATTGCGCGGGAATTTCGCGTAGGGCAGCCGCGCTCCGCCGTACGAGTAGGTGTCCGAACGGATGTCGATATCCGCGAGAAAGTCCGCGCAGCCGCTTGCCGCGATGATGTCGTCCTGATCTACGCCGTCGCCGGAGACACCGATCGCGCCGATGAGTTTCCCGTTGCGATACAGCGGGAACCCGCCGGGGAAAATCGTGATGCCATTCGGGAGGTTCGGATTTCCCGGAAAGGCTCCGGTCACCGGCTGTCGTTTCAGCGACACGGCCTCCTGAAAGCCGAACAGCGGACCGAATGGCATGACGTCGATCCCCGGTGGAAAATTGCTCTGCGCAAGGAACCCGACCGCGCGCGTGGACATCGCGAGCTGGCTGTTGGAAAAGAAAACGGCCGTGCGCGCCTTCTGCACCGCGACATCCCACGAAAACATGGTCGCATCGCCGACGCGGAAAGTCCCGAGGACCGCGGGTGCTTCGAGGTCCTTGTCGGGATTGTTCACCACGGCGATGAACACCTTCGCAGAAGTGCCGAGCGGCAGGCGGATGCCGGCGCGCGTGATGTTCGCGCGCTGCGCGGCCTTCGTGATGATCTGCGTGACTTCCTCCGCAGTGAGTCGGCTCGCGCCGCCGATGAGCTGCCTGCCGGGAATCGCTGAGACCGGGTCGTCAATGAAATGAAATGCGGCGGAGGGATTCGCCGCCGATTCAAAAATCGCAGGCCCGCGCACTTCGCCGCTCACGCCGCCGAGATCGATCACGGGATAGGGAAATGGCGGCGGCGGCGCCTGGATCGGAAAGCCGTCCACGAGGTGCCCGGGCAGACTTGCGAGCGGCAGGTAGCTCGTCGCATCCGTGATGTCCTCGACGAGCTGCCACACGTAGGGCACGCGGATTCCGTTGATGAGAATATTCGTCGCGACGATGCCGGGCGAAGGACGAAAGCCGCACTGCCCCGCGAGCGCGACCTGCTCATCCGCATCGCTGATCGAAGTCGGCACGAAGCCCGTGGTCGAGGCCAGTTTCGTCTCGTTCAGAAAGATCGCGGCGGCCGGTGCAAGGTTCGTCGGGAGGCCGTCGCCCGTGACGCCGATTGCGCCGACGAGATGGCCGTTCTTATAGAGCGGCACTCCGCCGGGGGAATCATTCAGCGAGCCGGGCAGGACGGGAGTGCCGCGCACGCCCGGTGAAATGCGGCGCGTGTCTCCCGGCGCTGCGGAGGCGCGGAGGTCGGCCGGATCAAAATGCGATCCCGAGAAAAGCGGGTTGGCGATTTGCTTCAGCCGGTTGATGTCGGAAAAAAAGAGGTTTGAAAATCCGACACCGACGAGCGGACCGGGAGGTGTGTTGAACACGCCCGGCGGGAAATGCTGCTGGATGATGTATCCCGCGGTGCGCGATGTGAGCGCCTCCTGATCACTGCTCAGAAACGCCGCCGTGCCTGCCCGCGTGATCGCACCGGCGAGGAGTCCGTAGATTCTCAGCACGACCGGATCGTCCACGCTCGTGAACGCGGGGAGCGGATGCGGGATGCGGCCCTGCATATCCCACACTCCGAGCACAAATCCCTCGCGGTCGGTGACGCTGATGATCGCGCCGGGATTCAGCCACGCAGCCTCGGTCGCCGCCTGCGCGATGATCTGCGTGACCTCGGCCTCGGTGAGCTGCTCGCCGCTGATCTCTCCACGCAGGTTCGCCGGAACGAGGATTCCGCACACGAGCATGGCCAGGGCGAAGAGAGGCGTCTTCATCAGCGGGTTGCGTCTCCGAGTAACTGCGTGCCGTCCGCGCGTCAAACTTTCGCCGCTCCCATGCGCGCATTTCGCATTGCCGCGCATCGTGATGAAACCGTATGACCGCCGCGTGCCGAATTCAGGCCAGCCCCACATCAATCGGTGCCGCGCATCGCCGGATCGGCTCGCCGTGTGCGTGTCCATGATTTTGCTCGGAGCGTCCGGCGCCGGCGCGGCAAATCCGCGGCCACGCTTTCGCGAAAGCTCGCCGACGCTCCGGCCTTCATCCGCGAATGTGCAGGACCAGCCGCCGAAGCCGCCCTCGCAATTCAATCCCGATCCCGGCGGCTGGACTGGCTCTGGCCTTTCTCCTTACCCAAAGGATCCGCTGCTTTTTCCCGACGATCCGGTTCTTCCCGGTTCGCTGAAGCTGCCGCGCGGACGCGTCATCGGCCACGATCCGATCCAGAAGACATTCACCTACAATTCGTATCCGCTCGGACGCGAGGGGCTCGGGCTCCTGCCAAATTCCGAGCCGGTGGCGAACCGCTGGATGCTCCCATTCCCGCACTGGCAGCGCTACCGCGATCCCTCGACGGAGACGCCCTACGCGTACGACACGCCGAGGGTCTGGCATCCGTATCGCCAGAGCAGGCTGAAGGGCGATGTGCCGATCATCGGGCAGGATATTTTCCTGAATCTCACGGCAAAAAACTTCACGCTGCTCGAAGCGCGCAAGCTGCCCGTGCCGAGCGGCGTGAGCACGGCGACGCCGAATGGCGCGGAGTTTTTCGGACGCGGCGAGCAGGTGATGTTCTCGAATGACACGTCCTTTGCGTTCGACCTTTTCAAGGGCGAGACGGCGTTCAAACCAGTGAGCTGGCTCCTGCGCGTGAACGCCGTGTACAACAACAACTGGACCCGCGTGCGGGAGAACAACCTGCTCAATCCCGATCCGCGCGGAACTGGCGGGGGTGCGACGGCGGTGCCGAACACGGCCGCGATCGGATCCTTCACTGCGGGTCAGGGAAATCCTGGCCTCTTCACGTCGAACGTGAATCCCTCCACGGCGTTCAACTACCTTTCCTCGCAGCTCCAGCCTCTCGGGAATGCAGGCGCGCTCGTCCCGATCAACGGCACCACCATCACCGGCGCCACGCCCGGTTTGCGGGGCAATGGCACTGCCGGAAATGATTTCAGCGGCACGCACTACACCACGCGCTCGAAGGATTTCTTTGCGCTGCAGGAGGCATTCGCCGAGGTGCATATCCGCGATCTGTCGGACAACTATGACTTCGTCTCGTCGCGCTTCGGCATCCAGCCCTTCGTCTCGGATTTCCGAGGGTTCATTTTCTCCGACACGAATCTCGGTGCGCGGATCTTCGGGACGTACGACAACAACCGGATCCAATACAACCTCGCGTATTTCAACATGCGCGAGAAGGACACTTACTCGGATCTGAACCGCTTTGACTCGCGTCATCAGCAGGTGGTGATCGCGAACATGTTCCGGCAGGACTTCCTGTGGAAGGGCTACACCGCGCAAGTGAGCGTCCACATGAATTTCGACGACGGTGGGAGGCATTACGACCGCAATGGATTCCTCACACGCCCGCAGACGATCGGCACCATCCGCGATTCCGCGAGCGGGCTGCCCGAGGGGCATAATGTGAGCGCGTATTACCTCGGATGGACCGGCGACGGGCACATCGGGCGGTTCAATATCACGCATGCATTCTATCAGGTGCTCGGCCAAGATGAGTTCAACGGGCTCGCGGGACACAGGGTGGACATCAATGCGCAGATGGCCGCATTCGAGGTGAGCTACGATCGCGACTGGTACCGGCTGAAGCTTTCCGGTTTCTACGCGAGCGGTGACTCGAGCCCGACCAGCAAAACGGCGACGGGCTTCGACGGCATCCTCGACAATCCGTCTTTCATCGGCGGCCCGTTCAGTTGGTACACGCACGAAGGGATCAATCTTGCAGGCACCTCGGTGAATCTGAAACAGCGCGACTCGCTCGTGCCGAATCTGCGCACGAGCAAGACGGAGGGGCAGTCGAATTTTGTGAACCCCGGCGCGCTCATCTTCGGCGTCGGTGCGGACTTCGATGTCACGCCGAAGCTCAAGGCATTTCTCAACGTGAACTACATCTGGCTCGCCGAGCCTGCCGCCGTGCGAGTCGCGCTCCAGACGGATCGCGTGCGCAACGATCTCGGACTCGATGCGAGCTTCGGCTTCAAGTACCGGCCGCTGCTCACGGACAACATCGTGATCTCCGCCGGGATGGGATTCTTCGTCCCCGGCGGCGCGTATCGAGACATCTACCGCAGCAACACCGTGCCCGTCCCCGGCTTCGGATCACGGAGCGCGGGGAAAGTGGATGATCTGCTCTACAACGGTTTTTTCACGGTCACACTTCTGTATTGAAAATGGACGCGCTCAGCAGAACTCCCGGAAAGCCAGTCATCTCATTGCGTCTTGCGTCAATGTTCAGGACAAGACGCGGAATGCATGGCTGCGCCTTGGAGTGTGGCGGGAAGCGACAGCGCCACGCCGCCTTCGGAGGGGATTTTGGGCGGGTGCACCGGCGTCGCAATCTGCACCAGCGTCATCAAGGCGGTGTCGCCGCTCGTTCCTCGCTTTGCCACCGCACTCCAAGGTTTCGCCATCACCGTCGCGGCGAACCCCGCGCATTCCTTCGCCCAGTTTCGAGAAACACTACAATCCTCTGAAGATGCGCCGCATCCTTCCAATCCTGATCTCGGCGGCGTGCCTCGCATTCGCGGTGCCGGTCGTGCTCTTGCATGCGCAGGATGGGCTCGGGCCGCCGACGTCGCCACCGAGCGGAAAATTGGAACCGCAGCGAAATCCGCCAGTGCCGTCACCGGTTGGAGAAAATCCTGCGCTACCACTCGGCCCGCCGACTTCGATGGGCGTGCTGCAGGGGCCGGAACTGCCGTCATCCGCGCGAAAGCCCGGGGAGTCGGGCGCGGAGAAACTGATCGGCGCAGGCGTCGGGCCGAAGATTTCCATCCATCCGAAACCGCCCTCCGGCACGCGCCCGCCGCGCAATTGGATCGATCAGACTTGGGACGAGGCGAATCGCAAAAGCGTGGGCTGCATCCAGTGCCACAAGACGACGGACGCGCACACGATGCACACTTCGCCGAATGTCGTCCTCGGCTGCACCGACTGCCACGGCGGGAACTCGGCGCGCGGGCTCCCCATCGAGAAGGCCCACGTGCAGCCGCGGAATCCGGAATTCTGGCAGACCTCGGCGAACCCTCCGAACTCGACTGTCGTGCTCAATCACGAGTCGCCGGAGTTCATCCAGTTCGTGAATCCTGGCGATCTCCGCTCTGCGAAAAAAGCGTGCGGCCTGTGCCACGGCGACATCGTGGATCGCGTCGGCCACTCGATGATGAACCACGGCGCGATGCTCTGGAACGCCGCCGCGTACAACAACGGCGCGATTGATTCCAAAAACGCCATCGTCGGTCAGGCCTATGGAGCCGATGGCATTCCGCTGAAGCTGGTGAATCCTTTCGTGCCGACAGCCGAGCAGACTCGCGTGAGCGGCATCCTGCCGTGGCTCATCCCGCTGCCGCGCTTCAATCTCAGCCAGCCGGGGAACGTCTTCCGCATTTTTGAAAAGGGCGGCTTTGAGCAGCTCTCGACCGGCATCCCGACGGTGGAGGAGCCACCGGGCAAACCCGAGCGCCGACTTTCCCCGCGCGGACTCGGCACGCTGAACCGCACCGATCCCATTTTCCTCGGCGCGCAAAAGACGCGGCTGCACGATCCGCTGCTCGGCTTCCTCGGATCAAATGATCATCCGGGCGACTATCGTTCGAGCGGATGCAGCGCGTGCCACGTCGTGTATGCAAATGATCGCTCGCCGAGCAATTCCGGCTGGTGGTCGAAGTACGGCAATCAGGGTCTCAGCTTCTCGAAGGATCCTACCATTCCCAAGAACGAGCGCGCGCATCCGGTGCTGCATCAGTTCACGCGCTCGATCCCGAGCGCGCAGTGCATGAACTGCCACATGCATCAGGGGAATCTCTTCGTGAATCCCTTCCTCGGATACACGTGGTGGGATCAGGAGACGGATGCGGAATTCATGTATCCGAAGGAGCAGCATGATCCGACCGATGAGGAACTCGTGCGCGCGACCGTCGCAAATCCCGAGGCCGCCGCCGCGCGCGGGCTGTGGGGCAGTCTCGATTTTCTGGAGAAAGTCGCGGAGCTGAATCCGAAGTTGAAGCATACGCAGTTCGCCGATTACCACGGGCACGGCTGGGTCTTCCGCGCGGTCTTCAAGCAGGACAAAAAGGGCAACCGGCTCGACCTCGATGACAACATCGTCGCGCATCGCGACTTCAAACGTGCGGTGCATCTCAAGGACATCCACCTCAAAAAAGGCATGCAGTGTGTGGACTGCCATTTCGAGACGGACGTGCATGGCAACGGCCTGCTCTACGGCGAGCCGCGCAACGCCACGACTGTCACGTGCGTGGACTGCCACGGCACGATCAACGCGCGTCCGACGCTCATCACGACCGGCGCAGGCGGAAAGACCGACCCGGAAGATCGCAGCAAGATCACGGCGGTGGATCTCTCGGAGAGCGCGACGCCGTGGAAGCCGCGCTTCGAGTGGGAAGGGGATCGCCTTTTTCAAAACTCCACGATGGCGAAGGACGCGCGATGGGAGATCCCGCAGACGATCGATGTGATCAATCCGCAGTCGAAGAAGTACAACGCAAAGGCGGCCTACGCGAAGACCGTGCAGCGCGATGGCGATACGTGGGGCGACATTCCCGGCATGGCGCAGTGCAAGTCGAAGCTCGCGCATTCGAATGAGAGCATGGACTGCCAGGTGTGCCACACGTCGTGGGCGACGAGCTGCTTTGGCTGCCATCTCTCGATGAAGGCGAACCAGCGCGTGCCGCTGAACAAATTCGAGGGCACGCTCGATCGCAATTTTACGACCTACAACCCGCAGGTCGTGCGCGACGATGTCTTCATGCTCGGCATTGACGGCACGGTGAAAAAGAACCGGCTCGCCGTGATCCGATCGTCGAGCGCAGTCGTCGTGAGTTCGCAGACGCAGAATCGCGGCTGGGTCTATTCGCAGCAGCAGACGGTGAGTGGCGACGGCTACAGCGGGCAGGCGTTCAATCCGCACTTTCCCCACACGACGAGCGGCGTCGGCACGACGAAAAACTGCACCGACTGCCACCTCGCCAAGGCGCGCGACAACAACGCGTGGATGACGCAACTGCTCGGCTTCGGCACGGGCACGGTGAATTTTTTCGGGCGCTACGCCTACGTCGGCGGCGAAGGCGCGCTGCATGGCGTGGTGTGGACCGAGGCGGACGAACCGCAGTCGGTGATCGGCAGTTCCATGCACAAGAACGCGTACCCGCGGAACTACGCCGAGCACATTGCGCACGGGGAAAAACTTGCGACGGGCTACGAGCATCACGCGAAGGAAATCAACGACCTCACGCTGCGCGGCGAATACCTTTACACCGCGAATGGACCTGCGGGCTTCGAGGTGTTCGACGTGGCGAACATTGATCAAAAAGATTTCAGCGAGCGCATCGTTTCGTCGCCGGTCTCGCCGCTCGGGCAGCGGACGTATGTGCGCACGCCGTTCGCCACGTCGGTCGCGCTTCCAAGCACACTGCTGAATGATCCGATGCGCCTCCAGCTTCCCGAAAACGAGGAGCAGCCGATCCCTGCGTGGTACGGCTACGCGTTCGTCACCGACCGCAAACTCGGCCTCGTGGTCTGCGACCTGCGCACGCTCCTCGACGGCAATCCGCAGAACAACTTCGTTGCGAAGAAAGCCGTGTTCAATCCCGATGGCCGGCTGAGCGGCGCGGAGTACGGCGTGTGCGCCGGACATCGTGTGTACATTTGCACGCCGCGCGGCATCGCCGTCGTGGATGTCGAAAAGCCCGAGGAGCCGAGACTGATCGGCGAACTCACCGGCAGCTTCCTGAAAAATCCTCGCGCCATCGCGGTGCAATTCCTCAACGCATTCGTCACCGACGACGAAGGGCTGAAAGTCATCAGCCTCGCGGATCCCGAGCATCCTCGCGCCGTCGCCGGTGCGACCGTCCGCCTGCGGGACGCGCACAAGCTCTACGTCGCGCGCACCTACGCCTACGTCGCGAACGGCGCAGAAGGACTCGCGATCATCAACATCGAGAATCCCGAAAAGCCGAAGCTCGATCAGATGTTCAACGCCGGCGGCGACATCAACGACACGCGTGCCGTGCAGATCGGTTCCGTTGCCGCGTCCATGTATGCGCTGGTCGCCGACGGAAAAAACGGCCTTCGCGTCATCCAGATGATCTCACCCGACACCGTCGAGGGAGCCGCCGGTTTCAGTCCCCGGCCCGCGCCGCGTCTCATCGCCACCTATCCCACGAAGGAACCGATGCTCGCCGTCTCCCGCGGTCTGGATCGCGATCGCGTCACCGACGAAACCGGCGGCCAGACCGTCGTCTTCGGCCGCCGCGGCGCGCGCCCGCTCCATCTCGACGAAATGAACAGCTTCCTCCGGCACTCGGACGGCTCGCTTTACCGGGTCGAGGATGTTTCTGCAAAGGACGGAAAGGTGTTCACGAAAGCGGGCGTCGAACTCAGGCCGCGTGGCGAAGCGGTTCCATCACCCAAGTGATCTCGCACAAATAATCCGATGCATGAAGAAGGCGGGCGGCGTGCCTCGTGGAGCGCTGGCGTCCTCGCCGGCAGTATTTCGCGTCGCGCGGATCACGCGGGAACCGTGTGATACTCTGCTGATACGATTTCCACGTTCGGATTGCGGGAATGAAAAGTGACACAGGCTTTCCAGCCTGTGAGGGCCGGAGCCACAGGCTGGAAAGCCTGTGGCACATTCGCGCAGCGTCACCGCATAAATCGTATGAGCGTTGCGCGGGGCGCGCCGCACTGCCGGCGAGGACGCCAGCGCTCCACGAGGCAGCCGTCCCGCTTTCAGTCCGCTCATTTGTGTGCGGGATGCTGTGAATGTTTCGCTCATGGCTTCGATGAGCCAATGCGATTTCGGATCGCCTCGTTCCATTTCGCCCAGTCGCTGCCGAAATCCTGCCTGAGCAGGAACTGCAAATTTTCCCGCGCATTCTGCGAATACGGGTGCTTCGGGTCTTGCGCAATCGAGGCGAGGATTGGTAGCGCGATCGAGCCGGGTCGCTGCATGAGGTCGGCGAAAAGCACGCTCATCGCCATCCCGTGCGTTTGCGGATTGGCCAGCGTCGGGCGCAGAACGTTTGTGTAGTCGGCGTCGGACAGCCGCGTGGCCGCTTCCTCCGCCGCCCGTGCGAGCACTTCCGCCGGCAGTCCGGGCAGCATCTGGATCAGCGACCGCGCCTTGACTGCGTCGGAGAGATCGGTGCGTTCAATCACTGCATCAATCGTCTTCTCCCATGGCGCGCTATTCCGGCCCGCGAGCAAGATCGGCGCGAGGCCCGGCACCTTGAGGGAGACGCCGGCCTCCGGTCGTGGCGGGTATGGTGGAAGGATGTCCGGTGTGCGGGCCTTTGGGATTTCAACAACGGAAGCAATCGGGCTCTGCGTCGGATGCGTTTCTGTCCGCGTTTGCTTTTCTTGCGGAGCACTGTTGTTCGCCGCGTGGCGGGTGGCCCGCGTGAACGGAAAATTCAGGAGCACGGCGATGAGCGCGAACACGCAACCCGCGACGAGAAGCCTTTTCATTTTTCAAAGTGTATCAGAGCGAAACGGCGAGAGGCAAAACCCATGGCAGGTTCTTCGGGCGGTCTTGCCAAGAGTGCGATTCCTGCCAGCGTCGGCACACATGGCCAGCGATTCACCGCCCCCGGCTCTGGCAGACGAGCGTACGCAGTTTGCGGTGCTGTTGTTCACGGACATCTGCGATTCGACGGCACTGAAGGCACGACACGGCGCGCTGGAGTACAAGAAAGTCGCGGAACTGCACAACCGGCTCTTCGAAAAACTTGCAGCGGAGGAAGAGATCACGCTCATCAAGAACACGGGGGACGGGTATTTTGCGCGGAGCACGAGCGTGGCGGCGGTGGTGCGGTTTGCTCTGCGCTTCCAGTATGGGATGCGGGTGATGATGTGGCCGGGGTTTGCGATCACAACGCGGGTGGGCATCCACGCGGGAGAGGTGGTGGACATCACGACGCTGGGGCAGGCGGACGTGCTTGCGCCGGCGGCGGATCTGGTAGCGCGGGTGATGGGGCTTGCGGTGGGCGGACAGATTTTGCTCACGCGCTGGCCGTTTGATGAGGCGCGGCATTTTGTGCGCATGCATCCGCAGGTGGGAGGCGGGGAAGTGCCGACGCTGAGCTGGCTGGCGCACGGGCCGTATCTTTTCAAGGGCTGCGAAGAGCCCATGGAAGTGTTTGAGGTGGGCGCGACGGAAGGTGCGCCATTGGTGGCACCGCCGGATGGGGAGAAGGCTAAGCGCACCATCCACCCGGGCGACGAGGAGACGCTGGGCTGGCGACCTGCGAGCGGGCTGGAGGTGCCGGGGCAGGCGGAAGGCGCGGGCAAGGAGACTGAAGCCGGGAATCGGCGCGTGAAGGGGATAATGCTGGGGCTTGGGTTGCTTGCGG
>JAYWEO010000021.1:0-5507 GCA_043779225.1 Prosthecobacter sp.
GATCGGTCGCGACGAAGAGCAGGTGTTCGCCGAGATCGAAAATCTCGCGCACTTTGCCGCTGGCGACTTTGCGGATGCCGGGGAGATCGAGGGTGAGGAGGTCCATGCGCCGTGCGGGATGGCGGATGCGGCGCGGCTTGTCGAGCCAACCGCAGGGGAAAACGGAACCGCGAAGCAGCGAAGCAAGCGAAGGGGGAGAAATGACTCTTTCTTCCGCGCGCAGCCCTTCGCGTGCTTCGCTGCTTCGCGGTTAATTTTTTCGCATGTGTGCTAGAACCGCGTCTTGACCTTGCACGCGCGCAGCACGCACCAGCCGCGCACGGTCTCGACGACTCCGACGATGCCGGAGATCGCGAGAATGATCGCGAGCCACTCGATGCCTTTGCGATGCGCGATGAACGCGGCGATGAAAAGCACGATGGCCATGATGCCGCGGATGATGCGGCCACGGTGGTCGATATTCGGAGTCCAGAATGCCATGCCGGACATCCTCCGCGATCGTGCTGGAAACGCAACGAGGCACGAAGCCTCCCCGGCCTTGCGACCGGGGAGGCTGTGATGCGCGGGCGTTACTTCAGTGCGATGGCCGCGCTTGGAATTGCGCCGTGCATGCCCCGTGGAGAGCCGTCGATCCATCGCACGCCGCGTGCATTTTCAGCGGCGTGTGCGGGCAGATGGACGAGCGTCAGCGCCAGGATGCCGGGCAGCATTTTCGGCCGTGCGTTTCTTTCTATGCGCAGCGCGCAGCAGCCCGTGACGAGCGGTGGCACGAAGCACCACAGAGCGGCGGCGAGGACGATGCCCTCCGCCACGAATGACGGGAGCTGATGCGAGGCCTGCCATGCAAGCATGTTGCGCCACGGCGAGGTGCCGCTTTGCAATTGCGCGACGGCCAGGGGCGTGGCGAGTTGCGGCTGCGCGTAGTGCAGCCAGAAGGCCTGGCCGATATACGCGGCGGTGCTGACGCCTGCGAAGAGCAGGCAACGACGGGTGAGTTTCATATTATCTGATGTCTGTTTGCGCGCGCGTCTGCCGGCGGCGTGTTCTTCCGCCGGCAAAACGTACGCAGTTTTGTTGCAGGCATCTTGGGGAGCCCGACCGCTTGCCGCCGAATGGCGGAGCCGGACCCAGAGGACACCTTCCCTATGCCGACGAGGTTAGCTGACGGGCTCGATGAGGAAGGTCACCGGGCGGCCGTTTGATCGGCCACCTGCGCCCCTGTCGCCGGTTTGGACCCGGCGACGGGATTGGTTCCCCCGTGCCACGCTCTGTGGAAGGAGCGCGACTTTGGCAACGCGGATCATCGGACGATTTTTGTGCGCGGCAAGGCGAATCAAACGGTCCATGCGCAAGTGGCGCGGCAACGGCCTTTAGAAAATTGTTCCACGGGTGAAAAATCCGGGCGCTACGTGCCGAGATTCGCCGAGTAGTAAAGCTGGGCGTAGCGGCCACCCCGTGTGACGAGCTCTGGGCCCTTGCCTTCTTCGAGCACGGTGCCATCGCCGAGCACCACGATTTTGTCCACGCGATGCACGGTCGCGATGCGGTGCGTGATGATCAAGGTCGTGCGTCCGCGCATCAGTTCTTCCAGCGTGGTCATGATTGCGGCCTCGGTCGTCGGATCGAGTGCGCTGGTCGGCTCATCGAGGATCAGGATCGGCGCGTTTTTCAAAAAGGCACGCGCGATGCCGAGTCGTTGCCGCTGGCCGACGCTGAGGTGCCCGCCGCGCTCGCCGACTTGCGAGCGATACCCGTCCGGCATCGCCAAGATGAAGTCGTGCGCCTGCGCGCGGTTCGCGGCCTCGATGATTTCCTCCTCGGTCGCATCGGGACGGCCATACGCGATGTTCTCGCGAACGGTCGTGGAGAAGAGCAGCGTGTCCTGCAGCACGATGCTGATGTGGTTGCGCAGTGATTTTTTTGTGAACTCGCGGAGGTCCGATCCATCGAGCAGCACACGGCCCGCGGTGGGATCGTAAAAGCGCGGCACCAGCGAGAGCATCGTGCTCTTGCCCGCACCGGTGCCGCCGACGAATGCGACCGTCTGCCCCGGCTCCACATGCACGTTCACCTTCTGCAAAATGGGACGGTCCGCGGTGTAGCCGAATGCCACATTTTCAAAGACGAGGTCGCCGCGTGTCGCTGTGAGTTCGCGTGCATCGGGCGCGTCGGGCACGTCGTTTGCGCGGTCGAGCACCTCGAAGCACCGCTGCACTCCCGCCGCCGCGCCTTGCAGCGCCCAGGCGATGTGGGTGAGCGCTTCGAGCGGCTGGTAGAGCATCATCAGCAACGTGCTCAGATACCAGATTTGCCCTATGGTCAGCTTGCCCTCCATCACGTGCCGCGCGCCGACGTAGAACATCGCCGCCGAACTTGCCGCGACGAGTGTGCCGACGAGCAGAGCGCTTTTCATCGAGGTCGCATTCAGCCGCAGATTCGCCTCGAGGCTGCCGCGTGCGCGCACATTGAACTGCCCGACCTCGTGGTCTTCGCGGCCAAATGCCTGCACCATTTTCACCGAGCTGAGCCCCTCCTGCGCGACCATGAGCACGCCGCTCTCCTGTTCGGCGATGTCCGTGGACTGGTCGCGGATGCGCTTCGCGTAGAGAAAAATCGCGAGCACCATGAACGGCACGACGAGCAGTGAAAGCAGCGCGATCTGCCAGTCAAAGGCCCACATCGTCGCGAACGTCGCGGCGAGCGTGATCGTGCTTTGGAAAATGAAGAACCACTTGCTGTAAACCGCCTGGATGCTCTGCGAGTCGTAGGCCACGCGGAAGCTGCTGTCCGCGCTGCGGCGCTCGTCGTGGAATTTCAGCGGCAGTGATTGCAGATACGCATACAGCTCCGTGCGCAGCCGCAGCAGCGAGTGCAGGCTCACGCGCAACGTCATGATGCTCGTGAAATATCCGATGCCGCCGGCAAGGATGTGCAGCACGACCATGAGCGTGCAGACCGCCGACAAAATCACCGGCAGGCTCCACGCGCCGAGATCATGTCCCCAGAGAATCAGCCCGTGTCCGCTCGTCGCGCCCGCGGTGGAGGCCGGCAGCAGCTTGTCCACGATGAATGCGAGCGGCCACGGCCGCAGCAGATTGAACGCATTCGCCACAAGCGTGAGCAGCATCGCGCCAGTGGTCGGCCAGATGTAGGGGCGGAAATACGCAAACGCTCGGCGATGGACGGACATTCGCGGTGAGTGCATCACGTCCGCGCTATGGATTGCAATGGTGGAGGCTCCCATGTTCCTAGAAGGGTGCTTCACAGTGAAGTGTCCACGCCGCCGACGCCGATCCGCGTGGAGCTTCATTTTGATCCTCGCCTTGCGCAGGCGAAGTGGAAAATCATCGCATTCCTACCAAAACCGCATCCGTCCCTATCGTATGAAAGTCGAACAGATGTGAAGACCGCTCACTTGCAGAGTCCGGAAACGCATCTCCCTGGCGACATCTCAGCGGCGGCATACCGGCCCGAGATTGACGGCTTGCGCGCGGTCGCAGTGTTGATGGTCGTCCTATACCACGCAGGCCTGGGCGTGCCCGGCGGCTACATCGGCGTGGATGTCTTTTTCGTGATCTCGGGGTTCCTTATCACGTCGCTGATCTGGAAGGATCTGAAGCAGGATCAGCTCTGCCTCGCTCACTTTTGGGAACGGCGCGCCCGGCGCATCCTCCCCGCGCTTTTCGTTGTCGCCGTCGCGGTGCTGGGGGCCGGGTGGTTCATCTCGTGGCCGGATGATTTCGCAAATCTCGCGCACTCGGTCCAGGCCCAGGCGGTGTTCGTGGCGAATGTTTATTTCAAGAAAAGCGGCGGCTACTTCGACGGGCCGCTCGATCAGGAGCCGATGCTTCACACTTGGTCGCTCTCCGTCGAAGAGCAGTTTTACCTGATCATCCCGCTTCTTCTCCTCGGACTGCGCCGGCGTTTCCGGGCGCGGTCTCACGGCGCGATCGTGACTGTGCTCGCCGTCGCGATGGCATGCAGCCTGGCATTCAACGCCTACGGAGCGCTTCGTCACCACTCGTCGGCCTTTTACCTCCTGCCGGGCCGCGGTTGGGAACTGCTGCTTGGCTCGCTCACCGCGCTCACGGCGGGCGTGTGGCCGGCAGTCCGCCGGAGCGCGCGTGAATTTGGTTCGATCGTCGGTATCCTCATGATCGTCGTTCCGGCATTTCTCTACGGAAAGGACACGGCATTCCCGGGGTTCGCCGCCGTGCCGCCCTGCTTGGGCACCGCGCTCGTGATCGGAGCCTGCGCGCCATCGGGTACGTGGATCGGCGCGGCGCTGGCGTGCCGTCCGGTCGTCTTTGTCGGCCTTATCTCATACTCGCTATACCTTTGGCATTGGCCGCTGCTTGCGTTCAGCCGCTACTCCATTCCGCAGCCGACGCCGCTCGCTTGGCGCGTCGCGATGATCGGGCTGGCATTCGTCTTCGCTGTGATTTCGTGGCGGTGGGTCGAGACGCCGTTCCGGCAGCGCCGGCTCTGTGCATCCCGGCGATCAATTTTCGCGTTTGCGATCGTGGGTCTGGCCGGCATTGCCGCGATCGGCGCAGTCATCCGCATCGCGCACGGTTTTCCCAGCCGTCTCGGAGCAGGGCAGGCACCGTACGAAGCCGCGAAAAATGACCAGGGTCTGACCACCAACGTAAAGTTGCAGGATATCCGCGCCGACAAACTCATCGTCCTCGGTAGCGCCCCCGCTGATGCCCCGGTATCGCTTCTTCTTTGGGGTGACAGTCACGCAATGGCCATCGTCTCCGCAGCGGACTCGCTTTGCAGGGAACTCGGAATCGCGGGCCGCGCTGCGGTTCGCGCGGGTACGCCTCCGGTCCTCGGCTACATCAAGCCTGGCGGCGGAGTTCCCTCCGCGGAACCGCTCATCTACACCGGCGAAGTCCTCGCATATGTCCAGCGGCACCGTGTCCGCGAAGTGATCCTCGCAGCGTACTGGCACTCATGTCCGCTACTTGGTGGGCCAAACTCGACGGCGGATCTAGAGACTGGCCTCGTCACGACGGTCGAAAGCCTCGTGCGCATCGGCACCCGTCCGTGGATACTGCTTCAAGTCCCGGAGCAACCCTTCAACGTGCCGCGCGGCCTCGCTTCGGCTGCCATGTCGCGGGAGGACGTCGCAGGCCGCTGCTCGACACCCGTTCCTGAAGACGGGATTTCCCGCCGCCACGATCGCACGTTTTTGGAAAGACTCACCGCTGCCGGCGCCAGGCTGCTGGACCCGCGCCCCGGATTCCTCGATTCCACGGGCCGACACTACGTCGCGTCGATCGATGGCATACCGCTTTATTACGACTCCAATCACCTCACCGCGACTGGTGCCAAACTGATGATCCTGCCGCTCCTGCGCTCAAGCATCGGTGGCCGTTCGCCGGCTGGCAGTAAACCGTGACCACCCGCGACGGAACTGACGGCCCCATGCGGAATCGGATTTTGAACGGCCTGATTTTGATTCTCGCAATGAGCGGAGAAACTCCGAAACCTCCAATCCC
>JAYWEO010000022.1:0-4436 GCA_043779225.1 Prosthecobacter sp.
CAAAGTTACTTCCTCTCGAAAACGACTCCCTTTTTCGATGCCTGCTCGCGCACCGCTTTCGTGACGGCGACGCCGAGCGTGTTGTCCTTGCCCTTCTCCTTCATTTTTTCGGCGACAAATTTCTCACGTTCGGTGGCCAGCCCGCCCAGCTCCTTCTGCAGCGACTCACGCTCGGCGGTCTTTTTGGCGACGAACGCCTTGCGCTCATCCGCACTGAGCTTGCGCATTTCCTCGGGCAGCTCCGCGTCCTTCAGCTTGGAAAAATCGAAGTCCTTCTGCTTCGCGCGATCCACGAGATCCCAGTGCGCGTTGCTGTAGTTTGCCGATGATTTCGAGGCCGCGCGCGACGCGAGCACGGCGCTCCCGGAGGGTGCGGCCGCGGCGTTCGAGTCCTGCGCTTCCTGCCGCGCCTTTCCGGCGACACCGGCGGCTCCGTAGCCGATGTAGGTGCTGTTCAACTTCGCATTCAGCTCGGCGATTTTCTTGTCCTGCGGCGCGGGGATGTCTGCGATGCGCGCGTCCTGATTGATGACGAGGAACCGTCCGTCCGCCAGCGCCGCGCCGTCCTTCCATTTTCCCTCGATGCCCTCCTTTTCCGGGCCGCAGTGAATCGTGTTCACGATGATGCCCTTCGCGATCGCGGCCTTGCATGAAGTGACATAGCTCACCGGTCCCTGCGTGAACGGCTCGTTGCCGGCGATGAAGATGGCCTTGTAGGTCTTCGGCGAGGAATCCCACTCGAGATCCTTCACCGCGTCTTTGATCACCCAGCCGCAATACTCTTCGCCGCCGTTTGTCTTCAGCGCAAAGAGCTGCTCGCTGAGCTTGTCGAGATCATCGGTGAGCGGGACGACCTGCTGCACCCAGCCTTTCTTTTCGCTGAGGCCGTTATTGCCATATTGATACAACGCGACCTGAACACGCGGCGCCTTGCCGTCCTGCTTCGCGGTGGCGAATTCGTTCACGATGTTCCAGAGCTGCGTCTTGGCCTGCGCGATGAGGCCGTCCATCGAGTTCGATGTGTCGAGCAGGATGGCGAGTTGCACGACCGGTTGATCGGGCGCGAGTTTCGTGGATTCCGCACGGGCATGGAAATGGATTCCCAGCGAGAGAGCGGCACAGGTGAGTGCATGGATGATTTTCATGGCGCGAGATTGCCACGCGCACGGGCCGGAGTTGTCAGGACGGAGTGCGGGAGTTGTAAAAGAAAAGTCACGGCAAGCCGCCGCGCCGCCGAGAATTCGTTCGCAATCCGACACGGGATCGCCAATTTAACCAGTCCCAGACCTGTGAAAGTTCTCCTCATCGAAGACGAAACCAAGATTGCATCCTACGTGACCAAGGCGCTCAGCGGTGCCGGCCACGCAGTCACTTCCATCCACGATGGAGAGGAGGGGCTCATCCGCGCCACGACCGATCCGTATGACGTGATCGTCCTCGACCTCGGGCTGCCAGGCCGCGACGGATTGCAGATTCTGGGCGCGATCCGCGAACGCAGCATCAGCACCCCGGTGCTCATCCTGACTGCGCGCGGCGACGTGAAGGATCGCATCGCGGGGCTCGATCGCGGGGCGGATGACTACCTTGCGAAACCATTTTCCATGGAAGAACTGCTGGCCCGCGTGAATGCACTCACGCGGCGGAAGGGCGAGGATGCATCGCCGCTGCTGCGCGTGGGCGACCTCGTGATGAATGAAACGACGCACATCGTGGCGCGCGACGGGAAGACCGTCCATCTTTCGCAGCGCGAATACGAAGTCCTGCATTTCCTGATGCAGAACGCGGGCAGGACCGTGAGCCGGACGGAAGTCTGCGAACACGTTTGGAAAAGCGCGCTGGCGAATGACACGAACGCCGTGGACGTGTACATCCAGCGGCTGCGCACGAAGGTGGACGAGGATGCGCCCGTGAAACTCATCCAGACGGTGCGCGGGTCAGGCTACGTGATGGGATCCACACGCGAATGACCAAGCTGCCGCTATCTGCAAAGGTGGCGCTGTGGTCGTTTGTGCTGGCGGGGATCACGCTGCTGAGCGCGATTTTTGTGACGACGTTCGCGCTCGAACGGGAACTCATGGTCCCCATCGAGGAACGTTTTGCAAAGCTGTCCGCGGATATTTTTGCGGCGCTGGACAGCGAAAGGAGAAGACCGGACGGCGACCTTCCGCCGATCACACCCGCGATGCTGCCGCGCGGCGCGTCGATCTCCCATGTGGAGATCCTCGGAGCGAACGGCGAGTCGCTCTACCGCTCGCCGACCCTGAAAAACAACCTGACGCTGGCAGGCAGCCCCGACAAACCGGCCATTGTGGATCTTTACAAGCAGCCGTTTTACGTCCGGCCCTTTCACAACGGAAGACTGACCCTGCTGCTCGCACATCCGCTGGCGGCCAACTACAAGACGCTCGAACGCGTGAAGACGGCGGGCCTTTACGCACTGCCCATCGCCGGTTTGCTCAGCGTGATCGGCGGCTACTGGCTCGCAGGCCGCGCGCTCAAGCCGGTGCGCAAGATCACCGAGGCCGCGGCGCGCATCACCGCCGAGGATTTTCACCAGCGGCTGCCGGTGCCGGCCGCACGCGATGAGATACGGCTGCTGACGAGTGTGCTGAACGACACCTTTGACCGGCTCGATCGCAGCTACAAGCAGGCCGTGCGCTTTGCCTCGGATGCCTCGCATCAGCTCAAGACCCCGGTGACGGTGATGCGCGCGGCCATCGAGGCGCTGCTCACCGATGCGGGCCTGCGGCCGGACCAGGCCGCGGTGCTGAACGATCTGCTCGATCAGACACGCAGGCTCTCCTCTTTGACCGAAGGCCTACTGCTGCTCGCGCGGGCCGACGCAGGCGGAATCGTGGCCCAGCCCGCCGAAGCGAACCTGATCCCGATCATCGAACGATGCATCGAGGATGCGGAGGTGCTCGGATCGAACCAGCAAATCCGGATCGAGCGCGACCTGCCGCCGGCCCTCTATGCGCTCGCCGATCCGCAGAGGACCGAGCAGATCCTCCTGAACCTGCTCGAAAATGCCGTGAAATACAACAGGCAGGGCGGCGTGATCCGCGTCCGCGCAGGCGAGCGGCGCGACGGGATTTTCATCGCGGTCGCGAATACCGGTCAGCCCATCCCGAGGGAACGCATGCCCTGGATTTTCGACCGTTTCGCACGGGGCGACCGCAATGAGGCCCGCGCAGGACACGGCCTCGGGCTGAGCATCGCGCGGGAACTCGCGGCAGCGCAGGGAGGCGACGTGCGGCTGCTTCATTCGGATGAAAATTTGACGGAATTTGAGCTCCGGCTCGTCCCGCCGGGCGGGAAGACCTCGGACAATCCGCTCATACCGCTCCTCACCCCCCCGCCCACCCGCGTCGCGCTGAATAGAATTCCGGGTTGACACCACGGACCCGTGGATTAGGATACGCGCCCTTTTTCCAACGGCACGTGCATCCCGCACACCGCTGGCAGGGGACAAACAAAAATCAACCGCAGGAGGGCAGACCCGCCCGCCAGCACTGCAAAACACACATGGCTCAACAACGCTCCAAACGATATCGCGCCTCCACGGAAAAGCGCGATGCGAAGAAAGTCTATCCGTTCGCCGAGGCAGTCAATGCACTCAAGGCGATGCCTCCCACCAAGTTCGACCAGACCGTGACTCTGTCATTCCGTCTCGGCGTCGATCCCAAGCAGTCCGACCAGATGGTCCGCGGCACCTGCCCGCTCCCGCATGGCTCCGGCAAGAACGTCCGCGTGCTCGTCTTCGCAGAAGGCGCAGCCGCGCAGGCCGCGAAGGACGCGGGTGCGGAATTCGTCGGCTACAAGGACATGATCGAGAAGTGCGTCGGTGGTTTCCAGGATTTCGATGTCGCAGTCGCGACTCCCGGCGCGATGGCCGAAGTGCGCAAGCTCGGCAAAGTCCTCGGACCTCGTGGCCTCATGCCAAACCCGAAGACCGGCACCGTCACCGACGACACGGCGAAGGCCGTGCGCGAAGTGAAGGCAGGCCGCGTCGAGTTCAAGCTCGATAAGAACGCGAACATCGCGGTGCCTGTCGGCAAATTCAGCTTTTCACCCGAGCAGCTCGTCGAGAACGGCTCGGCAGTCATTGACGCCGTCATCAAGGCGCGTCCCGCGACTGCGAAGGGACGCTTCGTTGACAATATCACACTCAGCGCGACCATGACGCCCGGCGTCACCGTGGACGCGGGACAATTCCTGAAGCTCGCCTAACCCCGAGGACCCACACCATGCACCCAGCAAAAGCATCCGTCGTCACCGACCTCAACAAGCGACTCAACGATTCGCCGTTCATTTTCGTCGCCGATTACACCGGCCTGAATGTCACCCAGTTCTCCGAGCTGCGCACCCGTCTCGACAAGGCCGGCGCGCGCTGCTCGGTCGTGAAGAACAGCTACCTGCGCCTCGCGTTGAAGGGA
>JAYWEO010000023.1:0-4499 GCA_043779225.1 Prosthecobacter sp.
CCACGGTGAGCAGCAGCGTGCGGCCGAGTTTTCCGTTCGGGTGGAACTTTGCAAAATCCTCGCGCGTGAAGCCGCGGGCTTCGAGCAGCGTCATCGCGAGCGCATCGCCGAGGACGAGCATCGCGGTGGTGCTTGCGGTGGGAGCCAGTTCGAGGGGGCACGCTTCGCGTTCGACGGATGCGTCGAGGTGGATGTGTGCATTCTTTGCGAGGAAGGATTCGCGGTTTCCAGTGATGGCGATGATGCGCACGTCGAGGCGCGCGAGGGCGGGGAAGACGTTCACGAGTTCGTCGGTCTCGCCGCTGTTGCTGAGGATGATGACGGTGTCGCCGTCGCACACGATGCCGAGGTCGCCGTGGAGCGCGTTGAGCGCGTTCAGCATCACTGCAGGCGTCCCGGTGCTCGTGAGCGTGGCCGCGATTTTCTCGCCGATGTGCCCGGACTTGCCGACGCCGACGAGCACGACCTTGCCGCGCTTTTCCACCGCGCCGCGGATGGTCTCGACTGCGCTGCAAAATGATTCATCGAGTCGCTCGCCGACGCGCCGGGCTTCGGCGAGTTCGAGATCGAACACGCGGCGCGCGCGGGCGAGGTGTTCGGATGAGGACGGCGAGGACATGCTGGGAGTTTCGGGAAGTGCGTGGCGTGTGACGAGTGAAAACCCGCGCACGAGCCGCTTCCCAAACCCGCAACTGCTGCTACGCTGGAAAATCATGCAACCGCCCCGCATCCTGACCGTCCTTTCCATGCTGGCCTTCGCGGCTTTTCCGCTGCTCGCGGAAGATGTCGCGCCAGTGGGGGACAAGGACTCGCCTTACGAGCAGATCAAGACGCTCACGCGAGCGATGGAGCTGATCCGGCAGGATTATGTGGACGGGAAAAAGATCGGCTACGAGCAGCTCATGCGCGCGGCGCTGAAGGGGATGCTGCAGAGCCTCGACCCGCATTCGCAATTCATGGAGCCGGCGAATTTTGAGGACATGAAGGAGGATACGGAGAGCCGCTTCGGCGGACTCGGCGTGCATGTCACGGAGCGGAATGGCGACCTGATCATCGTGTCACCGATGGAGGATTCGCCGGGGTTCCGCGCGGGTCTGCTGCCGGGGGACAAGATCATCAAGATCGACGGGCAGAGCGCCGAGCGGATGGACATCAATGGCGCGACAGAGAAGCTGCGCGGAGCGCCGGGCACGAAGGTGACGCTGACGATTTTGCGGCCCGGCACGAAGGAGATCAAAGACTTCGAGCTGGTGCGCGAGACGATCAAAGTATGGAGCGTGAAGGACGCGAAGCTGCTCCCGCAGGAGATGACCGGGCAGATGAAAATCGGCTACGCGCGAATCACGCAGTTCAATGCGCCGACTGCGGAGGAACTCGCGAAGAAGCTCGATGAGCTGGAGAAAAAGGGGATACAGGCATTCGTGCTCGACCTGCGTTTCAATCCCGGTGGTCTGCTGAATTCCGCGGTGGATGTGGCCGGAATGTTTCTGCCACCCGCGACGATCGTGGCGACGACCGAGGGGCGCGTGCCTTCGCAGTCGCGCAAATACACGGCGAATCCCGCGTTGCGCCGCCGTGCCAATTATCCGATCGCGGTGCTGATCAACAATGGCAGCGCGAGCGGCAGCGAGATCGTTGCCGGTGCGCTGAAGGACACGAACCGCGCGATTCTCGTGGGCGAGACGACCTTTGGAAAAGGCAGCGTGCAGAGCATCATGCAGCTCCCGGATGGCTCGGCGCTGCGTCTCACGACGGCGAAGTATTACACGCCGGGGCATCAGGTGATTCACGAACATGGCGTCGCGCCGACGATTCTCGCCACCATGACGCTCGATCAGGAAAGGGCGCTGATCCTCCATCGCCGCGAGGATCTGCCGGATGAGCAGCGGAAGAAAGACATGGAAAATTTCCGCGACACGCAGCTCGATCGCGCGGTGGATGCGCTCAAGGGCGTGCTCATCTATGCGCAACGCGGAGGCAAGTGAGTGCGGTGACGGTTCTCGCGATCGAGACTTCGTGCGATGAGACCGCCGCGGCGGTGATGCGCGGCGATGCACTGCTTTCCAGCGAGGTGGCGTCGCAGATCGCGCTGCACGCGCTCACCGGAGGCGTCGTGCCCGAGGTCGCGTCGCGCAATCACCTGCGCACGCTGCGCCCTGTGATCGAGAGTGCGTTGAAAAATGCGGGCATGGCGCTCGGTGAGATCGATGTTTTCGCAGCGACACGCGGGCCGGGCCTCGCGACTTCACTGATGATCGGACTTTCCGCGGCGAAAGGGCTGGCGATCGGATTTCGCAAGCCGTTCGTGGCGGTGAATCACATCGAGGCGCATCTGCTCTCGCCGTTCTTCGGGCGCGGCGGAGTGCGTCCGGCGGTGGGGCTCGTCGTGAGCGGCGGGCACACGATGCTCGTGGAAATCGAGGCGCCCGGAAGCTACCGGCTGCTCGGCAAGACGCAGGACGATGCGGCGGGCGAGGCATTCGACAAAGTCGGCAAGCTGCTCGGCCTGCCGTATCCCGGCGGGCCGAATGTGAACCGGCTCGCGAATGATGGTGACGCGATGCGTTTTGATTTCCCCCGCTCGATGCTCTCCTCGGGTGATTTTGCATTCAGCTTCAGCGGTCTGAAGACGAGCGTGCGTTACCTGCTGCAAAAGATGGACGTCGTGCCGGTGGCCGATGTCTGCGCGTCATTTCAGGAAGCCGTCGTGGACGTGCTCGTGGACAAGACCGTGCGCGCGGCGCTCACGACGCGGCGGAAGATCGTCGCGGTGAGCGGCGGTGTGAGCTGCAATTCGCGTCTGCGCGAAAAGCTGGCGGCAGCGTGTTCCGCACGCGGCATCGAGCTGCTGCTCGCCGATCCATCGCTCTGCACGGACAACGCGGCGATGATCGCCTACGTCGCGGCGCTGCGCGGGGATGCGGGTCATGCGAAAGATCTCGCGGAGGATATCGACCCGAATCTGCGCCTCACTTTGTAGCGGCGCGCTTCGGCGGAATCAGTATTCCCGCGCGAGCAGGTAGTCCGCGAGGGCGCGCAGCGTGTCGGCATTTTTTCCGAATGGCTTCAGCGCGGTGTGTGCGGTGCGCGTGAGGCGCTTTGCCTCGGCGCGGCTTTTTTCGAGGCCGAAAATCGCGGGGTAGGTGGCCTTTTGTGCGGCGACATCCTTGCCGGCGCTCTTGCCGAGTTTTTCGGTCGGCTGCGTCACGTCGAGGATGTCGTCGATGACCTGGAATGCGAGGCCGACACTCTGGCCGAAGGTGGTGAGCGCCTTCAGTTGCGCGGGTGTAGCGTTCGCGCTCATCGCGCCGAGGCGGATGCTGGCGGTGAGCAGTGCGGCGGTCTTGCAGCGGTGGATGTATTTCAAGTCGTCTCCGCCGAGTTTGCGGCCTTCGCCTTCGAGGTCGGCGACCTGTCCGCCGACGAGCCAGCGGCTGCCGGATGCGTGCGCGAGGTCTGCAATTTGCGCGGCGATGGGATGGCGCTTGGAGGGTTTTGATTTTGCGAGAATCTCGAATGCGACGGTGAGCAGCGCGTCGCCGGCGAGGACGGCGATGCCGTCGCCGAAGACCTTGTGGTTCGTCGGGCGGCCGCGGCGGAGATCGTCGTCATCCATGCACGGGAGATCGTCATGGATGAGCGAGTAGGTGTGGATGCACTCGACGGCGCACGCGGCTGGAAGTGCGTCCGTGATTTCGCCGCCGCAGGCTTCGGCGCTGGCGAGCGTGAGCACGGGGCGCAGGCGCTTCCCCCCGGCGAAGATCGAGTAGCGCATGGCTTTGTGGATCGTGAGCGGCTTCACGGTCTCGGCGGGAAGGTGCCGATCGAGTGCGCGGTCCACGAGTTTCGTGCGGGCGGTGAGGTAGCTCTGCAAATCCATCCGCGGAGTTAGCAGCATTTGAGGATGGGAGTTCAGCAACAAAATGATCAGCCCGCGCTTTTACAAGCGCGGCTACGGGCAGTGTCTATTCCGCGAAGCGCTGGGCGACGGGCATCTTGCGACCGACTCCGAAGGCCTTGCTCGTGACCTTGAGGCCGGGGACGGCCTGCGCGCGCTTGTATTCGTTTTGCGCGACGCGCTTCACGACCCAGCGGACGGTCGCGGCGTCGAATCCGCGCGCGGCGATTTCCTCGGGGCTGAGGCCGTCCTCGATGAGGTGTTCCAAAATCGGATCAAGGATTTCGTAGGGCGGCAGGGTGTCCTGGTCGCGCTGGTTCGGGCGCAATTCGGCACTCGGTGGTTTTTCGATGGTGGCGGCGGGGATGATTTCGCGGTCGCGGTTCAGCCAGCGGGCGAGGCGGTAGATCATCATTTTTGGCACGTCGCTGATCACGGCGAGGCCGCCGCACATGTCGCCGTAGAGTGTGCAGTAGCCGACGGCGAGTTCGCTCTTGTTCCCAGTCGTGAGGAGGAGGTGTCCGAATTTGTTGCTGAGCGCCATGAGCGTCATGCCGCGCAGGCGGGGCTGCATGTTTTCCTCGGTCACGTCCTCGGGTTT
>JAYWEO010000024.1:0-24708 GCA_043779225.1 Prosthecobacter sp.
TGCCCGAACTGCTGCGCAAGGTCGCCCACATTGATGCGCTGCCCGAATGGCTCCGCCACATCGCCGAGAACCGCATGATTCTCTATTCGCTGCTCCTCATCGCGCTGATGCTCCTGCGACCGCAGGGTCTCTTCGTCGGATGGGGCAGAAAGGGGGCACGCAAATGAAACCGCTCCTCCTGCTCGACAATGTGACGGTGCAATTCGGCGGACTGAAGGCGGTGTCGGACGTGACTTTCCACGTCGGCGAGCGCGAGCTTTTCGGCCTCATCGGTCCGAACGGCGCGGGCAAGACGACCATTTTCAACGCCGTCACCGGGGTGTATCGCCCGACGGTGGGGAACATCATCTTTGACGGTCAGTCGGTCACAGGACATCAGCCCTATGCGATCACCGCGCGAGGTATTGCGCGGACCTTTCAAAACATCCGGCTCTTCGGCTCGATGACCGTTTTCGACAATGTACGCTGCGCCTGCAACATGCACCTCAACCACGGCATTTCGCACGCGCTCTGGCGCGGAAAAAAAGTTGCCGCCGAGGAGAGGGACATCGAGAGCCGCGTGATGGAGTTGCTCGGCATTTTTGGTCTGGCCGCGCAATACGACTGGCCGTGCCGCTCGCTGCCATACGGCGATCAGCGCCGGCTCGAAATCGTGCGCGCGCTCGCGACGAAGCCGAAGCTGCTGCTGCTTGACGAACCGGCTGCCGGCATGAACCCGACGGAGAAGGTCGAGCTGATGAAGCTGATCCGTTTCGTGCAGGGAAAATTCGGCCTCGCGGTGCTGCTCGTGGAGCACGACATGAAGGTCGTGATGGGCATCTGCGAGCGGATCGCGGTGCTCGATTACGGGCAGAAAATCGGCGAAGGCACGCCTGCGGAAATCCAGAAAAACCCGAAGGTCATCGCCGCGTATCTCGGACAGGAGGCGGAGCATGCTTGAGCTGACTGACCTCACCGTGGGCTACGGCGGAATCACTGCGCTGCACGGCATCAGCCTGAAAGTGGAGCAGGGGAGCATCGTCACGCTCATCGGCGCGAATGGCGCGGGGAAGACGACGACACTGCGTGCGATCAGCGGACTCGCGCGGGCCAAGGGCGGGCGCATCACTTTTGAAGGGCAGGACATCACGAATCAGCCGCCTCATAAAATCGTCGCGCGCGGCATCGCGCATTCGCCGGAGGGGCGCATGGTTTTTGCCAATCTCACCGTTCACGAAAACCTGCGGATGGGCGCTTACCTCCGCAGTGACACGGCGAACTTTGCGAAGGATCTCGATTTCATCTTCACGATTTTCCCGCGGCTTAAGGAGCGCATCAAGCAGACCGCCGGCACGCTGAGCGGCGGCGAACAGCAGATGCTCGCGATCGGTCGCGCGCTCATGAGCAAGCCGAAGCTGCTGCTGCTCGACGAGCCGTCGCTCGGCATCGCGCCACTGCTGACGAAGACGATCTTCGAGCAGATCGTGGCCATCAACCGCGACCTGAAGCTCACCGTCCTTCTCATCGAGCAGAACGCGAACCTTGCTTTGGAGATCAGCCACTACGGATACGTGCTGGAGACCGGTCGGATCATTTTGCAGGACACTGCCGCCGCCCTGCGTGCGAATCCGAAAGTGCGCGAGGCCTATCTCGGCGGGTAGGGCTGCGCCGTTTCGCCTTCGGCGGAAAATTTCGTTGACGCTCCGTGAAGCGTCCCCCTAGGTTCCCGGCCCCGCAAGCTGAACCAAATTACCAAACACACGCAGCCTACGTTGAATGCTGAGCGATTTCAGCGGGCAACGTGGGCTTTTTAGTCCATGGCAGTCGAACTTTCCTACGTCCTCCTTACTCCTTACTCGATTCGCAAATCGAGGACCGGCAGCATTCTCTCCCGCCTCCTTTCCCGCACAGGTCTTGAGCTCGTTGCAGCCCGCATGTTTTCGCCGAGTGCCGAGCTGGTGGAAAAATATGCCGCCGGCATGGTCACGGATTCCGACCCGACCCATCGCGCGGCGCAGGAGGCGATTCAGAAATATGTGCGGCAGCATTTTTCCGTGAGGGAGTCCGGGACAAAGCGCCGCGTGCTCATGCTGGTCTTCCGTGGTGAGGATGCCGTGAAGAAGACCCGCGAAGTCGTCGGGCACATCCTGAATGAGCGCACTTCGGGCGAGACGATCCGGGACACCTTCGGCGACTACATCACGGACAAGGATGGACGCGTGATATACTTCGAGCCCGCTGTGCTCACTGCGCCGGACTCGGCGAGTGCCCGGACGGATCTCAAGCTTTGGGCCGAATACTCGGACAGCGATGGTGGCCTGCTGGACAAGGCGATTGATTATCCGTCCGGCGCGAACGTCCAGAAGACGCTCGTGCTCATCAAGCCCGACAACTTCCGTTTCCCGAACGCGCGTCCCGGCGGCGTCATCGATCTCTTCAGCCGCACGGGGCTCTACATCATCGCGTGCAAGGTCCACCACATGAGCGTCGCGCAGGCCGAGGAGTTTTACGGCCCGGTGCTCGCCGTGCTGCAGGACAAGCTCCGCGGTCGCGCCGGGGAGGCCGCCGCGAAGGCTCTGGAGCCGATGTTTGAAATGAAATTCACCCCCGAGGTGGAAAAGGCGCTCGGCGAAATCCTTGGCCCGATCAGCGGCCGCGAGAACTGGGAGGGCATCGTGGAATTCATGAGCGGACGCCGCCCGAGCGAATGCCCCGCCGATCTCCGCACCCAACCCGGCACCGAGAAGTGCCTCGCACTGATCTATCAGGGCGAGGACGCCGTGCGCAAAATCCGCGAGGTCCTCGGCCCCACGGATCCCGCGAAGGCTCCGCATGGAACGATCCGCCGCGAATTTGGCGCGACCATCATGGTGAATGCCGCGCACGCTTCCGACGCGCCAGAGAATGCGCAGCGCGAGATGGGCATCATCAACATCCAGGAAAACAATTTCCGAACCCTGATTGAGGCATCGCTTGCGGAAAAGTAAGCGGCCCGAACTCAACCGAAAACCGACAAACTGAAAACACCAACCATGGAACTCGCCGAACGCTCCACCATTCTCACCCCGTCCCTCACTCTCTCGATCGACAGCAAAGCCAAGGCGATGAAAGCCGAGGGCATCGACGTGTGCAGCTTCGGGGCAGGGGAGCCCGACTTTGACACGCCCGAGCACATCAAGCAGGCGTGCGTCGCCGCGGTGAACGCGGGATTCACGAAATACACGCCATCAAGCGGCATCCCTGAGCTGCGCCAGGCGATCAGCGAGAAGTTCAAGGCTGACAACGGCATCGAATATTCGGCGAACCAGATCGTCGTCAGCAATGGCGCGAAGCATTCCTGCCTCAACGCGATCCTCGCGTGCGTCGGGCCTGGTGATGAAGTCATCATTCCCGCGCCGTACTGGCTGAGCTATCCCGAGATGGTGCGCCTCGCGGGCGGAGAGCCCGTCATCGTTTCCACGAAGGAATCGAACGGCTGGAAGATGACCGCGGAGGAATTCGAGGATGCCATGTCGCCCCGCACGAAGATGGTCATCATCAACTCGCCCGGCAATCCGACCGGCGCCGTGTACAACGAGGAGGAACTGCGCGCCATCGGCGACGTCGCACTCGGCGAAGACATCATCATCCTGAGCGACGAAATCTATGAGAAGCTCACCTATGATGATGTGAAGCACGTCTCCATCGCGTCGCTGAGTAAGGAACTCTACAATCTCACGATCACCGTGAATGGCTTCAGCAAGAGCTATGCGATGACCGGCTGGCGTCTCGGCTACCTCGGCGCACCGGAGCAGATCGCAAAGGCGATTGATGCCATCCAGAGTCACTCCACGAGCGGCTGCACCAGCTTCGCGCAGAAGGGCGCGCTCGCCGCGCTCAAGGGCGACCAGCAGCCCGTCTCGGACATGCGCGACGAGTTCGACATCCGCCGGCAGTACATGGTGGACCGCCTCCAGAAGATCAACCGTGTGAGCGTCGTCGTGCCG
Source organism: Prosthecobacter sp. (assembly GCA_043779225.1). GTDB lineage: Bacteria > Verrucomicrobiota > Verrucomicrobiia > Chthoniobacterales > Chthoniobacteraceae > SXWH01. Next base: position 3,966 of record JAYWEO010000024.1, read on the forward strand.
CAGGGCGCGTTCTACGTCCTTGCGAATATCAGCGGACTCGGGCTGAGCTCGACGAATTTCGCCGACCGCCTGCTGAGCAAGCATCACGTGGCCGTCGTGCCGGGCGTCGCCTTTGGCGATGACCGCACCGTGCGCCTCAGCTACGCGACGAGCCTCGATATCATCAAGAAGGGACTCGATAGGTTCGAGGAGTTCTGCCGCCAGCTCTGATCGAGCTTCAGGTAAAACTGCTTCTGGGTTTTCAAGCGCCGCCTGTCTTCGGACGGGCGGCGCTTTCCTTTTCCACGGCTTCGAGCATCCGCAGCGTCTGCACTGCGGCCCGCACTTGATGCACCCGGAAAATCTGCGCACCGCGCAGGAAACCCGCGGTGATGCACGCCACGGTGCCGGCGTCGCGTTCCGCCGGAGGAAGGCCGAGCACTTCGCCAATGACTGTCTTGCGCGAGACGGGGAGCAGGATGGGGCGATCGAAGCGGTGCAGACGATCCAGTTCGCGATAGATGCGGAGATTGTCTGCGCGCTGCTTGGCAAAATCGATTCCCGGATCGAGAAGGATCGCATCGCGCGGCACGCCCGCATTCTCGGCGAGCGCGATTTTCTCGGCGAAGAAATCGTCGAGGCTGCGCATCACATCCGCGTAGCCGACATGCGTGTGCGGCACCTTCGGCGTGCCCACCGTATGCATGATGAGCAGAGCCGCGCCCGTGCCTGCGCAGATGCGCGCGTTCTCGTCTGCTGGCATTCCGCCGATGTCGTTCAGGATGTGCCCGCCAGCCGCCAGCGCGATGCGGGCGACCTCTGGGCGCCAGGTGTTGATCGAGAGCGGGACCGTTGCATCCCATCGCTCGATGAATCGCACGAGTTGGGCGGCCTCTTCAGCGGCAGGCAGTGCCGCGCGGTTCGTGCGCGCGCTCTCTGCACCGATGTCCACGATGTCCGCGCCTTGTGCGACCAGTTCACGGGCATGCGTGAGAGCGGCTTCGATCTCCGTGATACCGTCGCCGGAAAAGGAATCCGCCACGAGATTCACGATGCCCATCACGAGCGATGGCCGCGGAAACTCGAATGTGAATCGTCGCGCGCGCAGTCTCATGCGATGGGCACGGACGATCGGCCGCGCTTTGAAAAACGAAGCGTGTGCGTATAGCCGCAGTCCTTCGCTAGTGCGGCGGCCTCCTCGAATCCCGCGCCGACATCGCCCGGCGTGTGGGCGTCGGAATTGATCAGCAGCGGCACGCCGGCCGAGTGAGCAAGTTCGAGAAAGCCGCGCGCCGGATACATCTCGCGGCAGTCGCGGCGCAGTCCGGCGGTGTTGATTTCAAATGGCGTGCCCGTCTCCGCGAGCGCGATCACCGCAGGATTGTAATACCTTCGCAAATCGCCCGTCGGGGTGATGCCGAATTTTTTCGGAAGATCGGGATGCGCGACGAAATCAAAAAGCCCGCTGCGGATGCACTGCACGTAGAGATCCCAGTAGTCGGTCCAGATTTCCTCCGCGTGACCTTTGTGGCGTCCGACATAGTTCGGGTGGTCCACCTCCCAGCCCTGCCGCAGGTAATGCACGCTGCCGATGAGGTAGTCCCAGTCCGCCATGCCCGTGAGTTCCTCGATCCACCATTCCTGGCCTGGGATGAAATCGCATTCGAGCCCGAGCCTGATAGGGAGCTGCGGGAATTGCGCGCGAGCCTCCGCCACCGATTCAATGTAGCGCGGCAGTTCCTCGCGCAGCATCCGCCAGTCGTCGAACTGTTCGGGCATCGGATTGTGATCCGCAAAGCCGAGTTCGCCGAGCCCGCGTTCCACGGCCACGCGCGCGTAGTCCACGGGCCAGCCTTCCGCGTGCCGGCAGAGCGGCGTGTGCGTGTGGTAGTCGGCGAGCGATGCGAGGATGGTTGCGGACACGCGCGGATGTTGGCGCTGGGAGCGGCGGAAAAAGCCACACAAAATTCACTCGTCACGCCAGTCCCTCCGCATGAAAGTCCGCGCCATGTTGCGTTTCGTTGAGACGGTTTTTGAAAAGTTGAAGCTGCATCCTAAGCGGATCGTTTTTCCGGAAGGCGCAGAGCCTGCGGTCGTCCGTGCCGCGGGCCGGTATGCGAAGCTCGGCCTCGGCACTCCGATTTTGCTCGGAGAGCGGGACGTCGTGGAGAAGGCCGCGAAATCTGAGAAGATCGATCTCCAGCACATCGGCATCGTGGACCCGGCGAAATCCTCCGAGATGGAGACATTCATCCCGCGCCTCGAAAAGCTGAAGCGCTACCGCGACATGGGATCGAAGCAGGCGCGCGAGATACTCACTCAGCCGAATTATTTCGCCGCGATGATGGTGCAGTACAATCTTGTGGACGGCCTCGTCGTCGGCGCGGGCCTCACGCCGGTGAGCACGCTGCGTCCCCTCATCCAGCTCATCCAGCCGCTGCCCGGCATCTCCTCGATTTCGAGCTGCCAGATGCTCGACCTGAGCAACAAGCGCTACGGCGAGCGTGGCGTGATCTTTTTTGCGGACTGCGCGGTCATCCCCGAGCCCACGGTGGAGCAGCTCGCCAACATTGCGATCGAGACCGGGAAAATCTGCCGTCAGCTCACTGGCATCAAGCCGCGGGTCGCATTCCTGAGTTTCTCCAACAAGGGCGGCTCGCAGATCGCTGCGGTGCAGAAAATGGCCGCCGCCACCGCGCTCGCGAAGCAGCGGGCACATGAGGCCGGGATCGAGATGGAGATTGACGGCGAGATGCAGGCGGACACCGCGATCGTCCCTGACCTCGCCGCGATCAAGGCGCATGACAGCCTCGTCGCAGGCAAGGCGAACGTGCTCATTTTCCCCGACCTCAACAGCGCCAACATCGCATCGAAACTCGTGAAACACCTCGCGGGCGCCGAGGTGTACGGCCAGTTCCTGCTCGGTCTTTCCCGTCCCTGCGTGGACGTCTCGCGCGGCGCGACGGATGAGGAAATCCTCGGTGTGGCCGCGACGGCCGGCCTGCTCGCGATCCAATTCCGCGAGCTTTATCCCGAGCGTGCAGGGAGCTGAGGAAAGCCTCTGATGAACAGCATCACGAAGCGGCTCTTCATCGCCGCCACGCAGCAGAATGACGGCAAGACCACCGTCTCGCTCGGCATCTTCGGCGCGCTTCGAAAGATGCAGGGCCGCATCGGATTCATCAAACCCGTCGGCCAGCGCTTCGTCGAAATCGAGGGGCACAAGATTGATGAAGACACAGTGCTCATTGACCAGACCTACGGCATCGGATCGCCGCTCGATGCGATCAGCCCGATCGCAGTCGAGCCGGACTTCACCCGGAAATTCATCCAGCAGTCGAATACCGACATGCTCGTGCGGCGCATTCAGAATTCCTTCGACCGCGCTGCGTGGGAGAAGGACTTCGTCATCATCGAAGGCACCGGTCACGCGGGAGTCGGATCGGTGTTCGACCTTTCGAATGCGCGCGTTGCAAAGCTCCTGGACAGCAAGGCCATCCTGATCACCCAGGGTGGCATTGGCCGGCCCATCGATGAGATCGCGCTGAACCGCGCCGTGTTTGAAAAGGAAGGCGTCGAGCTGATCGGCGCCATCATGAACAAGGTTCACCCTGAAAAATATGACCACGTCGTGGACTTCGCGCGGCGCGGCTTTGAGCGGCTCGGCATCGAGCTGCTCGGCTCGATCCCCGCCGATCCGCTGCTCACGCATCCGACACTCGGGCAGGTGTGCAAGGCGGTGAAAGGCGAGTTCGTCAATGCGCGCGCCAGCTCCCGGCGGCTCGTGCGGCACACCCTCATCGGGGACATGGGCACCGGCCATTTGCTCACGCTTTTTCACCCCGGCATGCTCCTCATCACACCGGGTGATCGCGACGACGTCGTGCTCGCCGCGCTCTCACACACGGGCAAACACCCGCGCGGCATCTGCGGACTCGTGATGAGCTCCGGCCACCATCCGCACGAGAGCGTGATGAAGCTCATCCGCGAGAGCGAACTCCCCGTCATCACCTCGCCGCTCGACAGCTACAGCATCGCCAGCACGCTGCACTCGATGACGGTGAAGACGCTCCCCGGCGACAACGAGAAAATCCAGCGCATCCAGAGCCTCGTAGAGCAGCACGTGGACGTCGCGCGCATCGTCGAGAAACTCTGACGCGCGCCGTGTCGCAAAATGGCGGCCATGCCTAAGCTGCGGCACCATTCGTGATGAAGTCAGCAGTGTTCCGCCGCCTCGTTCATTGCCTCCTTCTCGCCGTCACGCTGCATCGCATCGCATTCTCAGCGGATGAGGTGCGCGCCGTGAGTTTCCGCACGGACATCGCGCCTCTGCTCCAGCGCCGCTGTGCTGCGTGTCACTGCGAGGACAGCGCGAAAGGCGGCTACCGGCTGGACTCCTTTGAGCGACTGCAAAAGCCGGGCGACAGCGGAGACTCAACTGTGATCGCGGGCAAGGCGCAGGCGTCCGCACTTTTCAAACTCCTCGTCACGAAGGACCCGGACGATCGCATGCCGCAGAAAGCCGAGGCACTGCCCGCCGAGGAGATCGCGCTCATCGAGCGCTGGCTGAATTCCGGTGCGCCTTACGACGGCGGCGCGGCATCACGTCCGCTTGCCGAGCTGGTGCGCGAGCAGCACCTCCGGCCCGCGCCTGTACGCTATGCGCAGGCGGTGCCAGTCACCGCGCTCGCATTCAATGGTGACGGACGCCGCCTTGCATCTGCGGGTTACCACGAAGTCCTCGTGTGGGATTCCTCGGATGGCACACTCGCGCGGCGCATCGGCGGAATGCCGGAGCGGATCCATTCCCTCGCATGGCACCCGAAGCGCAACGTGCTCGCTGTCGGCGGCGGAACGCCTGGGCAATGGGGCACCGTTGCACTCGTGGATGTGTCGCACGGATACGCCGTCCGCCTTCTCTGCGATCTGCCCGAGGTCGTGCTCAGCGTCGCTTTCGACAAGGACGGTTCCATTTTGGCCGCAGGCTGCGGGGATCGCACGATGCGCATCTACGATGTCTCCACGGGAAAGGAAAAGCGCGTGCTGCGGCAGCACGCCGACTGGGTGCAGTCGGTCGCATTCAATCCCGGAGGCACGCTGCTCGTCTCCGCGAGCCGCGATCGCACCGCGGCAATCTTCAGCACTGCGACGTGGGAGCAGGAGGCCACCTTCCGCGATCACGACACGCCGCTCTACGCCGCCGCTTTCACCGGCGACGGGACGCGTGTCGTCAGTTCATCGCGCGGGCGTGCCATCGTGTGGCATCCCGAAAAGGCGAATGCGCGCGGTTCACTCGCCGAAATCGGCGGCGACGCGCGCCAGCTCATCGGAGGTTCGTTCGGCATCGCAGCCGGATGCGATGACGGCGCAGTACGGCTTTATCAGGGCGAAGGCGGCGCACCTTGGCGCACCCTGCTCGGGCATCGCGATGCCGTGCAGGCGCTCGCCATTGCACCGAAAGGGGACATCCTCGCGAGCGGTGCCGCCGACGGTGAGATCATCCTGTGGAGCGCACTGTGCTGGGAGCCCGCTGTGCGCATCACCATGAAGCCATAGCGCGAAAATGATTCCCGGCGCAAGGGCACCTCGGTCGCCGGATGCAGCCATGGTCACTGTTGCGTCGCACGGTCTGCTCGCGGGTGGTGATTTTATGGCCGGGCGACTCCGATACGAAGGAAGCGCATGGGATGAGCGGGATCGGTGATGAGATATAGATCCCGGACTTCGACGCTGCGGGTCGCGCCGGTCCCGGTCTCGATCACGGTGACGCCGCCGAGCAGGGCGGTGAATGCGCCGCCCGCCGTGCTGCGCGCGAGGTCGGTCCATGTGCCGCTCAGCGAGTCGCACGCCTGCACGGTCATCGTGATGTCGGTGTTCGCGAGAATGCGCGTGAAGGTGAGCGCGGGCCTGCCACCGGCGACGATGGTCCGCGCGAGCACGGAGGAAGACGGGACGTTCGGATTTCCACCGAGCGCGTATTCGAGCCGGGTCACGATGCCGTCGCGATCGGAGTCCGCGAAGTCGCCGGAGATTGCGGCGTTGTTTGCATTCGTGCCGAAGTTCGTTCCCAGCCAGCTCTGCCACGCGGTCGGCGTGATGCGTGTGAGGACGACGTCGTTCCCTGTCCCGCCGGTGTAGCTGATGCGCCACCACTGCCCGTCCTCGTAAAGCTCCGCAGACTGCGGAAGTCCCGCAAACGTGCCGCTCACAGCGGCGCTGCCTGCATTATCGATGATCGTGAACGTGCTGCCCGCAGCGAGGCCGGGCGTGGCGATGATGTCGAGCTTGCCGGCGAGCGTGACCGTATTTGCAGCACCAAGAATTTTCACCTGATCGTATTGCGTGCCGGCGGTGGTGCCGTTGATCTCGATCTGCAAAGTGCCAGCAGCGGCGAGCGAATAGTTGCCGGTGATCGGCATGATGCCTGGCGAATTGCCGGGCGCGTGCGTGCCGCCGTTGATCGCGACATTTCCCGTGACCGCGCCGGTGCCCTGGAAGGTGCCCCCTGTCACGGTCACCGCGCCGTTCACGCTGCCCGCGAGGATGAGCTTCCCCGCACCGACCGTCGTGCTCGTCTGCGTGTTCGCGCCGTTGAGCGTGAGTGTGCCGCCGCCGATTTTCGTCAGCGCGAATCCGCCGGAGACGGGCGCGTCGAGCACGATGTCGCCGGTGCCGCCGATGCTCGTGTTTGCACCGAGGATAACGCTGGAAAGATTCGCCGTGGCCGTGGTGCCGCTGCCGCTGCCGAAGCTGACTGTCGGTGCGCCCGTGTAGCCGCTGCCGGAATTGGTGACGGTGATTCCGCTCACGATGAAGTTCGCGGCGTTGCCGGTGCCGGTGGGATTCGTGCCCGCAGTGATGATGGTGCCGCCGGAAAAGGAGATCGTCGGCGCAGTGGTGTAGCCGGTGCCCACATTCGTGATCGTGATGCCGCTCACGACGCCGCTCGTGAGCACGGCGCTCGCCGTCGCGCCTGTGCCGCCGCCACCGCCGATCGTCACGGAGGGTGCCGCGGAATAAACGGTCGTGCCTCCAACAATCGTGAAGCTCGCCGCACTCACGCCGAGCGTGGCGGTCGCCGCCGTGCCCGAGCCGGTGCCGCTGAATGTGAGCAGCGGCACCGCGCTGTGAACGCCGCCAGCGGTGGTGGAAATGGAAGACACGGTTCCACCCGCCACGCTCGCTGCAGTGGCGCTGCTGTTCACCAGCGCACCGGTTCCGCCAACACCTGTGCCACTGAGGGTGAGCACTTCGATGGTGCCTTGCTGGCCGTTGAGATTGAGCGTGGCTCCCGCTGCCACGGTGGTGCTGCCAGTCGCGCTGGCGAAGGTGCTGCCACCGTTGCCGAGAGCGCCTGCGTGGCCGAGAAGCAGTGTGCCCGCGTTGATGTAGGTGCCGCCCGAGTATGTGTTCGCGCCTGAGAGTGTCCACGCGCCTGCATCGGACTTTGTCACGATGAGCACCTGTGTCGCAGTGCCATTGCTGATCGTGCCGTTGCAGAAGCCCGTGCCTGCACCACCGAGGGTGAAGGAGCGGCCTGTGGTGTTGGGCGCGATGGCTCCCTCCAGTGTGAGAGTGCCGCCATTCGCGAGGATCTTCGTGTCGCCGCCGCCGCTGGTCAGCGTGAAATTTCCGCGCAGGATGTTGTTGCCCGCTTCGTTGAAGACCGCGCCGTTCACGTTGCTCGTCGTGAATTTGATCGTGGCCGGCAGATCAATGTCGCCGCCGCTGCCATCGAGCAGAAGCTGGCAGCCGCCCGTGCTGCCGTTGTTCATCGTGATCGTTTTTGTGCCGGCACCGGGCGCGGCACCGAGCGCGGTGCTGTTCTGGATGCGCAGCGCGCCGGAGGTGATCGTGACGTTGCCGGTGAAAGTGTTCGTCCCGCTGAGCACGACGGTGCCCGCATTGATCGGGCAGTCTATCGTGATGCCGCCGGTGCCGCTGATGTTGTTTGGCACGAGCAGCGTGCCCGTGCGGTCGAAGCGCAGCGTCGCGTTGTCGATCACATCGCCCGCGGGCAGCGTGCCCGTCGCGCCGTCGCTGCCGATTTGCAAAGTGCCGCCGCTGATCGTCGTCGTGCCGAGGTAGCTGTTCGTGCCCGAGAGGATCAGCCTGCTCGTGCCGGTCTTTGTGAGATTGCCCGCGCCGCTCACGCCGCCGCTGAAATTGAACGTCGCCGTGCCGCTGCCCTGAAAGGTCGTCGCTGCTTCGAGCGTGAGTGGCGTGCTCACATTATACGTCAGCCCGGTGCCGTTCGTGGCGCTGAGGTTCACCACGGGAGCGAGCAGTGTCTCCGCGCGAAAAAAGAGCGGATTGCCCGTGATGGAAACGGTGCTCGTGCCGCTCACCGGCCCGGTGCCGCCGAGCGTGAGCACATTCATCGCATGGCCGAGCGCGGTATCGTTGCTCGCGGTGATCGTGCCCGCGGCGAAAGTCTGGCCGGTGAAAAATTCCACAGTCGAGAAGCGGCTGTTCGGCGGCGACGTGCCGCTGATCCAATTCGTCCCCGTGCTCCACAGCAGGCTGCCCGTGGCGGTCGCATTCCACACCGTCGTGCTCGGCGGTGCGCCGTCCACGAGGACATTGATCATCCGCGCCGTCGTCGCCGTGCCGTCGTTTGCCGTGAGCGTGACGACCGCAGTGCCGGATGCGCCCGCCGTCGGCGTGAGCGTGAGCGTGCGTTCGCCGCCGAGATCCACCGTGCCGCCGAGATGATCGAAGACCGTCGTGCAAACTGTCGCATCCACCTTGCTCGTGAGCGCGAGCCCGACGGCATTTGTCGCGCTCGGGAATGTGACCGCCTGCGCCGTGCCGATGGCCTGCCACGCGCCCGCCACACCGTCCGTGTCCGTCGCGTAAAATGCCGTGAAATTATTCCCCGTGCGGACGAGCCGCACCCAGCACGGCGCGGCCACGCCATTGATCGTGGCCTTGATCACCGCTAGCGTGGATTCCGTCGCGCGATATTGGAAAGTCACGCCGCTGCCCGGCGTCACCGCGACCAGCGCGTAGGGCGAAGTCGCCGTCGTGGACTCGCGCATCATCACGCCCGCTTTGCCGTCGGTGTTCGTGAAATCCATGCTCGCGACGCGCGCGATCATTTCCGCGTCGCCGGAAAAATCCTGCCGCACCCAGCGGAATTCATCGCCAGCCGCAGGCCCGATGTCCGCGCCCGCGCCGCCGACGATGAACGTGCCGTGATCCTGCGTGAGACTGCCCGCCGCGCCGACCGCGCCGATGTCCGTGCTCGTCCAAGCCGCGGGCGCCGCGCTCACCACGATGCCCGAGACCGGCAGCAGCGCGGTGTTTGAAGATGCCACGGTGAACGTGACATTGCGCGCCTCCGTCTCCGCATCGGACACGATGAACGGCGTCGCCCCGGTGGTCCCGCTCACCGGCAGGATCACGTCGGAGAAAGTGGGTACCACCGGCGGCTGGTTCGTGCCGGTGACGGTGATGGTCACCGAGCCAGTCGCGCTGAGCCCGTGGTAATGCTGCGTGCCCATGTGCGCCATGCCCCAGATTTCCGCGCGGCCCGTCACGCCGGTCTGCAGCGTCACATCATCGAGACTCCCATCGAACCACGCATCCAGCCCGCTCGTGGTGCTGTATGCGCCGCCGATGTAGAGCGGCGCGGACTGGCTCACATCCATCGCCACCGAGGCGACCGTGCCGTAGGCGAAGCCATCCACATAGAGCGCGAGCGTGCCTGTCGTCGTCGCCGTGCGATCATAAGTGAGCGTGATGTGGTGCCACGTTCCGATCGGAATCGCCGGGCCGACGGCTTCATTCAAGAGACCCGCCGCGCCGTATTTGCCGACCTTCAGCGTGTCGCTGTTCGCGGGAAAATAGAGCTGCAGTTCCGCATCGGGGCCGAAGCCATCGCCCACGCCGAGATGGAAAATGATGTCGTCCGACGTGCGGCTCGCGCGCTTCACCCACGCGGAGAAACTCCAGTCCGCGTCGTTGTAATCGAGGTCCGTGCTCGCGAGCGTGTGGCGGATTCGTGCCGCGCCCGTCGTGGCTTCATTGAGACTCAGCGATTGCGTGCTGAATGGCGCTCCCGGGATGACATCCGCAGCGTAGGAATATTCGCCGCCGACTCCTGCGATTTCGAGCGTGCCCGTGCGGTTGAAATTCGAGAGGTCGCTGGATTTCGCATCCGTCGCGACATCCGGCGGCTCGAAGTCGTGGAGGAAAAGCATCCGCGATCCGAGGGACTGATCGCGCGCGACGATCTGAAATGACGCGGCCCCGCTGTAGTTTGGCGCAGGCGTGAAGCGCGCGGTGTGGCCGTCCGGCAGCAGCGTCACCGTGCCATCGCGTGCGCGCGAAAGCTCGAACGCGATCTTGTCGTCCACGGTCAGGTCATCCGCGACCAGCGTGCGCAGGTCTATGTCGAGCGGCGTATTTTCCGGCGTGGTTTTTCCGGTGAGATTCGAGAGCACGGGCTTCGCATTCACCGTCACCGGCCACACGTAGCTCGCCGTGCCGCCCTCGGGATCCGTCGCGGTGATCGTGATGTTCACTGCCCCGCTCACATTCGACGCCGCGGCCACCGTCACCGTCCGCACCGTCGTCCCGATCGTGCCGAAGGTGATGCTCGCATTCGGAACGATCGCCGTGTTCGACGACACGCCCGTGAGCGTGAGGCTCGTGACCGGCGTGTCCGCATCGCTCACCGGAATGATCACCGCGCCCGTGTTCGATCCCTGATCGAGCAGGCCCGCCTTCATCGTGCCGAAATACGGCGACCCCGGCGGCGCGGTGAAATTGATGTTCGCCTTGCTCGGCCCGACCACCACGGGGTTCGTGAAAAACGCGGCGTCCGGTTGGATCGAGAGTCCCGTCTTCGTCGCCGTCATCGTGTAGCTGCCCGCCGCCAGCCCCGTGATCGCATAGTAGCCTTCGCTGTCCGTCGTGTCCGTGTGCGTGGCGTCCGCTTTGACGAGCGCATTTTCCACGAGCGCACCCGCCGTCGTCTTCACGATGCCTTGCACATAGAAGGTCGTGCTCGTGCCCGTCTGGATCAGCAATTGCCCCGTCGTCGTCATGCCCTTCATGTCCGTCACGATGCAGCGCACGGTGCGCGTGCCGGCGGTGCTCCAGCTCTTCGCCGCGGTCGCGCTGTTGTTCGCGGTGAACGTCCCATCGCCCCAGTCCCAAAAATACGCCAGCGTGTCGCCATCGGAATCCGTCGCCGTCGCGGTGAAGGCCACGCTGCCATTGATCGCCGGATTCAAAGTGGATGCTCCCAACGAAACGAACGGCTTGTGGTTTCCCGCGAAGGCACCGCGATTCACCGTCACATCAATCCACGCGACGCCATTCGCATCCGTTCCGCGCAGCACCGGCGTGATGTGGATGCCCGCCGCCGTGTCGGAAAAAGTGCGCCCGATCAGCAGCGGCGCATCGTCCAGGCTGCTCGTGCCAGGCGTCCAGTCGAGCAGCAGCGGCTTGCCGTTGCTGATGTTCACATCGCCCCAATTCAGCAGCACGCCGTCCTTCGCCCATGCGTTCGTGTCCGTGTAAGTCTGGCGGTATTCGATCCAGTAGTCATTGCTCGTCCCCGTGCGATCCACCGCGATGGCCTTCGCTCCCGTCGCCACGCTTTTGTCGAGCGTGCGGATGCGCGTCGTCGTGCTGCCGTCAATGATGATTTTCACCACGTCCGCATCCACGATCCAGTCGAGGTAATTTTTCTGCCGCGCGCCGAAGTGCGCGTCCGTCGAACTGCTCGCGCCGCCCATGTGATCGTAGGGATTTCCGTACTCCACCGCGGCACCGCTGCCGATGACCGTGCCATCGTCCGTGTTCCAATATCCCGAGTGATTGAGTCCGAAATTGTGCCCGACCTCGTGGCTGCACACGCCGAGATTCCACTGCGAATTCGCCAGCCACGCGCCGCGCGCGCCGACATACGCGACGCCGCCAAAGCTCACGCTCGGCTTGCTCGCCGTGACCACGACATCGTGCGTGTAGTTTGTGTAATTGTAGCCCGCCGCCGTCGCCGCCGTGCGCGCCGCCGCGAGCATCGTGCCCAGGCTCGTGTAGTTCGCGTGCCCGAGCGGCAGGCGAACCGTCGGCGTAAAATCCGAGCCCGCTCCCTGCGTCGTCCACGTCATCTTGCCGAACGACATCTCCGTCCAGTGCGTGGACATGTTGGTGATCAGCGAAGTCAGCGTCGCATCGCTCACCACCTCGCCGGGAAAGTCGGGGAAATCCACGCGGATGATCAGCAGCTTCTTCGTCCCCTCCGTGTTGGAACTCTGCGCGACCACGCTGCCGACGCCACCAAGCCCCGCCATCGCCTCCGTGCCGGACGCCGCATAGAGCGCATCGAGCGCATGGTTCGGCCCGCAAAAAAAGGTGTGATTCGCGCCGTCCCAATCCACCACGACCTCATCGCCCGTCGTGCTCGTGACCAACCCGGATGTCGGGCACAGCGGCGAGCCCGCGCCCTTCGCGCGCAAGTCCGCGACCTCCACCGGCTCCAGCACGCGCCCCGGCAATTCCGTGAGCGCCAGTTTCCCATCGAGCGCGATGCCCTGCACCGAGACGTTCGGGCGCGTCGGCATCGTGTCACGCAGGCCGTAGGTGAACGCGGAAAAAGTCCGTCCGTCCCGCATCGTGATCGTGCGCTCCACCGGCCGCATCGTGAGCCTCTGCCCCGGAGCCGGCACCGCCGCGATCACCGCCAGATCGCCGCGTCCGGAAATTGGCTGCTCAAGCTGCGCGGCGATGTCCCTCGGCAACTGCCGCCGCACCGCCGCCGGCACCGCGAGTTCCAGCGCGCGCTTTGGATTTTGATCAATGAGATCCGCCATTTGATTGCGCCGCTCCTCCGCCAGCGCCCGCCCATTGTGCAAAAGCGCCGACTTTTCCTCCGCAGTACGCGCGCTCGCAAAGCGATCCGTCCAATCGCGAAAGCCCGCAAACACCGATTCCTGCACCGGCAACTTCCACCGCAGATCCTGCCGCATCGGCAGCACCACCTCCGGCGGCACTTCACCTCGCGCACGCACCGCGCGCGGAGCCGCCGCGACCGGTTCCACCTTTGCCGCCTGCTCCGCTGTGGTCGCAGAAATACCTGGCGTGATTTTTTCCAATCCCGCCGGTGGCTGAGCCTGCGCAGGCATCGGGACCGGTGGCTGCGAAGTGCGTCGCGTCACCATATGCCAGACGAAAACTGCGGCACAGAGGATCAGGATTGCGCAGATGCCGCGCTGGAGGTGGGGACGATTCATGAGTGGAGGGGGAATGTGCGGTCGGTGGTTTTAGGTGGAGGTCATTTTGATTCCGCTGTCTCCCGCCACTCGAACACGCGGTCGCCGAAGCGTCAAACTGGCCGATCGCGTTCCACGAATGGACCACTTTCCCCATCACATCGCGATGCTCGAAAAGGATGCGGCTCCTCGCGCCAGCACGCTTCAGTGTCAGGCATATCACAGCGACGATCCGGATTCTTGTGACACAGGGCACGCAGGACTCGACGGCTCAATGGACCCGTCGCGCCTCTTGGCTTGCATCGCGTCCTTTCCCCGATGTTCTCACAGCATGAATCCACGAACCAAGTGGCTCGCCTCCTTCCTGACGATCAGCCTCTCATGTATCATGAATGCCAGCGCCGCCGCCGCCCCGATCGCCCTCGCCATCCATGGAGGCGCCGGCGTTTCGCGCGATGAGCTGACCCCGGAACGCGAAGCGGCGTGTCGCCAGACGCTGGAGGAGTCGTTGCGCGCCGGGGAAAAGATTTTGCGCGAAGGCGGCACCAGTCTCGATGCGGTGCAGGCGGCCATCGTGGTGCTGGAGGATTCGCCGCTGTTCAATGCCGGACGCGGCTCGGTGCTCACGGCGGCGGGCACGGTGGAGATGGATGCGGCGGTGATGACGGGTGCGAAGCCAGCCGCCGGCGCCGTGGCGGGCGTGAGTGGCGTGCGCAATCCGATCCGCCTCGCACGCATGGTCATGGAACGCACGCCGCATGTGCTCCTCGCGGGCAAGGGCGCGGAGGATTTTGCGCACGAGTGCGGGCTGCCGTTTGAAGCGCCGGAATGGTTCATCACGCCCGAGCAGAAGGCCAAGCTGAAAAAGGCGAAGGAGAAGGCGGGGCACGCGTCGAGCGGCAGGGGGAGGGAGGATCTCACCTTGCGCATCGGCACCGTGGGCGCGGTGGCGCTGGATCGCGCAGGGAATCTCACGGCGGGAACCTCCACCGGCGGTCTCACGAACAAACGCCCGGGGCGCGTCGGCGACTCTCCCGTGATCGGCGCGGGAACATTTGCCGAGGACGGCGTGTGCGCGGTGTCGTGCACGGGTCACGGTGAGTTCTTCATCCGCTCGGTCGTCGCGTACGATGTGGCGGCGCTGATGAAGTATCGCCAGCTCTCGCTCGCGGAGGCGACGAACGAAGTCGTGAGGCAAAAGCTGAAAAAGCTCGGCGGCGACGGCGGGCTCATCAGCGTGGATGCGAAGGGGAATGTCGCCACGCCCTTCAACACGCCCGGCATGTTTCACGGCTGGGTGAAGGCGGACGGCGCCCTCCACATCGCCATCTTTGAGGAATGACAGCGTCTCCCGCGATGGAATGCCTGCAGGACGTTGCCGGTTTCATGAAGCGGCTCGCGATCGGTCTGCTCGCCGCACTGAGCGCGAGCGGCGGCGGGACCCCGGCGAGCGCCGCGGACTTTGACTATCACCTCGTCGGAAATGCCGCTGACGTGCAGCCAAAGCACACCGAGGGCGCGCTGATGCTCATGGGCGGCGGCGGCTCGGTCGATGATGCATTTCGCTGGTTCATTCAGAAAGCAGGCGGCGGCGACATCGTGGTCCTGAAGGCATCCGATGGGAAAGCAGCCGAAGGCGACAGCTACGGAACTTATTTGCACGACACGCTCGGTGGCTGCGATTCGGTCGAGACGATCACTTTTCGGAATCGGGAGGCGTCGAACGATCCGAAGTTGCTGCAGATCCTCCGAAACGCAGACGGAATCTTCCTCGGTGGCGGCGCGCAGGGGCGCTATGTGGACTATTGGAAAGGCACGCCCGTCGGCGCAGCGCTGGATGCCCATGTGCGGGCCGGTCGTCCGCTCGGCGGGAGCAGCGCGGGTCTCGCGGTGCTCGGCCAGATCTGCTACACCGCGCACGTCACCGCGCGGCTCACAAGCGAGATCGCGATGAAGGATCCTTTCGACAAGAGCATCACATTCGAGGGCGATTTCCTGCATCTCGATCTGATGCGCGGCGTGATCACGGACACGCACTTCTCGCCGCGCGGACGGCTCGGACGTCTCATCACCTTCGTCGCACGCCACGCGGCGGACGAGAAAATGGAACACCTGATCGGCATCGGCGTGGACGAGAAAACCGCGCTCTGTGTCGAAGCGAACGGCACCGCTCGCGTCCTCACCAGTGCACCTGAAGGCCGCGCGTGGTTCGTGATTCCGCGGCAGGCACCCGAAGTTCTCACAGCCGGGAAACCGCTGACCTGCCGCGATGTGAAAGTGATCGGCGCAGGTCCCCTCAGCACCGCGCATGTCCTGAAGCGGGTCATCGAAAAGCCGGCGGCGGAATCCACGGTGTCGGTGGTGGCCGGAACGCTTTCGTCGAGGTTGTGAGTCGCGGTATCGGATGCAGCGACGGGGCAAAACGGAAACGCGGGATATTTCCGTGATCATGCGATAACAAAGCTGGCTTCGCAGGCATCTCTGATCTGCCATGCACCGCTTCATCGAGCTGACCGCAAGACTTCGTCCTCATACTTCTGCCGCACCATGATCAAACACCTGCGCCGCCTCAGTCTCAGTCATTGGATCCTCATCGCGATGGTCGTGGGGATTCTGTTCGGGTGGTATGTCAGCAGCGGAGCGATGTCCGCGGAGGCTTCCACCAATTGGCTGCGCGCATTCAAGATGGCCTCGGGTGCCTTCCTGCATCTGGTGAAGTGCATCATCGTGCCGCTCATTTTCAGCACGCTCGTGGTCGGCATCGCGGGGCATTCGGACGACATGAAGGCGGTCGGGCGGATGGCGCTGAAGGCGATCATCTATTTTGAAATCGCCACGACGGCGGCGCTGTTCGTCGGCCTCGGTGCGGTGAATCTCATCAAGCCGGGCGCGGGCGTCACCCTGAAGACGGCGGCGGCAGGAACGGAGGCGATGACCGCGGCGAAGGTCACCGTGGAAGGCGTGGTCGAGCATCTCACGCCGCAGAGTTTCTTCGACGCCGCGGCGCGCAACGATGTCCTCCAGGTCGTCGTGTATGCCCTGCTCTTCGGCCTCGCGCTCGGGCATGTGACGGGCAGGCACAAGCAGACCATGCTCGCGTTTTTCGAGGGCGTGACGCAGGTGATGTTCAAGTTCACCGCGCTCGTGATGATGGCCGCGCCCTTCGGCGTGGGCGCCGCGATCGCCGGCACGGTCGGGCAGAATGGATTGGGCATCCTCAAAAATCTCGGCGCGCTCGTGTTCACGCTTTACGGGGCGCTCCTGGTCTTTGTCCTCATCGTGCTCGTGCCGGTGATGCTCATCGCGCGCATCCCGGTGATGCGCTTCTTCCGCACCATCCGCGAACCTGCGCTGCTCGCATTTTCCACCGCCAACTCCGAGGCCGC
Organism: Prosthecobacter sp.; assembly: GCA_043779225.1. GTDB lineage: Bacteria > Verrucomicrobiota > Verrucomicrobiia > Chthoniobacterales > Chthoniobacteraceae > SXWH01. Next base: position 20,557 of record JAYWEO010000024.1, read on the forward strand.
GCTGCCCGATGCGATGCTCATGATGGAAAAGTTCGGCGTGCCTCCGCGCATCGTCTCGTTCGTGCTGCCGACGGGGTATTCGTTCAACCTCGACGGCTCCACGCTGCATCTCGCGGTCGCGTCCGTCTTCGTCGCGCAGGCCGCCGGGATCGCCCTCGATATGCAGACCCAGCTCACGATGATGCTCACGCTCATGCTCACGAGCAAAGGCGTGGCCGCAGTGCCGCGCGCGACGCTGGTGATTCTCGCCGGCACGGTCGCGACCTTCGGACTGCCGGTGGAAGGCGTGGCGCTCATTCTCGGAGTGGATGCATTCCTCGACATGGCGCGCACCTCCGTGAACCTCGTCGGCAACTGCCTCGCCTCCGCCGTGGTCGCGCGCTGGGAGGGCGAATTGAAAATCCCCGCGCTGCACAAGGGCGATCCGAAGAATCCCAGCGCGGAGGATTTCGCGTAGCGGCTGATGTGCTGGCCTTACAGCATGGGGCCGCTGGATTCGCCGTAGGCGGTGGCGAACATGCGCATCATGGCGCGCATCGGGAGGAGGTGTTTCAACTCATCCACAAATCGGACAAGCGCGTGGTGCCGTGCATGCACCGTATCGGCTCGCCGCTGAAGAAGGGCCAGAAACGTGCCGTGGCCGTGCAACAAGGAGAAGTGGTTTCATGGTTCGTTGGTTTTGGGCAATCTCGGAGCACTGCGGCCTGTCGCCTTGCTGGCATCGAGCAGGGCTTTCAGATCCTTCACGATCTCCGGGTGCTTGAAGAAGAGATTCGTCGTTTCGCCCGGATCGGTTTTGAGATTGTAAAGCTGCCCCGTCGCATCCGGCGCGGTGTCCGCGAGCGCATAGGGTTGGAGTTCACCGCTGCCGTAGTTGTTCCCGCCGGAGCCGCGATGATCGAGGAGCTTCCAGTCGCCGCGCCGGATGGCCATGTCGAGCTTGATGGTCTGATGGATCGTGTAGTCGCGCTGCGGGCTGCCATCGGGTTTGCCAGTGAGCGCGGGCAAAAAGCTGAAGCTGTCCTCGGCCGCATTGGCGGGGAGTTGCGCGCCGGTGATCGCGGCGCAGGTGGCCATCACATCGGTGAGGCACACGGTGGCATCCGACACATTAGCGGTGACGCGGCTCGGCCAGCGCACGATGAGCGGCACGCGATGCCCGCCTTCCCAATCATCACGCTTCACCCCGCGCCAGGGCCGCGCGCCGTCGTGATCGAAGTCCGCGCGCATGTGGACGACGCTGGTGGTTTCGGGACCGTTGTCGCTGGTGAAGATGATGAGCGTGTTGTCCGCGACGCCCAGTTTTTGCAGCGTCACCATCAGCTCGCCGACGATGTGATCCAGCTCGGCGATGAAATCACCGTGCGGCCCAGCCTTGGTCTTGCCTTGGAATTCCGGTGCCGCGAACGACGGCAGATGCACGGCGTGCATCGCGTGATACAGGAAGAAGGGCTTCGTCGGCTCGCGCTTCACCTGCTGCGTGAGCCATGCCTTGCTCTTGTCGAGGAACACGAGGTCCAGCGTCTCGTGTTCGTATCCGGGAGCGATCAGGCCGGGCCTGCAATCGTTCGCATACGGATGTTTCGGCAGCTTCGATGCATCGAGCGCATGCTCCGGCGGCACCGGCACGCGGTCGTTCTCGATGAAGGCATACAGCCAGTCCGTCCCCGGACAGCACGCGGTGCCGAAGAAGTAATCGAAGCCGCGATGCACCGGGCCATCGGTGATGGGCTTCGTGAAATCCACGAGCCTCACGCGCGCGAGTTCCGTGGCCGCGCCATTCCCGTCGCCACCGATCTTTGCCTGATGCACCGGCGTGCCGTCCGTGGTCTGAAACGTCATGCCGATATGCCACTTGCCCACGCAAGCCGTCGCATAGCCCTGTGCGCGCAGCATCCCCGGCAGTGTCACCCGATCCGCTTCGATCAAGCTCGGCCCGCCCACGCCCGTGAACACACCACCTCGATAGCCCGTGCGGAAACACATGCGGCCCGTCATGATGCTGTAGCGCGACGGCGTGCACACCGTCGAAGCCGCGTGGGCATCCGTGAATCTCATGCCTTCGCGCGCGAGTCGGTCGAGATTCGGCGTCGGCACCTTCGACTGCGGATTGTAGCAGCCGACATCGCCGTAGCCGAGATCGTCGGCGAGAATGAGGACGATATTGGGACGCTCCGCCGCACCGGCGGGATGGCAGTGAAGCAGCAGGAGCAGGATGAAAAGGTGACGCGGCATCATGGATGGCCTGTCGTTCCCCAGAGTTTCCCGAGCAGCTCAAACATCTCCGGATCCGTCTTCTTCAGCTCCTCGCGCGTGAACGGGAAGAAGTCATTGCGGCTGAAGTACGCCTCGGTGTTCTCGGCGAAATACTCCATCGGGTTCGTCATCGCGTAGGCACGCTCCCTGGTGTTGGGCTTGCCGCTGCCGTGCCAGCGCTCCACGGGATCGTATTTGCCCGATGCTTTGGCGTGCTCATAGGCGGCCTTGATTTCGGCATTGTCGAAACTGTCCTTCACGGTGCGGTTGTGAAACGCATGCGCCAGTTCGTGCAGCGCGAAGTTTGGCATGCGATTCATCTCCTGCTCGAAGTCGGCGATGCCGGAAAACTCCACGCCTTTCGCCATCACGGGATCGCGGCCATTGTCGCGCAGCCATCCCGCATCGGGATGAAACTCCGCGCCGCCGCGTTTGCCTTGGTACGGCGGTGAAAAATAGAGCGGCACCTTTTGCAATTCCGCCACCGCCTTCGCCGGCACCACGCGGAGGATCTCGTCGAGCATCTTCTGCAAAAGATCGAGCGCGTGCTGCGTCTCGTCGCGCTGCGAATCGAGCAGCGACTTGTGGATGTGGACCTTCCATCCGGACACTTCACGCACCTCACGCTCGATGACGCCATTCGCCTTCCTGTCGCGTGACTCCGCGGCTTCCTTGATCTGCTTTCGCGCACCGACGAGTCGTGCGGGCCACGCAAAGGCCGGCGCTTTGGCCGGATCGTAGCCAGTCATGTGGCCGGTGAGGCGCGTCGCGGGCTTGGTATATTTGAGCGCCGTGTCGCCGAAGACTTCGCGGCACATCGCGGCGAGGCCGGGATCGTATTCGATGAGCTGCGAGCGCAGATGCACGTGATTGTGATCGTGGTCGTTCACGCGGTTGTTGTCGAACCACGACTGCACGCCCTCGGCGAAGTATTCGTGATGATTCACGCCCGCGTATTTGCCCTTCCACAGCCCGGCCTTCATCGCCGCATCATAGGCCGCCTTCAGCCGGGTGTCGAAGGTCGGGTCCACATTCAGCATGCCGCGCAGATGGATGTTATGCGCGAACTCATGGATGAGGATGCACTCCTTCTCATACGGATCGGCCGCGTAGCCGAGCACGTTTTCCTCGGCGACGGAGCAAAGCGCATCCGTCTCGCTGCCGCCGAGTCCGCGGGCGCGCGCATCCCAGAAGTCCTTTGCGGCCACGTTCGGAAACTCCTTCGCCTTCTCATTCTCCATGCGGGCGAACTCCGGCAGGTCGGTCGTGTATTCATCGTGCGCCATGATGCACATGCGCGCGCCGCTCTGGATCATCGCCGCGCGCACGTCCGGACGCTTCTCCAGCATCATGTCCACGAGGAACGCGGCCTCCTTCAGCGCATATGGATTCACCTTCGCTGACGCGACGATCGGAAACCCGTGCGCCTCGACACGCTGCGTATAAAACGCCGGCACGCCGCCAACGCGAAACGCCTGCACCGGCACCTCGCTGGTGACCGTTGTCTCAGACTTGTCATCATGCCCCACGATGGCAAAGCGGTGCCCGATCGTCGTGGTGATGACGGAGTCCTGGCCCGGTGCGAACGAGCCGTTCGGCACCCGCCCGGCATCGGTCTTCAGCCAGAAGATGTCGATGGACTGGCTGCTGCCGTTGAGGATCTGGAGCTTGGCGCGGGAGGTGTCCGCAGCAAATGCGATCGTGGAAAGGAAGCTGAAAAGCGGAAACAGGACGGCTCTCGGGAGGTGGAACATGGTATTAGGATTGGTTTCAGGAGGGATTCGGAAAGGTTCTGGCGCAGCCTATTCCTCACCGCCTCTTTTGGCAGACTGCCCTGAAGCTGGCCAGATCATCCCTGCATCCGGCAAAATCCTCCGTAGGTTGGGAAAAATCTTC
>JAYWEO010000025.1:0-8279 GCA_043779225.1 Prosthecobacter sp.
ACCCAGTCCCGCAGGGACGGCAGAAGCGTCCTTTCGTCCCTGGCGGGACTTTGCTAGCTACGGTGCATGTTTACCCAGCGCTGAAGCGCTGGGCTATTGTCGCAAACATCCGGCAACGTGCGGAAGGAATCCGCCAAAGGGCGGACTACTTCACGACGGGCTTCAGCACGATATTGCGGTAGTCGATATTCGTGTGGTCGCCCTGGAGCATGATGGGGCCGGGCTTGGATTCGTCGCTCGTCATCGCGCCGCCGGTGCAGCCGAGCACGGGCTGGTTGGCGATGATCGTCTTGCCGTTCAGCACCACGGTGACGTGCCGGTCCACGAGCGTGATGCTCATCGTCTGCCATTCGCCGATCGCCTTTTCCGCGGCGACGCTCGGCGTGATGCGGCTGTAGAGCGCGCCCATATTATGCGGGTCGAGCGGCTTTCCGAAGCTCTCGGCGATCTGGATTTCGTAGATGCCGCGCAGATACACGCCGCTGTTGCTGCCCTCCTGCGTGCGCACTTCGAGCGTGAGGTTGAAGTCCTCGAACTCCGCATCCGTGCGCAGGTTGCCGTGATGCTTGCCAGGCGTGATGCGGTTTATCAGCACGCCGTCCTGCACGCTCCAGCCGTTGTCCGCCTTCTCCTGCGTGAGACGCCAGCCGGTGAGATCCTTGCCGTTGAAAATGGAAACCGGCGCGCCGTATTTCACCTTCGCGAGATCCGGCGTCGCAGGAATGGCTGGGATGCGCCTGCCTGTGAACTCCGCCTTCCCAAATTCCTTCCCGTCCACCTTCGCCTTCACGGTCGTGAGCTTGATCACGTCACCGTCGAGCTTTGCCGTGATCGTCTCCTTCACCTTGTTCGGATCCTTGCCGCTCTCGCGCGTGACGATGAGCGTATCGCCCTCCACCTTCGTGCCCGCCGTCGGCAGCACACTTCCCCCACCCCACAGGATGCTGCTCGCGAGCTTGCCATCCTTTTCCTCCACGCCGAGCCACCCCGCACCGCCGCCTGGAATGGTGAGCGCGAAGCGCCCGATGAACGGATTCTCCGCGGCATGGAGAAGAGAGCACGCGCCGAGCGCGACGATGGTGAGGAGATGACGGAGGAGTTTCATGATGTGGTTTGAGTTTGGTGTTGGAAAATTGTGAGTGGTGACTGGTGACTAATGATTGGCTGCTGGTTGCTGGTTCCCGACTGCTGACTTGGTAATGGGCTTCACTTATCGAGAACTAGTCACTGTTCACCAGTCACCAATCACTTCCCCGCCTGCTCCCCGCTGATCTTCAGCCCGCGCACATGCACCGACTTCCCCGCCGCCAGCCAGCTCCGCTGCTTCGCCGTCGCGAGGAATTCGTGCTGCGCGCGCACTTCCTTGCCGTCGAGAACCGCCGCCATGCGATCGCCCGTCCACTCCACGCGCAGCCGGTGCCACTCGCCCGGCTTCACCGCCATGTCCGTCTTCGCGATCGTGTGCGACGGCTTCACGGAATCCTCCGCGATGCTCACGCTGGTCGCATTCACCACCACGCGGCCCACATGGCCCGGCCCGTCGCACCCGACGAGGAACGAGCCAGCGCCATCAATCATGAATTCCACCTCGATCGTCGCGCTCGCCAGCCCCGCCTTGTGATGCAGCACCGGGATGTGCTTTTCCTCCGGCACGTCCAGCACATCGAGCACGCCATCGTGCGGCGTCCACTTCCCCTTCGCGATGCTCCACGAGGCATCGAGCGGTTCCTTGAAAGCAGGCGCGGCGAGCACCGGCAGCGCGTGGTCATGCAGCAGCGGCTTCACGCCATCGGCAAAGGCGGCGCGGAAAACGGTGAGGGTGAGGGCGAGGGCGAGGAGGATTTTCATGGATGGAATGATGGGCGGGTGGAGAAAGCTACAACCCACGCCGTGCCGCTGCGTTTGAACAATCCCGCGCGCACCCTCTGGGCTGGTATGTTCCAGGGCCTGTGGCCCTCGGCACCGCACACTTTTTCCTACGAACCGCGGCTCGTGCGGATTGAACGGTGCGACTCACTCCCAAAACCACTCACCCATTTTCCATGAAACGCATCCTCATCCCGATCCTCGCCCTCACGTTCACGCCGTTCGTCCGGGCGGAGCTGAAGCTCCCCGCCATCATCGGCGACCACATGGTGCTCCAGCAGAAGCAGACGAATCCCATCTGGGGCTGGGACACGCCGGGGACGAAGGTGACGGTCACGTTCGCCGGGCAGGTGAAGTCCGGCACCGCGGGCAGCGACGGGCGCTGGGAGGTGAAGCTCGATCCCGTGAATGCGAACGCGATGCCGCAATCAATCGCCATCGCGGGCACGACGAAGCGCGACCTGCAGGATGTGCTCGGGGCAGTCGAACATGGGCTTCCAGCTCCAGAGCGACTGGAATGGCGACCTCGAAGCGGCGGCGTCCGACCTGCCGAACCTGCGCCTGATCAAGGTGCCGAACGTGGGCACGCAGGAATTGCAGAGCGACTTCAAGGGCGAGTGGAAGCCGTCGAATGCGGAGAATGCGAAGCCTTTCACCGCGGTGGGATTCCTCTACGGGCGCTACCTTCACAATGTCCTGCACGTGCCGGTGGGGCTCATTGATAACGCATGGGGCGGCTCGGCGGCCGAGGCGTGGGTGCGGCGTTCGTCGCTCGAAAAAGATCCGCGTTTCAAGCTGCTCATGGAAGGCACGGTGAAGCGTGAGTCAGATTTGCAATCGGAGAAGGCGAAGGAGGACTTTGAAAAGGCGACGACGAAATGGAAGGAGGACGTGGAGAAGCTGAAGGCCGCAGGCATCAAGCCCGGCCAGGTGCTGCCGCGCGCCCCCCAGTCGCCGGACGGCTGGCTGCGCGGGAATGCGCGCCCCGGAAATATCTTCAACGGCGTGATGGCCCCGACGCTCGGCTACGGCATCAAGGGCGTGATCTGGTATCAGGGCGAAAGCAACGCGGGCCGCGCATGGGAATACGCGCAGCTTTTCCCCATGATGATCGAGCAGTGGCGCGCGGAATGGAAGCAGGGTGACTTCCCGTTCTACTGGGTGCAGCTCGCGGATTTCAAACCCGAGAAGGCCGAGCCCGGTGACAGCGATTGGGCGGAACTGCGTGAGTCGCAGACGAAGACGATGAAGCTCGCGAACACCGGCCAGTGCGTGATCACCGACCTCGGCGAGGGCAAGGACATCCACCCGAAGAACAAGCACGACGTGGCCGCGCGCCTCGTGCGCTGGGCGCTCGTGAAGGACTATGGGATGAAGTTCGCGTATCGCAGCCCGGAGTTCAGCAAGCTGGAGATCAACGACGACAAGGCCGTGGTCACGTTCGACCTTTTCGGCAGCAGCACGCTGCGTCCGTTCGACGTGCAGGAGGCCGTCGGCTTCGCCGTGTGTGGCGAGGACAAGGTGTGGCAATGGGCAAAGGGCAAAGTGATCGGGAACAACAAAGTCGAGGTGAGCTGCGGAAAAGTGAGCGCGCCGATCGCCGTGCGTTACGCGTGGTCGGACAATCCGGTCTGCAATCTTTTCAGCAACGAAGGGCTGCCGGTGACGCCCTTCCGCACGGATGACTTCGAGATGATCACGAAGCCGAAGCCGCCCGTGCCTGCGCCTGCGCCTGCGGAGAAGAAGTAAGGCGCATCAACCGTCGCGAGCGAGCGTGACGAGTCCCGGCTGCCTCTCGACGGCGTCGAAGAAGCTCGGGAATTGCGGAGCCCAGCCGAGTGCGCGCAGCTTTGCATTGCTCACGCGCTTGCTCGTCCATCCGCGCTTGCGATTCGGATCGATCGGGCCGAGCGGCGGAAGCGGCATGCTGAAACGCTGCGCGAGCCATCCGTAGATGTCGCGCTGCGGCATAGGCGTGTCGTCGCTGACGTTGAAGATTCCTTCCACGCACAGTTCGATGAGCACGCGGAGTGCGGATGCGATGTCGTCGCGGTGGACCTGATTCACGACGCGCATGCCGTCGCCTTCGATGACTGCTTCGCCGTTGAAAAATTTCCTCAGCAGCACGGAGCGCCCCGGCCCATAGATTCCCGCTAGTCGCGCGACGATGCCGCCGCGCGCAATCACCAGTTCCTCGGTCTCGCGCAAAAGCCGTCCCGTTTCGCGAGGCGGATTGGCGGGGCTGTGCTCGCCAGCGACGGAGCCATCGGTCTGCGCATACACACTCGTGCTGCTGGTGAAGAGCAATCGCCCGGGCGCGAAGGCATCGAGGAGATTCCGCGCGCCATCGAGATACACGGAGCGATACGCATCCGCTCCTCCGCGCCCGGAACTCGCGCAATGAATCACCGCGTCCACATGTTTGCCGAGGCCCGAGGCAGTCGCACGCACCTCATCAGCATTCGAGATGTCGCACGAGGAAAGTGGGAACGGCTCGCCCGCCAGCACCTGTGCCGATTCAGCCGAGTGCGTGAGCCCGAGCACGTCCCACCCCGCCGCGTGAAAAACGCGCGCCGCTGCGAGCCCGACGAATCCGCAACCGGCGATGACGATGCGCGGCATGGCTCAGGGAAGTGAAATCCGCCGATTGCGCAGACGAATGCAGATTCCGACGACTGAACGGCAGAGCCCATCTCCGAAAATCTGCGCATTCTGCGGATGAAAATGCGGCGCCATTTTCAGGGGGTGAACTCCACGCGCTTGCTCAACATTTTTTCGCCATCGAACTCAAACCAGCCCTGGAAGCTCTGTCCGGCGAGCACTTGCGGGAGCCAGTGCTGGTCGTCCTCCCACATCTCGTGAAACGGCACGCCATCCATCGGGAACCACATCGGCAGAGCCTCATCCGTCTCGATCATCTCACCGGAAAAGTCGCGCGCGACGAACACCGCGCAATGCAGGCTGAAGCCGTCGGTGAATTGAAACCGCACGACTCCGCGATCCTCGATCAGCAGCGGAGTCACGCCGATTTCCTCCTGCACTTCCCGGATGGCCGCCGCGAGCGCCGTCTCGCCGGGCTCCAGTTTTCCGCCGGGGCCGTTGATTTTCCCCGCACCCAGCCCACGCTTCTTGCGGATGAGCAGCACGCGCCCGTCCTTCACGATGAAGCAAAGGTTCGCGAATTGTCGTGGCTGCCAGTGGTTCCAGTCCATATCGGGAATCAGTAATCGGTTTTCGGCGTTTCGTGAAGTGCGGCTTCGCTCGGCCTCAAATATCGGGAACCGAACCCCGCACACTCAAAATCGCGGCGGTGTGGTGGGCAGGCCATTTTTGATGAAATCCGCCATCGATCCCCGTTGCATGACATATCGGTGATATGGTCAGTGCCCGTGGACAAATCGGCAACAGGGCGTCAAAGTACCCCGGCAATTTTTCACCCCATGAAACGCTATGCAATCTTTGCGGCTCCCGTCGTCGCCCTGATCTTTTTGGCGAGTTGGTTCATGCGGACCCGTGTCGTTCCTGTCGCCGATAAGGTGCCCCCCTTCTCAATGCCGATGTCTGCTGCTGCGGACCGGACGGCACAGGCCGAGCCAGTGGCTCTGCCAGCGAAGGATGGCGCTCCATCTTTGGCATCGGCAGAAAACGCGGCCACGGCATTCGCGGCATTCAACGAATGGACGGCGCGCTACCTCGCCGCGTCCGATACAGACCGGTCGGGTCTCGTGGATGAAGGACTCACGCTCGCGAGTGCGCGCCGTGTGGAATTGCGCAAGGTCATCGTGCAGGACCCGCGGAGTGCCATCGAGAATGCGGTGCCGCCAGTGGTGCGCCAGCGGTTGCCGCTTGCGGTCGCTCAGCGACTGGAGGAGCGGGTGAATGAGATGGCGTTTTTCGGAGTGATCGGTGTGGCGCCTTCGGCGGAAAATGCGGACGTCCCTGCGTACCGTCGCGAGGTGCGCACGAATGACGGCGGGGAATACCGAGCGTTCGTGTATGGCGAGCGGCTGAATCAGAAGACGACGGAGAATGCGTCCATCATTGGCATCGCGGTCGATGATCTGATGGCTCTTGATGAACGTCGTCTGCGCACCGTCGGGAGTGGGGAAATCCCGAATCATCCCAACAATCTCACCCGCGAGCGGACGCTGGCTAAGACCGATACGCAGGGCTTTTCACTCGGGAAGCAAATCAGCACTGCTCCCGCACCGGCGCGCGATGCGGTGGAGACGTGCCCAGTTTCCGGCCTCGGCACGACCGCGCCAAAATCAAAGGATGGAGCCGTCGCGCCGGTGAGCGGCGAACAGGTCGCCGTGGAGGCAGGCGGGCAGTTTCATTTTCTTTGCAGTGGCGGACACATCCATCCCTTCGAGCAGGACCTCATCGCTCGCGAGGGCGGCAATGGCGGCCCGACGCTGCCGACCTCGCCCCCCGCCGCAACGCAGAGCACGGGCTATAAGACACACCTGCTCATGCGCGTCGCATTTCCCGAAGCGCTCAAGGGCAGCGTGACGGAAAAGGAAGGGTACGATCTCGGAAAGAATGTCCAGGATTGGTTCCTCGACACGAGTTTCGGTGCGATGACGTTTGCCACGACAGTCACGCCGCTGCTCATCCTGCCGCGCACGGAGACTTGGTATAAGGATCAGGACACCGGCAGTGCCTACGAGGTGCTGAACGATGCTCGCGTCGCTGCGAAAGCCGCAGGATTCGATCCGGCGAATTTCAATTTCGATACGGTCATCTACACTGGCACACCCGGCGGTTTCGGGGGGCAGGCTTACGTTGGCGGCAAAGGTTGCTGGCTGAAATCCGGCACCAGTACTGGCGTGGCGTGCCACGAGTACGGCCACAACTTTGGCCTGTGGCACGCGAACTTCTGGAGCACGACGAATGGCTCCGTGATCGGCGGTGGCACGCACGTGGAATATGGTGACAGCTTCGACACGATGGGCAGCGCGAGCGCGGGCGATTTGCAGTTTAATGCCTACGAAAAGAACGTCCTCAACTGGATGCCGACCGCGGTCGTGGGTGACGCGGCGACGAGCGGGACGTATCGCATTTACCAGATGGATCAGATCCGGCAAGATCCCCGGCTGCGCTATGCGCTGAAAATCCGCAAGGACAGCGATCGCGACTACTGGGTGGATCTGCGGCAGCGCTTCACGACTAACGCGTGGGTGCAGGGCGGCGTCTTTCTACACTGGAGCCCGTGGCTCCCGAGCGCGGGCGGCTCGCATCTGCTCGATACGACTCCCGGTTCACCCGATGGGAAAACAGACGCGCCTATCCCGATCGGGCGCACGTTCAGCGATCTGGAATCGGGCGTCCACATCACGCCCATCGCGAAGAACACGACGACCTCGCCGACGAGCGTGGACGTGGTCGTGAATCTCGGCGACTTCACCGGGAACATTGCACCCGTGTTGAGCGTCGCCGCGAGCGCGACGAGTATTGGGACTTCCACCGCAGTGACTTTTACCGCGACTGCAGCCGATGCCGACGGCGATGTGCTCAGCTACGCATGGGATTTTGGCGACAAAGGTTTCAGCATTGCGAATTCCCCAGTGGTCACGAAGTCATGGGCGACCGCTGGCGAGTATCGTGTGCGCTGCACGGCATCCGACATGAAAGGCGGCACGACGAGCAAATCGGTGATCGTCACAGTCGGCTCGCCTGGAACATTCCGCATCGCAGGCACGATCACCGTGAACGGCCAGCCCCTGAAAGATGTGCGCGTGCACAATGGGCTCTCCGGCACAAGCTATCGTGAGGCATATACGGACACCGACGGCACCTACGCGCTCGTCGGACTTTCTGCCGCGACTTACACTGTCGGCACGGAACTCTACGGCTATGCATTCACGCCTGCGACCGCGAGCATCACTGTCGGTCCCAGTGTGAGCGGTGCGAACTTCACCGCAAGTCCACTTGCTGCCGTGAGCATCGCGGTGCGGGACGCGGATTGCAGCGAGGGTGCGAATACGGGATCCTTCCGCATCACGCGCACCGGTTCGACGGCGGCGGCACTCACCATCCAGCTATACTCACCGAGCGGCACCGCGACGAAAGGCACGGACTACACGCTGGCTCCCGACGTGATCGCGGCCAGCCCGTATCAGACGCTCACGATTCCCGCGGGCCAGCCATTTCTCGATGTGATCGTGACGGCGCTGGACGACGCGGCGGTCGAGAGCTTCGAGCGCGTGACGCTGGAACTCGCGCCCTCCGCAAATTACGTCCTCGGCCTTGCCACCGCGACGATCTGGATCGCCGACAGCGACACGGTGAATCCGCTCGTCCGCATGAGCGTGACGAAACGTGATGCCACCGAGGGCGGCGACGGCGGGCAGTTTCTGATCGAGCGCATCGGCGCGACGACGAATGCGCTCAACGTGACGGTGGCGATGAGC
>JAYWEO010000026.1:0-10566 GCA_043779225.1 Prosthecobacter sp.
TGCGACTTCACGCCTGGCTCGTCTTTGTACTGATAGCGCTTCGCCGTGCTGTCCGGCGGCGGGTGAAAGTCGAGCGCATCGAGAATCGCCGCGTCCGCCGCCTCCAGATATTTCTCGATGTGCAGTTGCGAAATCCGCAGCCCCTCCGCCACCGTGTCGAATCCATGCGACGGCGAATCGCTCGGCAAGATGTGCCGCATCGGCGTCTCCACGCCCAGCAGCTCCTGCACAGTGCGCTCAAATTCCACGCGGTTCAGCCTGCGAAACGGCACGCGTCCCTCTATCGCCTGCACCGCCTTCTCCACCTTCACGATCCCGCCTCCGATCGTCTCCAGCACCGCGCGCTTCGCCGCCGTATCCGGACGCGGCTTCTTCGCCGGCGGCATCTCGTCCGCCAGCACGCGGTCAAAAACTTTCACCCACTCTGCGCGATCCTTCTCCGTGTCGAATTTCACCGGCAGCGCCTCCAGATCCAGTCCGCCTTTCTTCTCCGTCGCATCGTGGCAGCCGGTGCAGTGCTTTTCGAGAAACGCCGCCACGTCCCGCATGCCATCGCCCGGCTTTGTCGCGGCATTTGTCCGGAGGCCGGAGGAAAGCATCGCGACCGCCGCGGCGGCGAACAGGGCAAGACGGTGGCAGGGGGGCATTGTCAGCACAGTTTCAGACATGCCTTTGCGCCGTCAATGAGAGTGCTTGCAGGCGGAAGTTTTTTTCAGCACGGAGATCCAGCCGGGAATTTCGTCAGGGCCGCTCTTTCGTATGGCGATCTCCCGGATGTGGAGCTCCGTAAAGCCGTGGTCGCGAGAGAGTCCCCGGATGTAGGCGAGCGAATGGGCGAAGCGCACCTTCGACGTGAGGGCAAACCCGTCGCCGTCGTATTGCTCAAGTGAGAATGTGAAGAGCCCGTCTTTGCGCAGGAGCCAGGCGACGGATCGGAAGGTGTCGCTGAGATCGCCGACGTAGATGAAAAGATCGCCGGCAAGGATGAGGTCAAAGCTGTCATGCCTTTCGCGCATCGCTTCGGAAATCTCGGCAGTGATGAGTTCGTCGTAGATTTTTCTCGCCGCCGCTTTTGCAATCATCGCCGGGGAAAGGTCCACGCCGACGAGGCGGGTGGCGATAGAGCGGAACTGATTGCCGCAAAGCCCGGTGCCGCAGCCGAGGTCGAGGATTTCAAACTTCGTGTCCGGAGAGGTGGTGAGGACGGCGTCGAGGAGCAGCTCCGGGACACGATATTGCAATTGGCCGGTGAGGTGGGCATCGAACTCGGCGGCGTAGGGATCGAAAAGTTTCCGCACGTAGCTCGCGGGAGTGGTGGTCTGCGAACTGTCGCCGGACAATGCGGCCAGCACATGCCGCCAATCGGGCGAATGCGGTTTCAGCACCGTGGCTTGCCGATAGGCGGCGATGGATTCTGTGATGCGGCCCTGCACCCTCAGCGCGTGGCCGAGATTTGCAAAGGCGTCGGAGTAGTCGGGCCGCAGTTCGACGGCTCGCTGGCAGGCGGCAATGGCATCCGAGGGGTTGTCTCTGGCGATGAGCGCTACACCGAGATGATTCCATGCGGTGGCAAAGGTGGGCGCGATTTGAACCGCGATGCGATAGGAGGCGATAGCGGCATCGAGATCGCCCAGATCAAACAGCGCATTGCCGAGATTGCTGTGTGCCTCGGCATGGGCGGGCTGAGTGGCGATTGCGCCGCGGCAGGCGGCGACGGATTCATCCAGCCGGCCTGCACGCCTCAGTGCGGCACCGAGATTGCTCCCAGCTTCTGCGAAACCGGGCGCGCAAGCGATGGCTTCGCGATACGCGGCGATGGCCTGATCGATCTCACCTTTGCCAAGCAGCAGGTTCCCGAGATTCTTGTGAGCCTCGGCGTAGTCGGGCTTGATGGCGATGGCCCGCCGATATGCGGCGATGGCATCGTCGTCCCGCCCGACGGCTTTCAGCGCGACGCCGAGATTTTTCTGCGCCTCGGGATGATCGGGCTGGAGTGCCACGGCCTGGCTGATGAATGCGACGGCCTCCGCATGCCTGCCCGTCTGTCCGGCGATTATGCCGATGAAGTGCAGCGCGTCGGTGGCGCACGGATCCGCAGCGAGGATCTCGCGATAGAACGACTCCGCTTCGCCGAGACGCCCGGCGCGGTGATGCTGGCGAGCGAGTGCGAGTGCCTGCGGCGTGGTCACGGTCTGGATGCCGGCAGGCGCGAGGAATTCTACGAAGGCATCAACCGATGAACAGCGGGCGCATGTGCCGCTCGTAGATGTTCTCGGTGACGTTCTTCGCGACGATGCCCTCGTTGGCTTTCAGCAAATCAGTATAGCGTGCGCCAGCCTTGGCCGCGAGCTTGAACGAGACGTGCAGGAGCTGGCGGATGTTGGCGTTGAATTCCGGGTGGTCGGGGATATGGCGTATGGCGTTCGCGAGTTGAGTGCCGGTCCATGCATTCACGATCTCGGCGGAAGGGAGCTTTGATTTGTCGATGTCGATGACGCTCGCATACGGCGCGCACAGTTCGTCCACGTGGGCGAGTGCATAGGCATACATTTCCTTTGCGAGCGCGAGTCCGTCGCCGCCTGCTTCGGCGAGGCCGATGACTTCTTCGAGCCACGTCGTGCCCGCGGTCTTGATGTGCAGGCCCGCGCCGAATTTCGGGAGCGTGCGGCGGATGATCGGGTAGAGCGAAAATTTGTCGCTGCCGCTGTGAACGCTGAGCTTGAGATTCGCCGGCAGGCCATAGCGCGCGATGGCGAATGCGATGACGGCGAGGTCGTCGTGGAATTCCTTCTCGAACTGCACGAGGTCGCCGACGTAGTCCACACCCTTGTTGAAGCGCCCGGTGAATTTCGGCGCGATGGTCTGCGCGCGGATTTTTTCATCGGCGATGGCGGCGAGGATCACGAGCAGCTCGGGCGGCGTCTGCGGCGCGTCGGTCTCGTCCATCGAGACTTCGGCGATGAAATTGCCCTCGCCCTTTGCCGCCGCGATATGGCGGTAGATTTTTCCCGCGTCCTGCACGGCGAGAAGATACTTCGAGACGATGCGCTCGATCTCCGCGCGTGTGGTCTGGAATGGCGTCGCAATGTCTGGGATCGTGATCGTGCCGATGAGTTCCGGGTGGCGAACCACAAATGCCTTCACGTCTTCCCCAGCCGGAGCCTTGCCGATGGAGTCGGCGACATCGAGCGTGAAAAAATCGGAGCAGGGGATGAAACGATCGACGGTCTCCAGCCGGATGTGATCGGCATCGACGTGCCAGCCGTGGTTCCAGCCGAGCGTGGCGACGGCGGATTTCGCCGCGTCGAAAACACTCTGTGGCTCGGAACCTACGAAGGTGTGTTCGCGATTGGACTTATTCCAGACAGGTGCGATCTGCACGCCGTCCGCCGCGAGTTTTTGAAATGCGGCGAGCTGTGATTTTGCCTGGTGCGCGAAACGGTCGCCGACGCCGAAGGAGAATTTTTCAAGGATGAGCATGAGGGCGCGGAGGCTAGCGGGTGGGGCATGCCGGGCGCAACATCGGAGGGAATGCGTGTTCGCGTGAGAGTTTTCCGGGCTTGATTCACGGCGGGAAGTTCTGTGCGATGCGTGCACAGGCGGGTCACGAGTTTTTTCACGTCAGAAAAACCGAAAACCAAACACTCCCATGGCTACTGCAAAAAAACCTTCACGCAAAAAAGCGACAGCCAAGAGCGCCCTCGCCCTCACCGCAACTCCCGTCCTCAAAAAAATCCGGGCGGCGTCCCATGTCGGATTTGATCGCGTCGTCTTTGAATTCGACGGGCCGCTCCCTGCGCAGCGCGATGTCTCATTCGTGCCGGAGATCATCGCAGACGGATCGGGGCTGCCTGTGCCGATCATCGGCAAGGCCTTGCTGAACGTTTCATTTTCGTCCGCGACGGGGCATGACGACAACGGCAATGTCTTCACGGATGCGCGCATCACCATGGGGCTGCCGAATGTGATCCAAGTCGTCCGCTCGGGTGATTTTGAAGGCGTGCTGTCATTCGGAATCGGCCTCGCAAAGCGTGAGCCGTTCCATGTCTTCACCTTGCTGAATCCGAGCCGTGTGGTGATCGATATCGCCGTGCGGTTTCAGACCATCCAGACGCAGATCTATTTTGTGGATTCGCACAACTTCCAGCTCGGCCAGCCGCCCTATGTCCACTCGGTGCTGCGCCCAGTGATCGCGCCGAATGTCGCCGCACGTTCGCTCGACTGGCTCTTCGCCGGGCCGACGCAGGCAGAGCTGGCCGGCGGGCTCACATTGGTGAACTCCGATGCGACGGGATACAGCAGCGTGACGATCAGCAATCAGGTCGCGCGTGTGCGGCTCACCGGCGGTGCGGACAGCCACGGCTCCACGCTCACGATTGCCAATGAGATCATGCCGCTTCTCAAGCAGTTCCCGACGGTCCGCTGGGTGAAAATCTACGATCCGAACGGCCAGACCGAGACGCCGACCGGGCAGTCCGACTCGATCCCTGCCGGACTCGAACCCTGATTTTCAGGACGAATCAGTCCCGCTTCGTCGCACCGATCGCGGTGGAGTAGTGTGCGAGCGCCATGAGCGGCCAGTTGTTCCGGTACATGTCGTACTTCAAATAGAACACGCACGGGAATCCGGTGCCGGTCGTCTCGGGCTCGGGCCATGAGCCGTCGGCGTTCTGCCGATCGAGGAGAAACTCGATGCCGCGGCGGATGCTCTTGCAGTCGAATGCGGCGGGGCGCGATTCGTCGGTCGCGGCGATGAGGCCCATGACGGCCCACGCGGTCTGCGAGGGGGTGCTCGGGCCGCGTCCTTTCAAAGTCGGATCGTCGTAGCTGGTGCAGGTCTCGCCCCAGCCGCCGTCGTCGTTCTGGCAGCTCTCCAGCCAGTCGCGGGCGCGGACGATCCACGGCTGGCGCATGTCTTCGCCGATGCAGCGCAGGCCTCGGAGAATCTGCCAGGTGCCATACACGTAATTCACGCCCCATCGGCCGTACCATGAGCCGTCGGCATCCTGCGTGTCCTGGATGAGCTTGATGGCCCGGCGAATGCGCTTGTCGCTGCGAGGGAAGCCGATTTTCCCGAGCAGTTCGAGCACGCGACCGGTGAGATCGCTGCACGTGGGGTCGAGGATTGCGTTGTGGTCGGCAAAGGGGACGTCTTCGAGCCAGCGCCTGGTCACGTTTTTGTCGAATGCCGCCCAGCCTCCGTCGCGGCACTGGAAGCTCATGAGCCAGCGCAGCGCGCGCTGATAGATGGCAGTCCGCTCGTCGGCGGGTGGAGTCTGGTTCGTGTGCTTCCGGTCGCTGAAATGCGCGACGCCGAAATCCACATCGGGCCGCGCGGCGCGCAGTGCCATGAGCACCATCATCGTGTCGTCGGTGTCGGGGTAGTAGTCGTTGCGATACTCGAAGGCCCAGCCGCTCGCCTCGGGGTGCGGATTTTGTACCGCCCAATCGCCGCGGATGCGGACTTCTTTTGAAAGCAGCCATTTCTCCGCGCCCTGAAGTGCCTCGTGTGTCGGCGGCACTCCGCTGTCCGCAAGCGCGATCGTGGTGATGGCAGTATCCCAGACTGGCGAGAGGCACGGCTGGATGCGGAAGTCCGCGGGATCATCCACGAAGAGTCCCTCGAAGTCGCGCTTCGCCTTCGCGAGGACGGGATGATCATTCGTGTAGCCCAGCGCCTTGAGCGCGAGGATCGAGTTGAGCATCGCGGGGAAAATCGCGCCGAGCCCGTCGCTGCCTTCGCCGATGTGTTCGAGCAGCCAGTCCTCGCAGATGCGCAGCGCCCGTTTGCGCAGCGGCTTGATCTGGAAAGGGCGTAGCCTCTTCAGTAACCGGTCGCAGCAGAGGAAGAAATTCGGCCACGACATGCGGGGCTTGCGCCAGCGCGGGCGCATGTCGGCTTGCTCCGAGCCGGCGGGGTAGAGTTCGTGTAGTGATACTTCTGCGGGCAGATGGCGCGTGGGCTGGAAGTGATTCAGGATTGCCAGCGGGATCAGCATAGCGCGCGTCCACGAGCTCATCTGATAGATGTTGAAGAAGAGCCACTTTGGAAAAAGCAGCATCTCAGGCGGGACGGTCGGGAGGTATTTCCACGGGAACTGCCCGAGAAGCGCGAGGTAGAGCTTCGAGTAGGTGTTCATCCGCGGGATGCCACCGAGGCGAAGTGCCGCGGCGCGGGCCTCGGTCATCCATGGAAGATTTGGCGCGTGGCCGGCGAGCTTGAGCGCGAAGTACGCTTTGACCGTCGCGTTGATTTCGCTCGGGCCACCTTCGTAGATATTCCAGCCGCCATCAGAAAGCTGTCGGCGGCGGATGTGCGCGACGCACTTTTCCTGGAGCACCGGGTCCACTTCGCTCGCCCAATGCATGTAGGCGATGTAATCGCTCACGAGCGTGCTATCCACGACCAACTCGCCGCACCAGTGGCCGTCCTCACGCTGGAGTCGGAGCAGGTTTGCCTGCGCGCGCCCGATGGCGCGGGAAAGGGGATCGCGTTCTGTCTGCGAAAAAGTCTCGGTGATCATCGGACGCTGCCGAGATTACTTCGCTGAGGTCGCAGCGAGGCTTTCCTTGGCAGCACTGCCGCAGCCGCCGGTTGCGGTTGCAGGTGCAGCATTCTTCGCCGGTGCGTCCGCGCCGGTGAGATGTCCTTTGCCGCACGTCACGCCGTTGAAGGCTTCCACCTGCATTGGCTTCGGTTTTGGCTTTGTGCCGAAGTTGAACTTGATCGTCTTCAGCAGGTCGCCGCTCTTGCCATTCAGGCCGAGCGCCGCCGTGGGCTCATAGCCGCAGTTCATCATGCAGTTCTCGCAGCGTGGATCGCGGGCCTCGCCGTTCACGACGCCGATCTTGTCCCAGTTCGTCTTTTCGAGCAGGTCGTTGTAGGTCTTGTAATGGCCGTCCGTCATCAGGTAGCACGGGCCTTTCCAGCCGCGCACGTTGCGCGTCGGGATCGCCCAAGCGGAGCAGGTGAGGTCGCGCTTGCCGGCAAGGAATTCGAGATAAACCGGCGTGCCGAGGATCGGGAAGAGACGGCCCCATTCCTCGATCTTCGCGAACTTCTTGATCGTGAGCTTGCGCGTGAGGAAAAAGTTCTCCGGCTCGATGCCGAGACGCTTCACCATGTCGGCCTTGGCGGCGTCGTATTCGTAGCCGGGCGCGATGGTGTGGCCGTCCACGTTGAGCGTGTTCAGGAACTGGAACAGATCCTCGATTTCCTGCACCTCGGTCTCCTTATAGACGGTCGTATTCGTCGCGACCTGGTAGCCGAGCACCTTCGCCATGCGCATGGCGAGCACGGCTTCCTTGAAGACGCCTTCGCGCTCGACGATCAGGTCATGCGTCCGCTCCAAGCCGTCGAGATGCACGTTCCAATACATCCATTGCGTTGGCGCGATGACGGCTTTCTTCGCGTCCTTCGGGCCTTTGCGCGCCTCGTCGGCCTGCGCATTCGTGATGAGTTCTTCGCTCAGCAGCACCTGCAATTGTGTTTCGGCCTTCACCGCGTTTTTTGCAAAAAGCGTCGCGAGATAATCGCGCATCTTCTTCCGCATGAACATGGCGTTCGTGCAGACATAGACGATGCGCTTGCGCTTCAGCAGGCTCGCCACGAGATCCTCGATGTGCGGGTAGATGAGCGGCTCGCCGCCGCAGATGCTCACCATCGGCGCGCCGCATTCGTCGGAAGCCTGGAGGCAGTCTTCCAGCGGCATGAGATCCTTGATCGAGGTCGAATACTCGCGGATGCGCCCGCAGCCCGTGCAGGTGAGATTGCAGGTATGGAGCGGCTCAAGCTGGAGCACGGTGGCGAACTTCTTCACGCCGCGGATCTTGTTACTGATGATGTGCCGGGCGATTCGTGCCGTAAGAGCGAGTGGAAAACGCATATTGGGCGCGGGAGATACAGGGAGTCGGCCCTTTCGGCAAGGCTCAAGGTTGGTTTTTTCCCGTTGGTCGAGGGCTTTCTGCAGACTGCTCGGACTGCGATGGATACGGCTGGTTGGAACCGAAGGTTGCTAATCCAATTCAAGCCGGACGGTTTCCCAATGAGCAGGCGCACATCCTCGACGAACGGCGGCGCTTTCATAAACCTCCTCAATAATGAAGACCTCGAACCATCCCCTCCAGCCGCCGTCCTTTTCCAAAATGCGTGGCCTCCGGCTGCTCTGCCGCACCTTCGCAGTGCTCGCGATTTTCACCACACTCGCGCATGCGGCAGATGCGCCGCGCTGGAACATCCTCTTTCTCTTCGCCGACGACTGGGGGCGCTACGCGAGCTGCTACAAGGGGCTCGACGGACGGCCCACGCTGAATGACGTGGTGCAGACGCCGAATGTGGATCGTGTGGCGAAGGAGGGCGTGGTTTTCCGCAATGCGTTCGTGAATGCGCCGAGCTGCACGCCGTGCCGCAGTTCGCTGCTCACGGGCCGCTATTTTTTCAACTGCAACCGCGGCGCGATCCTGAACGGTGCGGTGTGGGACGACTCGATCCCAACGTATCCGCTCATGCTGCGCGACTCGGGATACAGCATCGGGAAAAGCTACAAGGTGTGGAGCCCCGGCACGCCGGCGGATGCGCCGTTCGGCGGGCAGCAATACGCGTATGAGAAGGCCGGGCGTGCGCCGAACAACTTTTCCGAGGAAGTGACGGCGCGCGTGGAAAAAGGGATGCCGCTCGCCGAGGCACGGGAGGAAATCCTCGCGCAGGTGCGCGGGAATTTCGATGCGTTCCTCGCCGCACGGGAGAAGGGCAAGCCGTGGCATTTTTTCTTCGGGCCCACGACGACGCACCGCACTTGGATCAAAGGCTCGGGCAAAAAACTCTGGGGCATCGAGCCGGATTTGCTGAAGGGCAAGATGCCGAAATTTCTCCCCGACGTGCCCGAGGTGCGTGAGGACGTGGCGGATTATCTCGGCGAGTGCCAGGCGGTGGATGCTTACGTCGGCGCACTGTTGAAACGTCTCGAAGAAACTGGCGAGGCGGACCGCACGCTCGTCGTGCTCAGCGGCGATCACGGCATGCCCGGCGTGCCTTACGGCAAATGCAATCTCTACGACCACGGCACGAGCGTCGCGCTCGTCGTGCGCGTGCCGGGACGGAAGGATGCGCGCATCATTGATGACCTCGTGCGTCTGCCCGACCTCGCGCCGACCTTCATGGAAATCGCGGGCGTGAAGCCGCCGGAGGATCTCTATGGCCGTTCGCTGCTGCCGCTGCTGACATCCGGCAAGAGCGGCACGAACGACGCCAGTCGCGACTGGGTGATCACCGGCCGCGAGCGCCATGTGGCCAATGCGCGCGAGGGCAATCTTCCATTTCCCATGCGCGCGCTGCGCACGCCGGACTACACCTACATCCGCAACTTCGAGCCCGACCGCTGGCCGATGGGATCGCCGAAGGGTGTCACGGCCAACGAGGCACCCACATTCGAGGCGCTGCAGGACTCGACCTATGCCGCATTCGCCGACATGGATTCGAGCCCGACAAAGGCGTGGCTCGTCACGCACCGCAACGATCCCGAGTGGCAGAAATACTACGACATGGCCTTTGGCAAACGTGCCGCCGAGGAACTCTACGACGTGCGCAAGGACCCCGACATGGTGAACAACCTCGCAGGCAACACCGACTTTGCAAAAGTGAAGGAGAAGTATGCGAAGCGCCTCATGGACGAACTCACCCGCGCGCAAGATCCGCGCGTGGTGGAAAATCCCCCGCGCTTCGAGCAGCCGCCTTTCACCGACCTCGGCGAGGGTGGCGGGAAAAAGAACCGGCAGGCTCCGCCAAAGTAGAACGCTCGTCCCTGCTCAGATCACCTTGCGCTCGGCGTCCATGCCGAGGAGCTTCAGCGACTCGACAAAAACCTCCGCGAACCGATCCACGTTGAAGCATTTTTGGAAACAGGTCTTCGCATTGTCCCGCATCGCCCGCCGCTGGCCATCGTCTGCCGAAATCCAGGATTGCAGCATCCGATCCACGGAAGGCTGGTCGTCACCTTCGACCATCCCCGCGCCGTGCATCCGGACCTCGCGCCAGATGTTCACCTTGTTTGAGATGAGGACCGGGAGCCCGCACGCCAGCGCCTCAGCGACGGCGATGCCGAAGTTTTCCTGATGCGACGGCAGCACGAAAACGTCCGCGCTGTGAAAGGCTCCCCACTTCAGGTCCCCCGCGAGCATCCCCGTCCATGTCACCCGGTCTCCGATCCCGAGGGTCTGCGCCATGGATTTCATCCGCCGCCCATAGTCGGAATCATCAGGACCAGCCATCACCAGGTGCAGGTCGCCGTTCCCGTCCGGGGAAGAGCCCCGGGAGTTCACGAGCTTGGCAAAGGCGTGGAGGAGCAGGTCGCATCCTTTCTTGGGATGGATGCGGCTCAGGTAGAGCAGCGAGCGCTTTTCCCGCAGTGAAGGGAACTTCCGGAGGAAAGTCTCGCGTTGCTCCGCCGGATCTCCCACGGGCCCATTGATGCCGTAGGGGATCACAATCTCGTCGCAGTGGTAGAGCCAGAAGGAACGTCGCGCGAGCCGCCTTTCCTCCTCCGTGGTGAAGAAGACCGCCAGCGCGTC
>JAYWEO010000027.1:0-4125 GCA_043779225.1 Prosthecobacter sp.
TGGATCGCAAACTCGTGAAGAGCATCGAGCCGAGCAAAGTCTCGCCCATGCCGCCGATGCTGCTGAACATGCTGACGAAGGAGGAAATCCTCGACCTCGTCGCGTATGTGCTGAGCGGCGGCGACCGCGGGAATGCGATGTTCAAGCCGTGAGCCGCTGAACGGCTCGTCGCATCGGCCTTGGGCAGTTTGAGCAGAATGAGGCGCTCGCCGAATGAGCTGTCACAGCGCGTGTCTTCCGCGCTGTGACATCACTGCTCAAGGCTGCACCTTGAGTGCCCTCATTCGTCGAAGATTCAAAACACCCCCGTGACCACGAAACTCCTCCGCCTCGCACTGCACGTCTTGCTGTTTGCCCAGCTCGCCACACTCCGCGCCGACGACCGCAAGCCGAACGTCGTGCTCATTCTCATTGATGACTTCGGCTACGAATGCGTCACGGCCAATGGCGGCGAAAGCTACAAGACGCCGGTGATGGACCGGCTCGCGGCGACCGGTGTGCGCTTCGAGCAATGCCACGTGCAGCCGCTCTGCACGCCGACGCGCTTGCAGCTCATGACGGGCATGAGCAATCGCAGAAACTACACGCATTTCGGCCATCTCGATCCGTCGCAGGTCACCTTTGGCAATGTGCTGAAGAAGGCCGGCTACGCGACGTGCATCACGGGAAAATGGCAGCTCAGCAACGGCTTCGAAGGGCCGGCGCATTTCGGCTTTGACGAATACGCGCTGTGGCAGCTCACGCGCCGGCCGGGCCGTTACAAAAACCCCGGGCTCGAAATCAACGGCAAGCTCCACGACTACACGATGAACGAATACGGGCCGGACATCGTGAGCGACTACGCGCTCGATTTCATCACGCGGAAAAAGGACGAGCCGTTCTTTCTCTACTACCCGATGATGCTCACGCACGCGCCGTACGACGCGACGCCGGACAGCCCCGACTACATCGAATCCAAATCGGGAAAGGGCAAAGCCAAGGGCAAGCTCGGCCACTTTCCCGACATGGTCGCCTATACGGACAAGCTCATCGGCAAAGTCATCGCAAAGCTGGAGGAACTGCACCTGCGCGACAACACACTGATCCTCGTCCTCGGCGACAACGGCACGGGCCGCGGCACACCATCGAGATTCCAAGGACGCGACGTGCTCGGTGGGAAAGGCACGACGACCATGTGGGGCACACACGTGCCTGCCATCGGCAACTGGCCGGGCCATTTTGCGAGCGGGAAAGTGTATGCCGATCTGATCGATGCCACCGACTTCCTGCCGACGATTTGCGACGCGACCGCGGTGAAAATCCCCGCGGAACTCAAGCTCGATGGCCGCAGTTTCCTCCCGCAGCTCCGCGGCGAGAAAGGCAGTCCGCGCGAGTGGCTTTACTCGTGGTACAATCCGAGCGGCGGTGCGGCCGCGAAGGAGGAGTTCGCACATGACGCAAATTTCAAGCTCTACACGGACGGACGCTTTTTCGACGTGCAAAAGGACGATCTCGAAAAGTCGCCCCTCAAGGGTGACGCGCTCAACGCAGACGCAAAGGCAGCCCAGGCGAAGCTGCAGGGTGCGCTGAAGCAATTCAAGGGACCGCGTCCCGAGGCATTCGTGAAGCAGTCGCAGAAATTCGGCGGCGAGACCGGCGAGGATGCAGAGGGAAACAAGGCCGCCACGCCCGCCGTGAAAAAGGGTGCGAACTCCCCTGCCCCTCCGTCGAAAAACGCCGACCCCCGGGCCGCACGCTTCGACGAGCGCGATCTCAACCACGACGGCAAACTGAGTCCGGAGGAATTCATGGCGACCGCGTCCGACAAGTCCAACGCCAAGGAACGGTTCGGAAAATTTGACCTCGATAAGGACGGATTCATATCGCGGGAGGAGTTCCTGAAACCGGGCAAAAAGTAGCTGCGGCAAACGCGACGTAGCCGCGCTCGTGAGAGCGCGGGCTGATCGATTTTTCTGCGCGCACAACCGTCGGAAGCTTGCCCGCGCTTTGACAAGCGCGGCTACACCACTGGCGCAAACGCCGGGGCCGTGTATGCTGCGCGTCCTTTTCCAATGACCACACTCGCCAAGACCTCACCCGCCGCGAAGACGGCCCGCCACATTCCGAAGGTCGGGATGATCTCGCTCGGCTGCGCGAAGAACCTCGTGGATGCGGAAATCATGCTCGGCGACGTGCTCGCGCACGGCATGCAAATCACGAACGACGCGGATCAGGCCGACGTGCTCATCGTGAACACCTGCGCGTTCATTGATTCGGCGAAGGAGGAGAGCATCGAAGCCATCATCGAGGCGCATGAGGCGAAGGGGCTGAAGAAGAAGCACAAGAACCAGAAGCTCATCGTCGCGGGCTGCATGAGCCAGCGCTTCAGCGGCGAACTGGCGGCGGAATTCAAGAGTGATGTGGATGCGTTAATAGGGCTCGATCAGGTGAAGGATATCGGCGGCATCATCGAGCGCGTGCTCGGGCGTGGGGCGGAGAAAAGCGCTCAGAAAAAAGTCCGCATACCAGTCACCAGTCACCAGTCACAGACGCGAAAGCCGACGTGCTGCTCCACGACGAATGGCAGCCGCTGAATCTCGTCTCGCGCAAACCCGTTAACATCCCCGACTGGGACACGCCGCGCGTCCGGCTCACACCGCCGCACACGGCGTACACGAAAATCGCCGAGGGGTGCAATCACCCGTGCAGCTTCTGCGTCATCCCGCAGATGCGCGGGCGGCATCGTTCGCGGACCATCGAGAGCGTCGTCGCGGAAGTGCGCGGGCTCGTCGCGGAGGGCGTGAAGGAGATCAATCTCATCAGCCAGGACACGACTTATTACGGCATGGATCTGTGGGCGGAGAAGGCGGGCCCACGGCAAAAGGTGGACCCGTCGCGCGGCGTCACGCTCGTGCATCTGCTGCAGGAGCTGGACAAGATCCCGGGCGATTTCTGGATCCGCCTGCTCTACACGCACCCGGCGCACTGGAGCGACGAACTCATCGCGTGCATCGCTTCGACGAAACACGTCGCGCGCTATGTGGACATGCCGCTCCAGCACATCCACCCGCGCATGTTGGAAATCATGAAGCGCGAGACGAGCAGCGAGCACATCGAGAACCTCATCACGCGCATCCGGGCTGGCATCCCCGGCATCGCGATTCGCACGACCTTCATCGTCGGCTTCCCCGGAGAGACGGAGGAGGAATTCGAATACCTCCTCGACTTCATCGCGCGCACGCGGTTCGAGCGGCTCGGCGTGTTCATGTATTCGCAGGAAGAAGGTTCGCGCGCCGCGAAGATGGAAGGTCAGCTCCCGGCGAAGGTGAAGCAGGCGCGCTTCAAGAAGGCGATGAAGCTCCAGCAGAAAATCGCCGCCGAGATCAGCAAGGCGCAGGTCGGCAAGACGGTCCGTGCCGTCGTGGACCAGCCGCTCATCGCCCGCGGCGAGACCGACGCGCCGGACATTGATGGCCGCATCCTGCTGAAGAAGCCCGCGCCCGTCGGGGAGTTCGTGAACGTGCGCATCACCGGCACGCAGGTGTATGACCTCGTGGGTGAGGTGGTGTCGTAGCGGAGCTTTCGCCCACACTGCGCATCACGATCACAATGCAGCCCGATGTTGCCTCGACATCGCGGGCCGCTGCGGCTAGCTTCTGCGCATGACTGCCGCAGCACAGATGCTTGAAATTCCCGAGGTTCGTGCCCGCATCTCGCCGGTCACCGTCGAGCAATATCACCAGTTCCCCGAATACAACGAGAATGGCCGACGCACTGAACTCATCCGCGGAATCGCCATCGAGAAAATGTCCAAGTCCCCCCTTCACTCCAGCATCGGCTCCGCGTTGTACGAAATTTTGCATCCGCAGGTGCCGTCGGATTTCTGGCTGAGGAAGGAGGAGCCTCTCACATTGCGCGATTCGGAGCCTGAGCCGGACATTTCCCTCGTCCGCGGACGTCGTGCAGCATTCGCCAGCCGCCATCCTTCAACGGCCGCGCTGGTGATCGAGGTTGCCGTCACCTCCGCCGCCGAGGATCGTTCGCTCGCATCACTCTACGCCGAGGCCGGCGTGGAGGAATATTGGATCGTCCTGCCTGCGAAGCGCCGCGTGGAAATCCACCGCCAGCCCGAGAGCGGAACGTATC
>JAYWEO010000028.1:0-2997 GCA_043779225.1 Prosthecobacter sp.
ATCGCGTGGGTGCTTGCGGGAGGCTACACGCGCGACGTCACGAAAATCGTCCGCATCCACACCGGCACATTTGCGGCGTGGCGCGCGGCATGGAGCTGATGGCCGCATCTTCTCCCCGGCAGCGATCATTTGCCGCAGACGGATTCCTGGGTGAAGAATGCGGCAAGGCATGACGTTCATCATTCTTCTCACTCTCATGGCAGCCGGGGATCTGCTGTGGTGCCTCCGCGCATTGCGGCAGCCGAAGCGATGGATGCGCCGGATCGGCGCGACTTTCGGTGCGCTGCAGTTTGGCGGCCTTGTGATGATCCTTTCCTCGCGCGGCGGCGTGGCGCTGGAGGAAATCCTGCCCCGCCCGCTGCATTCGATGATCCTCGCGTGGCACGTCCTCGTGCTGCTGCCGTGGCTCGCATGGCGCGTGTTGTCCGGGATCGCCATGTTCGCAGGAAAAATCCGGCGCTCCGCCAAACCGCGGACAGCGACGTCCGCCGAAGCCACTTTCACCCGACGTGAGTTTCTCGGCGCAGCCGCGGCACTCACGCCGCCGATGCTGACGATCACCGCCGCCGGAATCGGCGAGACGCAGCTCGATGGATTCCGCATCCGGCGCATCGAGGTGCCTGTGCCGGATCTTCCTCCCGCGCTGGAAGGGCTGAGTATCGCGCATGTCACGGACTTTCATGTGGGTCGCTTCACGCGGGGAAAAGTCCTCGAACGGATCGTGGAGGAGACCAACCGGCTCGATGCGGATGTGATCGCGCTCACGGGTGATTTCATCAACCATTCGCTCCGCGATCTTCCGGTCGCGCTCGACATCGTGCGCGCGCTTCGTGCGCGTCACTTCATCGCTGCGTGCGAGGGAAACCACGATCTCATCGAGGACGCGCGGACATTTCGCCGCGCAGCGGAACTCGGCGGGCTGCCACTGCTGCGCGGTGATTCTGCGACGACGAGCATCCGCGGCCAGCGTGTGCAGTTCCTCGGGCTGCCGTGGAATCACAGCGCCGAGGGAATGCGCAGCAGCGCGGGGAATCTGCTCGCGCGGCGTGATCCCGGCGCATGGCCGATGCTGCTCGCGCACCATCCCCATGCGTGGGATTCCGCGGGGGAAATCCCCCTCACGCTTTCCGGCCACACGCACGGCGGACAGCTCATGCTCACTGGCCGCGTCGGCGGCGGCCCGCTTTTCTATCGCTACTGGAGCGGCCTCTACTCGCGGCCAACGGGATCACTCGTGGTGTCGAATGGCGTCGGCAACTGGTTCCCCGTCCGCATCCAGGCGCCTGCGGAAATCCTTCACCTCACGCTTCGCCGCGCCAGTTTGCCAAAGGCGTAGCGCGACGGGTATCAAGGGGAACGATGACTTCTGAAATCCAGCCCGCGAGCAGCGAACCTCTCCCGCGCATCGCTGTGACGATGGGCGATCCCGCCGGCGTCGGTCCCGAGCTTTGCCTCCGACTGCTGGCGGATGCGGACATCGCGCGCGAGTGCGTGCCGATCGTCTTTGGCAATGCGGCACTGCTGCGACGCGTTGGGGGAAAAATCGGGCTGCAATTCGATGCGCCGATCATTTCCAAACAGGAATGGCCGACAGCATCGCGCACGGTGAGCGCACCGAGTGTGCTCGATTTTCACGAGCTGGATGCGAGCGCGGTGATTCCTGGAAAGGTCAGCGCCATGTGTGGCGCCGCGGCGTATCGCTTCGTCATCGCAGCCATTGAGGCCGGGCTGGATGGCGAAGTGGCGGCGGTCTCAACGGGGCCGCTGAACAAGGAGGCGCTGCACGCCGCCGGGCATCACTTTCCCGGACACACGGAGATTTTTGCGGAACGGATGAACGCGGCGCGCTCGTGCATGATGCAGTATTCGGAGGAGATCACGTGCAGCTTCGTGACGACACACGTCGGCTATGCGGAAGTGCCGGCGCTCATCACGCGCGAACGCATCCTGGAAGTCATCAAACTCACGGCCATCGCTTTGCGTCACATCCGGGGCCGCGAGCCGAGGCTCCTCGTCTGCGGGCTGAATCCGCACGCAGGCGAAGGCGGACTTTTCGGCGGGCGCGAGGAGGAGCGCATCATTGCTCCCGCGATCGGCGAGGCGCGTCTGCGCGGCCATGATGTGACGGGGCCGGTGCCGCCCGATACGGCGTTCACACCGGCGCGGCGGCGCGAGTTCGATGCGGTGATCTGCATGTATCACGATCAGGGACACATCCCGGTGAAGATGATCGCATTCGACTCCGCGGTGAACACGACGCTCGGCCTGCCGGTGACGCGGACGAGTGTCGATCACGGGACTGCGTTCGACATCGCGTGGCAGGGCACGGCGAGTCCCGGCAGCCTTTTTTCCGCAGTGCGCCTTGCGGCGAAATTGAGCAGGCCGGCCTGAGGCTCAGAGCTGGATCGCATTTTCCAGGAAGCGCTTCACCGCCACCTCTGCATGATCCGGATCGGGGACATTCGAGACGACGACTTCGATGGCCTGCTGGCCCGCATTCCGCACGCCCTTGCGCGCCGCTTCAAGCCGGCGTGCAACCGTCATATCCACAAAGGCGCTCTGAGGACCATCCGCATCGGGACGCTGCTCCCAGAGGCAATAGAAGACATAGATGAGGCCGTTCCGCGTACGGAAGGTGTATGCGCGCATCGGAAGATCGAGCCCCTTGATCCGCATCGGGCGAAGACCCAGATCCTCCGCCATCACAGCGCCGGCTGCGGGGAGACACACCTCGGGGCCGTGCGCTCGCGCAAGCTGCACCGAGGTGCGGCCCGGCGCCCAGCGGAGCAGCACCATCGCCCAGTTCAACCCCTGCTCATCAGCCCACACCCCGGAACGTGCGTCGGTGTATTTCAAAATATTGCGTGTGGCGTCGCCGATCTCGACATCACGAAATGCCTTCTGTCCCGTGGGCCAGTTCACATTCCACGCATTCGCCCTTGGCGAACGGGCCTCGGCCATCCGATACCACGCCTCGGTGCCGAGCTCGATCACGAC
>JAYWEO010000029.1:0-11662 GCA_043779225.1 Prosthecobacter sp.
CGCTGCCGGGATTGCCGCCGACATAGGCGTCCACGAGCTTCTGGAGCACCACGCGGATCGCGCGGATGGCGTCGTCGTTGCCGGCGATCGGGTAATCAATGAGATCCGGGTCGGCGTTCGTGTCCACGATCGCGATGACGGGGATGCCGAGACGCTTCGCTTCGGCGACGGCGTTGGCCTCGCGCATCGTGTCGATCACGATCATCGCGTCGGGCTGCTTCTCGAGCGTGCGGATGCCTTCGAGGTTGCGGAGGAGCTTCGCGCCCTCGCGCTTCACGGCGGAGATTTCCGCCTTGCCCATCTTGGAATACTCGGGCGCCTTCTCGAGGTTCTCGATGTAGTTCAGCCGGGCGATGCTCTGCTTGATGGTCTTGAAATTCGTGAGCGTGCCGCCGAGCCAGCGCTGGTTCACGAAGAACTGCCCCGCCGCCTGCGCCGCCTCGCGGATGGCTTCCTGCGCCTGCTTCTTGCAGCCGACGAAAAGCACCTTGCCATTGCGCGCCGCCACGCTCGCGAGGAATTCGCACGCGCCACGGAGCTGCCGCACGGTCTCCCCGAGGTTGATGATGTAAATCTGATTCTTCTTCTCGAAGATGAAGGGCTTCATCTTCGGGTTCCAGCGTTTGGTCTGGTGGCCGAAATGAACGCCCGCTTCGAGGAGTTCCGTCATCAATTCTGTGGACATAAAGGCAGTGGTGTTTTTGTGGAAAAAGGGCGCGCAATCTGCCGGGCCTTCCCGTGCTTGGCAAGTACGACTTTGGGAAAAGATCAGGGCCTACTTCGCGCCTTCGCCCGGCGCGGATTTCGCGGGAGCCCCGAATTCCTGCTTCAGCCTTGCGCGCATCTCGCCGAGGAGCTGGCGGCGCTTTTCGTCGGATTCCTTGCGGAGCTTTTCCTCGATGGTGCGGCGCTCCTCGAAGTAGCGGCGCGCAAAGAGCTTCTTCTTTTCCTCGTCGAACTGGAAGCCGCTGTCGCTCATTGCGCGATCGATTTCCTCGCGGGCAAATTTCCGGCGTTCCTCCTCCATGCCGAGCAGGGTCTGGCGTTTCTCGGGCGGGAGATTGATGACTGCCCAGACGGCTTTCCAAAGATCGGCGCGCTGTTCGGGCGAGAGCTTCTGGAGTTCACGCATGGCGCGCTCGCGCATCGCATCCGCCTCGGGGCCCATGCTGGGGCCGGGACCTCCGGGACCGCCGTGGTGAAAGAAACGCTTCGGGGTTTCCGATGGCGCTGGCTTGGGCTTTTCACCTGAAGGCCGCTCGGGCGGCGGCTCCGCATTCGCATTCATCGAAATGGCGGCGAGGCCGACCACGACGATGCCGCTCAGTAAAGTGAGGAAGGATCGCCTGCGAGCCATATTGAATTGTCTTCCGACGCGAGGAGCGAATCGAGCGACGGCACCGTCTCGGCGGCGGCGGCGGCGATTTCCTCCAGCGGATCCGCTCCCGGTGACGGGATGACGGCGGGCCGCATCGCGAGTCCTGCGAGCACTGCGGCGCAGGCTCCTGCGGCGGCGGGCACATACCATTTCGCACGCAGCCATGCGAGGAGGCCGGGCTTCGGCTCGGCTCCGGCACCCTGTGTGCGGACGGCACGCATCACATTGGCCGCGAAAAATGGGGACGGCTTCGGCTGCCTGGCCTTGCCGAGCAGGTTCCAAAGTTCGTCGTGTTCTTCGTGGTTCATGGCTGAGGTCGGGAAACCGGATTCGTGGCGGAAAGTTGCGGAGTTTTTCCACCATGTGCCAGAACAGAATCCGTGCCGGGGTGGAAAACCAACGGCGGCGAGATTCTTTCGAGCCTCGTTTTTTCACTCATACGAATTCCCCGCACAAGCTGCTTGAATGGGGACAAGCCCCATGGGAGCGGCGACTTGGAAGTCGCCGCGCCCAGTCGCGCTCATCGGCATCCGTGCAAGCTGGAGTGCGGGATTCGCATCAGAGGCGCAAAGAGAATGCGGAGTTGCGCCGTGCAGCCGTTTTCGGCTTCAACGGAGGGACACCTCCCCCCGTTTTCCAAATGAGCCAACCCACGAAAGCCATCATCCTCGCCGGCGGTGCCGGCACGCGCCTGCACCCGCTCACACGCATCGCGTGCAAGCAACTGCTGCCGGTGTACGACAAGCCGATGATCTTTTATCCGCTCGCCACGCTGATGCTCGGCGGGCTGCGAGAGGTGCTCTTCATTTCCACGCCGAAGGATCTGCCGATGTTCCGCGAGCTGCTCGGCGACGGCAGGCGGCTCGGGATGCGCTTCGAATACATCGCGCAGCCTGCGCCCGCCGGGCTCGCGCAGGCGTATGTGCTCGGCGCGGATTTCGTGGGAAAAGATCCGAGCTGCCTGATTCTCGGCGACAATATTTTCTATGGGAAGCTGGACTTCTTCCGCCAGGCACTAACGCAGGTCGGGAAGGACGGCGGCGCGTGCGTCTTTGGCTATCAGGTGAAGGACCCGGAGCGCTACGGCGTGGTCGAATTCGACAAGGACGGCCGCGCGCTGAGCATCGAGGAAAAGCCGAGGCAGCCGAAGAGTCACTTCGCCGTGCCGGGGCTGTATGTGTATGACAGCGACGTGGTGGACATTGCCAAAAACCTGAAGCCCGGCGCGCGCGGCGAACTCGAAATCACCGACGTGAACCGCGAATATCTCCGCCGCGGAACGCTGCACGTGAAGGTGCTCGGCCGCGGCATGGCGTGGCTCGACACGGGCACGCAGGCCAGCCTGCTCGACGCGGGCAACTACATCGCCGCGATCGAAAACCGGCAGGGTCTGAAAATCGCGTGCCTCGAGGAAATCGCCTATCATCAGGGCTTCATCGACCGCGCCGGCCTGGAGGCGTGCATCGCCGATTCGCCGAAGAGCCCGTACCGCGAGTACCTCGAGATGGTGCTGAAGGAAGACTGATTTCCTTTTGCGCATCACGCGCAAAAGTCCGCCGGACAAAAAATCAGTGTCACTTCGGGCAATCGGCGCTTTGATGGCGTCGCCCATGCCCCCGATGCCAAACCAGAGTGCGCGAATGAAAGCCTCCCCGCGGCACGTTTGGCTGGCCCTTTTCGCCATCGCCTTGCTCGGCTGCGCACGCGCGCAGGTCACTCCGCGCACCGATGTGTCCGCGCATTTCGACGCCGATTTTCTCCATCGCGCATGGGAGACTGCGGATGGGCTCATGCCGACCTACGTCCCCTCGATCGCACAGACGTCGGATGGCTACCTCTGGCTCGCGGCATTCGACAATGTCGTGCGCTTCGACGGCGTGCGGGCGACACCGTTCCCAGGCCGCCCGCCGAACAGCGTACTGCCTTCACCGGCACGTGCCGAAGTGCTGCACGGCGACCGCGACGACAGGCTCTGGCTGGCGAATGCCGAAGGCCGGCTCTTCTGGATGAGCAAGACGGTCTGGCACGAGGCGGGTCCGGCGGAAGGCTGGGAGCCGATGCGCGTCACCGGCGTCTCGGAGGCACCGGATGGCCGCATTCTTTTCTGCGGAAAGGACAGGCTCGTGATGCTGCGCGAAGGCAAGTTTTCGCCGATCACGCCACCGATACAGCGCGAGTCGGCGGTGCCAGCCGCCCTGCGCGCGGTATTCGACGAGACCGGCAGGCTCTACGCGGCGACCACCTCCGGCCTGTGGCGGATGGAGAAGGACGGCTGGATCGCAGTGTTCCAGGAAAACGATCCGAAGTGGTATCCGGCAGGCCTCGCGCCCGCCATCGGCGGCGGCGTGTGGCTCGCCGATCCGCGCGAGATACGGACCATGGACTCTCTCGATCCGGCCCCGCGGAGCATCCCCCGGCCCGAGGATTTCCGATCCGGAAATCTGGTCATCATCGAGGACACGAACCGCAACCTCTGGGCAGGCAGCTTCCGCGACGGGCTGTGCATCTGGATGGCCGATGGCCGCCTGCTCCGCCCCGAGCATGGCAGCGAGGCGCTGCAGCCGCAGATCACGGCTCTTTTCGAGGATCGGGAACTGAACGTGATCGCAGGCACCGCCGGTGCGGGCATCACGCGCTTCAAGCCCCAGGATTTCCAGCTCACCCTCGGGCGTCCCGGCAGCCTCGCCGGATCGCAGATCAACTGCATCGCCGAGGCCGCGCCCGGAAAAATGCTCGCAGGCACCGAGGGCAACGGCCTCTTCCTGATCGAGGGCCGCGAGGCGCGCAGCCAGATCGTCTCGCCAGACGGAGGGCTCACCACGAAGCAGCGCATCACCTCGCTGCTGCCGCTCGGCGACGGTGCAGTGCTCTCCGCAGTCGCGAGCAAAGGCCTTTACCGCATCACCGGCACGGACGCGGTGAAAATCGAAAGCCCGCCGCCCGTCGCGGGTCTCGTGCGCGCGATGGCCCGCGATTCGCAAGGCACCGTCTGGATCGGCTGCGAGCACGGGCTCCTCACTTTTCGCGACGGGAAATTCACGCCCTTCGCCGGCAAACCCGACGCGGAACGCGTGTGGAGCATCGCCGAGGACCTCACAGGCAGCATGTGGTTTGCGATGAAGGACGGGCTCTTCCGCCTGCGGCCCGGCCACCCGATCGAGCGTGTGGAAATCCCTGGGATCGACAGCAAGGCCAACGTCCTCTCCATCACCCGCGCCACGGGCGGCGGCGTCTGGGTGGGCGTGGAAAATACCGGCCTCGTGCGCATCCGCGACGGCATCGAGCCCCTGATCCTCACGCGAAAAAACGGCCTGCCCATCGTCTCGCCGGGCGCCGTGCTCGAAGAGAAGGATGCACTCTGGCTCGCCGGGGAAAAGGGACTTGTCCGCGTGGATCTGCGATCCGTGGAACGCGTCGTGAGCGGAAAGCTCACCCGGCTGCAACTCCGCCTCTTCAATCGTGGCGATGGCCTCGCGTCGGACATTTTCCGCCGCAGCTACCAGCCGGTCGCCGTGCATGCGGGCGACGGGAGGATGTGGTTCGCCACGCACAAAGGAGTCGTGTCGCTCGATCCGCGATGGGTCACCACACCCGCGCAGGAAGTCCCCGCGATCATCGAGGAAATCCGCGCCGAGCGCGAACTGATCACCGTCACCCCGCAGAACCGCGGCAACATCACCATCCCCGCAGGCACGCGGCACATGACGATCCGCTGCTCGATTCCCTCGCTCAGCAAGCCCGAGTTCGCCGAATTTGAATACCGCCTCGAGGGCATGGACGACCGCTGGTATTCCTCCGGCGCGGAACGCGTCATCCGCTTTTACGACATCCCGCCCGGCCGTTATCGCTTCCTCGTCCGCGGCATCGCCTCCGATGGGCATCCCGTGGAACCGATCGATTCCGTGACATTGAGCGTGATGCCATTTTTCTGGCAGACGCAGTGGTTCCGCGCGCTGTTGATCGCCGCAGGGGCGATCACCGTCGCGGGAATCGCGCGGTTCGGATTCCGCCGGCAGCTCGCGGCGCAAAAGCTCCGGCTCGCCCAGCAGGAGGAACGAGCAAGGCTCGAATCGGAACTGCAGCACACCAAGCGCTCCGAAGTGATCGGCCGCCTCGCGGGCGGAATCGCGCACGACTTCAACAACATCCTCGCCGCCATCCTCGGCAACGCGGAGCTCGCACGCCTCGACCACGGGCAGAATGCGGATCTCCGCACGATGCTCGATTCGATCCTCTCCGCGGGCGAACGCGCGCGCGACCTCATCGTCCAGATCCTCACCTACAGCCGCCAGCGCCGCACCGAACCGCTCCCGCTCGACATCGCGCCCGCCATTCACGAATCGCTCAAGCTGCTGCGATCCGGCACGCCGGCCACCGTGGAGTTTGTCACGGATGTCCCGGAATCGCTGCCCTTCGTCCTCGCGGATGCGACGGAAATCCAGCGCATCCTCATGAACCTCGGCACAAACGCTGTCCAGGCGATGGGCGCGGCCGGCGGACGCGTGACCATCTCCGCCCGCGAAGTCTTCGGCGGCGACTCATCCCGCCCCGAGATCCCGCATGGCCGCTCGGTGTGCCTGCGCGTCGAGGACAATGGCGCAGGCATGGACGACGAGACGCTGCAGCGGATTTTCGATCCATTTTTCACGACCAAGGCCCAGGGCAAAGGCACCGGCCTCGGGCTCGCGGTGGTGAAAGGGATCATCGAGTCACTCAATGGCGTCATCTTCGTGGACAGCAAGCCGAATGCAGGCACGACGTTCCACGTCTTTTTCCCCATCGTGAGCGGCACCGCCATCCGGCGCGCAAAAGCACCCGCCGCCCAGCCGCGCATCAGCGACCATGCCGAACGGATTCTGCTCGTCGATGACGAACCGCAGGTGCTCAGCGTGGCACGGCGCACCTTGGAAAGCCTCGGCTACGAAGTCACCGCGCACGGCTCGGCACAGTCCGCGGTCGCGGCCTTTGATGCGGATCAAAAGCGCTGGCATCTCATCATCACCGACTTCGCGATGCCCGGCATGAACGGCGTGGAGCTCGCCCGCCACATCCGCGCGCGCAGGCCGGAAATCCCGATCATCCTCTGCACCGGCTTCGGCGGCGCGGTGGACGCCATGGCGGCAAAGGCCATCGGCATCGCACGCGTGATCAACAAGCCCTTCCACCGGCAGGAGCTTTCCGAGGCCGTCGCGGAAACACTCGGAAACAATGCGGCTCCCGCAAAATGATCGGCGTCACGCCTCGGCATCGCCGGGCGCCCTGAGCTGCAGGATGCGCTCTTTTTTTCCCGCATAGTCGAGCGCATGGAAAATGCGGATCTCGTCCACACGGCGCGCGGCGTTCAGCGCATCGAGCATGTGCGTGTATTGCGCAGCGAGTTCGGCCGTCTCCATGTAGCGGCCCCGCAGGTTCGGATCGGAAAAGGCGTTCGGATTCTCGCGCTGGAAAAGATGGAAGCGCAGCCAGCGGCGATCCGTGCGCGAGATGCGCTGCGTCTTGCGGAAGAACGCGGTGAAGAGCAGCAGCACGAGATACGTGTCCACGCGCGCCTGCAGTTCGAGATTGCGCGCGAAGTCCTCGGCCGTGATGTCGCGTTCGCCGCGCTGGAAGGCGAGCGCCGCGTGCAGCGCGTGATCGATCTCCTCCACGAATGCGATCAGATGGCTGATGTTCGAGTCGCTCAGCCCGCGCCGCGGATCGTGATGCTCAAGCTGCTCGATGAGCCACTCCGAATAATAGATCCCGATGAAAAGATGGTCCCCGCTGTGGCGGATGAAGGTGCGCGCGATTTCACTCAGCTCCCGCGCCTGCGCACCGGCGAGCCGCGAAAGATGCGCACAACGCTCGCTGCCGATCAGGCAGTCCTCCAGCGCGACGCCGCTCGCAGCGTACGTGCGCTCCAGGAGGCGCGTGATGTCGGCAAAGAGCGTGCTCATGAAAGGATGAACGGCGGCGCTTCGTCGAGGTGCAGATGCCGCTCCGCCGTCTCATTCAGCGCGAGCCGCAGATCGTGGAAGCGCTCGCTCAGCTCGCCGAACACTGGCGCAAGCGCGTGCTGCCGCGCGAACGGATGCTGCGCCGCGGACTGGAAATTCGCCGCGCCCACACCTTCAAAAAATTCCATGTCCGGCCCACCGCGACGGCTGCGGCTCTCGACGCGTTCCTGAAACACGCCCGAGATGAACAGCGTGTAGTTCCCGATGTGCGCGCGCAGCAGGAAGGCCTGCGAGGCGGACGCCTTTTGCAGCGCGAGCAGCAGGTCGCTCACGTACTGCTGCGGCCCATGCCCCGCCCCGCCCGGAGCGCGCATGCGCTCGGTGACGGAGAAGGATTCCAGCAGCGAAGCGAGATAGTCGCACGTCTCGCGGTTCGAGATGCCGCGATCCTTCAGCACGTGGCGGAGCAGGATGTAAAAGTAGCACTGCGGAGAGATGCGGAGCTGCGCATCGCTCTGCAGGACGGCTTGAAAAAGTCCCTCGCTGTCGAGGATCGTGTCGCGCATTTCCGAGTCGGTCAGGAGTTCCGCGAGCGTCGCGGAGCTGTCTCTCCCGGCACCGAGCGTGCCGGCGATGAATTCAAAATCCGAAGCCGTGAGGCGTTCCCGACAATTAGGCGTTATCATCGGAAGTGTGACGGTAGCATTGCGAGTGCCATTCATCTTTTCAATCTCATTTCACCTCTGGCGGTGACGGTTTCGCCCGGCTCCGGCTCACCGTCGCGCGTGCGCGGTTTCAGCCACCGTGTGCATTTTTCCGCGCGCCGGGAAACCGTCCGTAGCGGCATAACCTGAAACCACGAATGGACACGAATGGACACGAATGAAGCGGAGAAGCTCCCGGTTGGCGTCGCTCGCCCTTTCGAGATCCCATTCGTGTCTCTTCGTGTCCATTCGTGGTTTCATTGGATCGGATCACGGCTCCCGGACTCACGCCGACGGCAGAAAATGTTGGCGGCGGCGCGCACTTCGCGGGATGCTCCAGGCGTGCGGCGCTTTCTGCAGATCTTCTTTCTCCTCCTGCTGCTCACGGCAGGCATCGGAGGTCGCTATCTGTACAACCGCGGCCTCACGAGATCGTGGCGCGAGTGGGTCGTGGCCGAGGTGCGCAAGCACGGCGTCGAGGTTTCCTTCGCGCGGCTCACCGTGCGGCCGTTCCGCGGGCTCGTGGCGAAGGATGTGAAATTTTACGACTCACCCGAGCGCAACCGCGTGATCGCGCACATGAACGAGATGGTGATCGAGGCGAACTACGCGAATATGGCGAAGAAGAAGCCGTTCCTCGACGCGCTCACGCTCGTGGATACGACCGTGCGCGTGCCGCTCGACGCGCAGAACCCCTTCGGCCCCGCGGTGCGCGTGGACCGGCTGAATGCGCGCATCCTTTTCCCGCCGGATCAGGTGCAGGTCACGCGGCTCGATGCGATCGTCTTCGGCATCCACGTGCATGCGAGCGGCAACCTGCTCGTGCCTCCCGGCTTCTCACTTGCAAAAGACAAGCAAGGCGCGGATGACGGCCTCGCAAACCTGCTCGTGGACGAGCTCTCCAAGCTGCAGTTCGACGCCCACCCGCCCGCGCTCAACGTGCATTTCAGCGGCGACCTCGGCCATCCCGAGCAGATCGTCGTGGAGGCCGATCTCGCCGCGGGAAAAATCCGGCGCGGCCGCTATTCGCTCACCTCGCTCGCGCTGTCCGCCATCTGGCAGAATAACGTGCTGCTGCTCCAGCGCCTCGACGCCGCGGATGCAAAGGGCCGCCTGCAGGCCTCGGGGAGCTTCGATCCCGCCACGCGCATCGCGGAACTCCGGCTGCAATCCAGCCTCGATATTCCCATGATGCTGCGCTCTGCCGACGTGGCTGCACTCGCGGATTTCACATTCCCGTTTCCGCCGAGGCTCGACTTCACCGCGCGCGCGGAATTCGGCACCGGGCCCCGTTCACTGCCGAAGATCCAAGTGCTCGGCCATGCGGGCGTCGGGAATTTCACAGCCGGCGGCATGCACTTCGAATCGCTCAGCGCCGACGTGTCGTGGGACGGCCAGCGCTGGGCTGTGCGCGACTTTGCCCTGCGGCTCGAAAATGGCGACGAGGTGAACGGCAACGCGCAGCAGGACTACGACTCCGCGGGCACAGGCGACTTCCGCCTCGGCCTCGGCAGCAATGTCTCGCCGCAAACGCTCGCGCCATTCCTCGGCCCCGAAACCCGCGCGAAACTCGCGCTCGTGAAATTCCACGAATCGTCGCGCATCACGCTCAGCGCCCGCGGCTCGGAGCCCGGCCTCACCACGCTCTCCGCAGCCGGCGATTTGAAGCTCGGCCACACGACTGCATTCGGCGTGGATGCAAGCAGCGTGGAGACGAGCTTCCGCTACAATGGCCGCGAAGCGAGCGGCACGCTGAAGCTCGGGCGCACGACAGGCCGCGGCGCGGATGCCAGCACCGCCGACGCGACTTTCCGCTACGATGGCCACGAGGCCAGCGGCACACTGAAGCTCGGGCGCACGACCGTCCACGGCGTGGATGCCAGCAGCGCCGACGTGACTTTCCGCTACGACGGCACAGAGGCCAGCGGCACACTGAGTCTCGGGCGCACGATCTACCGAGGCGTCGAGGCGCGCAGTGCGGATGCAAGCTTCCGATTCGATGGCCGCGTGCTCACGCTCGACTCCTTCGAGGTGATCCGCGCCGAGGGCTCCGCAAAAGGCAGCCTCTCTCTCGATACGAAGACCGGCATCTACCATCTGAAAGACGTGCGGACTTCCGTGCATCCCGTCGAGGTCGCGCTCTGGATCGACCCCGATCTCGTGCAGGACATCAAGCCCTACCGCTTCGGAAAAAAGCCGCCGCTGCTGAAGCTCGACGGCAGCCTCGATCCGCGCAAAGGCGGCACGCAGACGCGCCTCACCGTCATCGCCGATGCGCCCGGCGGAATGGACTACACCTTTTGCAAAAAGGACCTCCACTTCGGGACTCTGAAAGGACACCTCTTCTTCACCGACGAACGGCTGAAGCTCACCGACGTGCGCGGTGAACTCTTCAGCGGCAAAATCACCGCGGAAGGCGACGTCTCGGTCCAGAAAGCGAGGCCCGGCCACACCGCGACGATCCGGCTCGAATCCGTGGACTTTGCCAAACTCTCAAAACTCTACTTCGGCTTCGACGACTCGAAAGGAAAGCTCGACGGCACCTGCACATTTTCAGGCAAAGGCGATGAGGCGCGCACGATGCGCGGCGAAGGCGAGGTGTCCGTCACCGAGGGAAATGTGTTCGCCATTCCGTTCCTCGGGCCACTCAGCGACATCCTGAACAAAATGATCCCCGGCATGGGCGTCAGCCTCGCGCACAAGGCAACCGCCACATTTTCCATGGCCGACGGCATCCTCACGAACAAGGATCTCATCGTCGCAGGGTACGGCTTCTCGATGTACGGCGGCGGTCGCATCTGGATGGTGGAGGACAAGCTGGACTACGACGTCCGCATCAACGCCCGGGGACTCCCCGGCGTCCTGCTTTCCCCGATCAGCAAGCTCCTCGAATACCGCGCCAACTCACGCTTTTCCAAGCCCGAATGGCGGCTGAAAGTCGTCCCGCACCTAGGCGGTGAAAAGGCGCCGTGACCGCCGCCTTCGCCCCGTGAATGGTGAATGGTGAATGGTGTTCAGGAGAGTCTCGCGGAAAACCGGAGGACCAGTCACTGTTCACCAGTCACCAGTCACTGCTTCTCCGCGCGCAAACCTCCCCGCTTCACAACGCGCATCCTTCTCGCTAAACGCCCCGTATGAAAATCCTCGTCACCGGCGGCGCCGGCTACATCGGCAGCATCTGCGTCGAATACCTCATCAACGCCGGCCACGCCGTCACCGTCTTTGACAACCTCACCGAGGGCCACCGCTCCGCCGTGGACCCGCGCGCGACGCTCATCACCGGCGACCTCCAGCAGCGGCGCGACATCGAGGATGCGCTGGAAACAGGGCGCCCCGACGCCGTCATGCACTT
The DNA here is from genome assembly GCA_043779225.1 of Prosthecobacter sp. Lineage (GTDB taxonomy): Bacteria > Verrucomicrobiota > Verrucomicrobiia > Chthoniobacterales > Chthoniobacteraceae > SXWH01. The sequence goes on from JAYWEO010000029.1 coordinate 11,371, forward strand.
CGCCGCCAACGCCCTCGTCGGCGAAAGCATGACGAACCCCTCGAAGTATTTCCGCAACAACGTCCATGGCGGCATCAACCTCCTCGACGCCATGCACGCCGCCGGATGCAAGCGTCTCGTCTTCTCCAGCACCTGCGCCACCTTCGGCGTGCCCGAGCGCATGCCGATTGATGAGACATTGCCGCAGCGCCCGATCAATCCCTACGGCGAGAGCAAGCTCATCTTCGAGCAAATCCTCCGCTGGTATTCCGAAATCCACGGCCTCACCTACGTCGCGCTGCGCTACTTCAAC
>JAYWEO010000030.1:0-5164 GCA_043779225.1 Prosthecobacter sp.
GTTTGGCGGGCACATCCCCTACCCGCTGCTGCACATTGATACGACTTACGAATTCCCCGAGATGATCGAATACCGCGACTGGGCGGTGAAGTATCACGGACTGAATCTCATCGTGAAAATCAACGAGGACGCGCGCGCGGGACGCGGCGACTACGTGGGACGCGTGATCGGCTACGACACGACGGACCCGGTCACGGTGACGCACGAACTCAAGACCGTCGCGCTCCAGCAGGTGATGGCCGAGCACAAGTGGGACGCGCTCATCACTGGCATCCGCCGCGACGAGGATCCGACGCGCGCGAAGGAGCGCTACTTTTCTCCGCGCACGAAGGATTTCGAGTGGGACTACAAGGATCAGCCGCCGGAGTTTTGGAATCAGTTCACGACCTCGTGCGCGCCGGGCGAACATGTGCGCGTGCAGGCGCTGCTCGACTGGAGCGAGCGCGACATCTGGATGTATATCCAGCGCGAGGGCATCCCGATTCCGAAGATGTATTTCGCGCGAAAGGCGAAGGACGGGCACCGCTACCGCTTCCGCTCGCTCGGCTGCTGGCCGATCTCCGGGCCGGTGGAAAGTGACGCCGACACCATTGACAAAATCGTGGACGAACTCGCGCACACCAAGACCAGCGAGCGCGCCGGCCGCGCGCAGGATCACCACGAGCGGAATGCGATGCAGAAGCTGCGCGCGAAGGGGTTCATGTAAGAAATTTTGAGAACGATGACTTCAGATTCCAAATCCAACAGTTCCGAGCGCCGTCTCCGCGTTGTGTTCGTCGGTCACGTTGACCACGGCAAGAGCACGCTCATCGGCCGCATTTTCTACGACACGAAGTCGCTGCCCGATGGCAAGGTCGAGCAGATTCAGGCGGCGTGCAAAGAGGAGGGAATGGAGTTCGAGTATGCGTTTCTCCTCGACGCGCTGCTCGAGGAGCAGGCGCAGAACATCACGATTGATACGACGCAGATTCAGTTCAAGACGGCCAAGCGACCCTACGTGATCATTGATGCGCCGGGGCACAAGGAGTTCCTGAAAAACATGATCACCGGCGCGGCGAGCGCGGATGCGGCGGTGCTGCTGATCGCGGCGAACGAAGGCATCCAGGAACAGAGCAAGCGGCACGGCTATCTGCTCTCGCTGCTCGGCATCCGGCAGGTCGTCGTCGCGGTGAACAAGATGGACCTCGTCGGTTTCGACAAGGGCGTTTTCGACAAAGTCGTCTCGGACTACACGGCATTCCTCAAGGACATCGGGCTGGAAGCGCGCGCGTTCATTCCGATCAGCGCGCGCAGTGGCATCAATGTCGCGCAACGCGAACCGGCGGACACAAATCCGAAATCCGAAATCCGAAATCCGAAATGGTATTCCGGCCCGACGATCACGGACATGCTCGACACGTTCGAGCCGCCAAAGCCGCTCAACGATCTCCCGCTGCGCTTCCCCGTGCAGGCCGTGTATCGCTTCGACGAACGCCGCATCATCGCAGGCCGCATCGAGGCTGGCTCACTGAAGGTCGGCGACACGCTCGTCTTTTCACCCGGCAACAAGACCGGCGTGGTGAAGACCATCGAGAATTGGAGCGGGCCGGTGAAAACTTCCGCGACCGCGGGCGAGAGCATCGGCATCACGCTCACCGAGCAGATTTTCGTCGAGCGCGGACACGTTGCTTCGCTCGAAAAGGACGCGCCGATTGAGTCGAACCGTTTCAAGGCCCGTCTGTTCTGGATGGGCAAGCGCAACCTCACCGTCGGCGAGCGGTACAAGCTCAAGCTCACGACGCAGGAACTCGACGCGGAAGTCGTGAGCATCGAGCGCATCATTGATGCCTCCACGCTCGACACGCTGCCCGGCGACCGCGGCTACATCGCAAGGAACGATGTCGCCGAGATCACCATCCAGACGCGCGGCGCGCTCGCCTTTGACAACGCGGATCGCAATGCGCTCCTCGGCCGCTTCGTCATCGTGGACAACCGCAACGTCGCCGGCGGCGGCATCATCTTCGGCGGCGTCTATACCGACCGCACGCATCCGAAGTCCGCGAACATTTTCTGGAGCGACGGCGCGGTCACGCAGGTGCGGCGCTTTGCGCGCAACGGGCACAAGGGCGCCATCGTGTGGTTCACCGGCCTGAGCGGCAGCGGCAAAAGCACGCTCTCGAAGGCGCTGGATCGCGAGCTCTTCAATCTCGGGATGCAGACCTACATCCTCGACGGCGACAATATCCGCCACGGGCTGAACTCGAACCTCGGATTTTCGCCCGAGGACCGCGTGGAAAACATCCGCCGCGTCGCGGAGATCGCGCGGCTCATGGCCGATGCGGGCGTGGTGGTCATCACGGCATTCATCTCGCCGTATCAGGCCGACCGCAGCCGCGCGCGCGCCATCGCATGCGAGAGTGGTGTGGACTTCTACGAGGTATTCGTGAACACCCCGCTCGAAGTCTGCGAAGCGCGCGACACGAAAGGCCTCTACAAAAAGGCGCGCGCGGGCGAGATCAAGCAGTTCACCGGAATTGACGCGCCTTACGAAGCGCCCACGGATCCCGAGATCGTCGTCGAGACCGGCAAGCTCAGCGTCGGCGAGAGCATCGCGCACGTGCTGGAGTTCCTGCGCGAGCGCCTGAAGTTCGAGACGGATTTTGAGATCTGACGGCAGGGCACTCGCCCGCGAATTCAGCGCCCGCCAGCTTTTTTCACCGCATCCACGATCGCCTGATCATCGTCACCCTTGTCGCGCACGAGTTGCAGGAACTGCGGCAGCGTCATGTGATGGCTCTGCAAAAACGGACGGTCGCCCGCGCAGCCGTACATCAGGTCCGGGTTCATCTCGCCGCGCAGTTTGATGCGCGCCTTTGCGATGAGCCGCGGGAGCCACGCGATGCCGTCCACCTCGGCGGACTTTGCCGGGAGCGCGCTCATCGGCACCACCCGCCCTGTTGGTTTCCCGTGCATCACTTCGAGAAAATACGAGCGCCGGATCGCCGTCACCGCGAGCGTCGTTTCAAAATCAAGGTCATCGTGGCCGAGCGAGTCGTCCACGAAATCGAACAGCTCCTGCGCCGAGCAGCCGATGGTCTCAAGAAAAGCCACATCCGCCGCCGAGAACATTGAGTGCGCCGAATTGCGTCCCGCCTGCCAAGCAGCGACGCCGCGATCCCACACGTTGCGAAATTCCAATTTCCAGTCGTCGTTCATAGGCGGCGCACCGTAGCGGCGCCGCGTGCCGGCGCAACCACCCGGGTCGTGAGATCGCTCAGTGCAGCGACAGGCCGTGGCGTTTCCAGAAGGTCTGCAATGAGGCGAGGGAACCGTTGAAGACGTTGCGCTCGATGGGCCGGTCGATGTCGCCGAAGTAGGGGCTGAAGCGATAGGAGCCGTAGTGGTAAACTTTCAGCCGCGAAGCGCCGCGCTCCCAATCCACGCCACCGTACTGCCAGAGCGTCCAGTCGGGCCACACGTTGTATTGTTTCACCAGACCCCGCGGATTTCCGGGCGCGGGAAACTGCGGCCCTACGCCGCTGTCGTGTGCGTAAAGGGCGAGCCAATACGGCATGCGGCGCAGCTTCGCCTTGGTCGCTTCGTCCGCAGTGCTGAGCAGTATTTTGAGGTGCGCGCTGTTTTCCAGATAGGCGACAGGAACGACGCCGGTGCGTGATTCCACGCGATCCATGAAGCCGAGGACGTCGGAGAGTTTCGACGCCGCATCGAAATCGCCGCACAGAAGCAGCGAGCGAGCATTCCAAGAGCGGCCATGCGCGAGAGACTGTGCGCGAGCGACGAATTGATCCGCCTGCTTCACGGCATCGACGTGCGTTTGCAGCCGATAGTAAACGCCCGGCAGCAGGTTCACCCGGTCTGCCGAGGCGAGGAAATTGCCGCACTTCTCATCGAGCACGCCGCCTTTGCCAGCACGGGCGATGAGCGCGCTGGCTCCGTTCGCGCGGAATGCAGAGACATCGGCCTCCGAAAAGCCCTTGCCCGGACGCTGCCGCTCCTTGGGATCGTAAGCCGAGACATTGATAATCTGCGGAAGCGACTCCGCGTGAGCAGCGGTGCTGAGACTGGCGAATGAGAGAACGAGCGAGGCGAATAAGAGGCGAGTCATGCGTGAGGAAGGGTTGTCGTCCGAAACGGTCCGCGCGGTCAATCCGGCGTCGTCGCGTCCTGAGCACAAGACAGCCTCCGATGCACGAAATCCGAGACAGGGCGATCGCGCGGGCCAGGGCCATGCACCGGCCACCTTCTCATTTGCCGAATCCCCGCACACCGCTCATAAACACCTCCATGCGCCTCCTTTTCCTCCTCGCATCCGCCACCGTCGCACTCGCCGCGGAAGACTACCCGCTCGGACCTGATTCGCTGCCGCAGCCGGGCGTGCCGCAGGGTGATGTTAAAAAATTAACCTTCGAGACCAGCAAGATTTTCCCCGGCACGAAGCGTGACTGGTGGCTCTACGTGCCGAAGCAATACGACGCCGCGAAGCCCGCGTGCGCGATGGTGTTTTTCGACGGCGGCGGCTTTTCGAAATCGGATGGAGGATTCCGTGTGCCGACCGTGTTCGACAATTTGATCGCGAAGAAAGACATGCCGGTGACGGTCGGCATTTTCATCAGCCCCGGCACGGTCGCCACGACGGAGCCCGGCAAAAGGGACCGCAGCAATCGCAGCTACGAATACGACTCGATGGGCGACTGGAATGCGCGCTTCGTCACCGAGGAAATCCTCCCCGAAGTGCGCAAGCTCGTGAAGCTCACCGACAATCCCGACGGATGGGGCACGTGCGGCACGAGCAGCGGCGGCATCGCGGCCTTCACGCTCGCGTGGGAAAAGCCCGAGCAGTTTCACAAGGTCATCAGCTACATCGGCAGCTTCACGAATATCCGCGGCGGCCACGACTACCCCGCCCTCATCCGCAAGACGAAGGACAAGCCGAAGCCGCTGCGCGTTTTTCTGCAGGACGGCAGCGCCGACCTCGATAATCTCCACGGCCTCTGGCCGCTCTCGAACCGCGACATGGACGCGGCGCTGAAGTTCGCGGGATACGATCACAAATTCGCACTCGGCACCGGCGGGCACAGCGGCAAGCAGGGCACTGCCATTTTGCCCGAAGTGCTGCGCTGGCTGTGGCGCGATTTTCCAAAGTAGCCGACGAACGCAAGACGGC
>JAYWEO010000031.1:0-2767 GCA_043779225.1 Prosthecobacter sp.
GAGATGGGCGGGTTGCGCGGGCACAAGTGGTTCGTGTGGGAAGGCGGCGTGCGCGTCTCGTGGATCGCCGCGTGGAAGGGCCGCGTACCTGCCGGGCGCGTGTCGCACGAACCGGTGATCCAGCTCGATGTGCTGCCGACGGCGCTCGCCGCCGCAGGCGCGGAAGTGAAAGGCGAATGGCAGCTCGACGGCGTGAACCTTCTGCCGCTGCTCGAAGGCAAGGCGGACAAGCTCGCGCCGCGTGAACTTTACTTCCGCTTCGGCGTGCAGCACGCGGTGCGGGCGGGTGATTGGAAACTCGTGAAGGCTTCCGCGACCATGGAGCCGATGCTCGTGAATCTCGCACAGGATCTGGGCGAGCAGAAGGATCTCTCCGCGCAGAACCCGGAGAAGAAGAAGGAACTGCAGGCGCTATTCGACAAATGGAATGCTGAGATGAAGCCGCCGCGCTGGGACGACGCGCGCTGGAATGGCGACGAGAACCGCAAGGAAGTGAAACAGGAACGCCGCAAGGGAAAGACGGCGGAATAGCTGCGACGATCCACTTTGATCCAACGCCCAATGAATCCCATGACCCCGCGCCCCGCCATCCGATCCATCGCCGCCGCGCTTTCCTCACTGCTGCTCGCCCTCGCAATCTGGTCCGCCACACCGGCCACGGCAGCTCCTGCAAAGCCGAACGTCGTCATTTTCCTCGTGGACGACATGGGGGTGATGGACACCTCGCTGCCTTTCCTCACGGACGAATCCGGCAAACCGAAAAAATATCCGCTCAACGAATACTACCGCACGCCGAATATGGAGCGGCTCGCCGCGCGCGGGGTGCGCTTCAGCAATTTCTGCGCGATGAGCGTGTGCTCGCCGACGCGCGTCTCCATCATGACCGGCCAGAACGCCGCGCGCCATCGCACGACGAACTGGATCAATCCCGCCAGCGACAACCGCGGCCCGAGCGGCCCGCCGGATTGGAACTGGCGCGGCATGACGAAGAGCACTGTCGCGCTGCCGAGACTCATGCAGGCGGATGGCTACCGCACGATTCATGTCGGCAAAGGGCACTTCGGCCCGCGTGATTTTGATGGCGCGAATCCGCAAAACATCGGCTTCGATGTGAACATCGCCGGCGGTGCGATGGGACAGCCGGGCAGCTACTATGGGATGCAAAATTACGGGAACGCGGGCGGCGCGGTGAAGAAGGCTTCGCCCAACGCAGTCCCCGGCCTCGAAAAATATCACGGCACCGACACCTTTCTCACCGACGCCCTCGCCATCGAGGCGAAGGCGCAGGTGAGTGACGCTGTGAAGGCTGACAAGCCGTTCTTCCTCTACTTCGCGTCCTACGCCGTGCATGCGCCGTTCAATTCCGATCCGCGCTTCGCACCGCATTACAAGGACTCCGGAAAGCCCGAGCAGGCGCAGGCTTTCGCGACACTCGTCGAGGGCATGGACAAGGCGCTCGGCGACCTGCTCGATCATTTGGAAAAGCTCGGCGTCGCGGAGAACACGCTCATCTTTTTCCTCGGCGACAACGGCTCCGATGCACCGCTCGGCGATCCCCATGCAGTCGCCTCGGCCGCACCGCTGCGCGGAAAAAAAGGATCCCACTACGAAGGCGGCATGCGCGTGCCATTCATCGCCGCGTGGGTGAAGCCGAATGGGGTAAACGCATTTCAAAAGCGCCTGCCGATCGCCGTCGGCGGAGTGCAGACGCAGCAGGCCGCAGTGTATGACATGTTCCCCACCATCCTCGCGCTCACCGGCAGCGCGGCTCCGAAAAATCATGCCGTGGACGGCGCGCGTCTCGACGCTTTGCTCACTGGCAAGCGCGACGCTGCACGCGACGAAAAATTCCTGATGCACTATCCGCACTCGCCGCATCGCAGCGACTACTTCACCTCATTCCGCGACGGCGACTGGAAGGTGATCTACCACTACTTTCCGTCCGAAGTTTCGGAAGGCTCGCACTACCAGCTCTTCAACCTGAAGGCTGATCCTTTCGAGCAAAAGAACCTCGCCGCCACCGAGCCTGCCGAACTCAAGCGCATGATGCAGGGCCTCGCCGCCGGTTTAGAAAAACAGGCCGCCGTTTATCCCGTGGACAAGGACGGCAAGGCGCTGAAGCCGCTGATTCCGTAAACCCATCACGCTCGTTCCCGCCAAAGGAAAGCCGCGCGTCTTCGATTTCTCCAAGGCACCATCCGCACCATGAAGTTCCTCCCTCTCCTCCTCGCCGTCCTTTTCGCCGCGGCCAGCAAACTCAGCGCGATGGATGCAAAGGCCAACATCGTGATCCTCCTCGCCGACGATCTCGGCTATGGTGATCTGTCGGGCTACGGGGAGACGAAGTTCAAGACCCCGCATCTTGACCGCATGGCGGCGGAGGGGGCGAAGCTCACGCATTTCAACTGCCCCATGCCATACTGCGCGCCGACGCGGGCTTCGCTGCTCACGGGGCGCTATCCGTTTCGTTGCGGCATGAATCAAAATCCCGCGCCCGACGGCGGACCGGATGCGCATGCGCTGCATCTGCCGGAAAGTGAAATCACGCTCGCGCAGGTGCTGAAGCAGGCGGGCTATGCGACGGGCATGATCGGCAAATGGCACCTCGGCCATGCGCAGCCGGAGTGGCTGCCGACGCATCGTGGGTTCGATGAATACTTCGGCATTCCCTACTCGAATGACATGCGCCCCGTGCAGGTGCTGGACGGCGATCGGCGCGTGGAATATCCCGTGGTGCAAGCCACGCTCACGCAGCGCTACACGGCGC
>JAYWEO010000032.1:0-4399 GCA_043779225.1 Prosthecobacter sp.
CCGGAGAGATGGCTGAGTGGTCGAAAGCAACGCTTTGCTAAAGCGTCATACGGGTTAAACCGTATCGAGGGTTCGAATCCCTCTCTCTCCGCCACTCCCCATCGGGAGTGAAGCCCGCGAAAGGAAACGCGCGCGGCTTCTTTATTGGATGTTGGACGTTGGACGTTCAGCCCGCCGCGGGCGCGGTGCAAATCTCGACACGCGTCGTGAACTGGCGAAGCCGCTGCGCGGGGCCAAACGTCCAAACGTCCGACGCTCAACGTCCGACGCTCAATGTCCAAAGAAAGGAACTATTGCGAGACGCCTTGCTCGAAACTGTTCTGCCGCGTTGCCACAGTGGCGGGTCTCCCAGTAACGGTGTGGAGTGAAAATTTTCCGCCTCATCCTCCCGTGCATCCTCGCGATCTCGGCGCACCCATTGCATGCGTTCACCGTGCGCGTCGCGCCGGATGGAAAGGATGGTGGCGATGGCGCGCAGGCGACATTCGCCGGTGCGCGCGATGCGGTGCGCAAGGCGCGCGTGGCGGGGGACAGGAGCGAGGCGCGCGTGATTTTCTCGGCGGGCACGTATGCGATCGCGGAGCCGGTCGTGCTGGAGCCGCAGGACAGTGGTGTGACTTACGAAGCGGATGCAGGTGCGAAAGTGATCATCACGGGTGGCAAGAAAATCGAAGGCGCGATGAAGGACGGGATGTGGACCGCGAAGGTGGATCCCGCGTGGCGCTTCGAGGGACTGTGGGTAAATGGCCAGCGCGCGACGCGGGCGCGGACCCCGAATGAGGGCTTCATCCAGGCGATGGGCCAGCCGCAGAAACCGCCGCATGACGCGAAGCCCACCGGCGATGCGGGCAAGACGCTGCTGAGCATCGAGCCGAAGTTTGCCAAGGATCTCGCGGGACTTTCCACGGAGGAAAAACGCGAGGTGAATGTGAACGTCTATTTCTCGTGGGACGTGGCGCGGCACCGCGTGGAGAACGCGGACACCGACGGCACGCTGCAATTCACCGGGGCGCTCCAGCGCGAGTTCTTTTCGCTCGCGCCGTTTCACAATCTGCGGCTGGAAAACTACCGAGCCGCGCTCGATGCGCCGGGCGAGTGGTTCCTCGATCACGAGGGCCAGCTGCTTTACATCCCGCGCCAGGGCGAGACGGTCGCGGATGTGCGGGCGCCGGTCGTGCCGCAGTGGATCGTGCTGCGCGGCGATCCGAAAAATAATGGAATCGTGAGCAAGCTGACTTTCCGCGGGCTGCACTTTGAACATCAGGCGTGGACGACTCCCGAGGGCGGCGCGTTCTTCGGCCAGGCGGACTCGCAGCTCATCGCAGCGATCGAGGCCGACGGCGCGCGCGACATTGCGTTCGAGGATTGCGAATTTGCGCACACGATGACCTACGCCGCGTGGTTCCGTCGCGGGTGCAGCGACATCACGCTGCGCAAATGCCACATCCACGACCTCGGCGCGGGCGGTGTGAAAATCGGCGACCCCAGCGTGCCGAAGGACGGCCCGGATCACACGCACCATGTGCTCGTGGATAACTGCATCATCCAGTCCGGTGGCCGCGTATTTCCGGCTGGCATCGGCGCGCTCATCTTCCACGCGAGCGACTGCACGCTGCGGCATTGCGACATCGGCGATTTTTTCTACAGCTCGGTGAGCATCGGGTGGACTTGGGGCTACAGGCCGACGCCGTGCGCGCGCAACACCGTCGAATATTGCCATCTGCATCATCTCGGCTGGGCGGAGCTGAGCGACATGGGCGCGGTGTACACGCTCGGGCCGCAGCCGGGCACGATCATCCGCGGCTGCCACATGCACGACATCGGCTGCCTGAGCTACGGCGGCTGGGGCATGTATAATGACGAGGGCAGCACGGGCATCGTGTGGGAAAACAATCTCGTCCACGACACGCAGGATGGCGGCTATCACCAGCACTACGGACGCGGGAACATCATCCGAAACAACATCTTCGCTTTTCAACGCGAGGTGCAGATCCGTCGCAGCAAGCCGGAGGAATTTATGGCGTTCGCCTTCGAGCAGAACATTGTGCTGTTCCGCGAAGGCCGGCTCTTCGGCCACGTGGACAAGAACTGGTTCGATGGCCGCGTGCATACCGAGCGCAATGTGTATTGGAAACTGGGGGAGCCTTTCGATCTCGCGGGCAGGACTTGGGACGAGTGGCGCAACTTCGGCCACGACGCGGAGAGCGTGATCGCCGATCCGCTTTTTGTCGCACCGGAGAAAGGCGACTTCACGCTGCGCCCCGAGTCGCCCGCGCTGAAGATCGGCTTCAAGCCATTCGACTGGCGCATCGCGGGAGTCACTGGTGATGACGCGTGGCGCAAGCTCGCGGCGACCGATTTTGGCCCGATGAAATACGGCGTGAAACCGAAGGCGCCCGCGATGAAGCTTGCGGACGGATTTGAAGGCACCGCGATCGGCGGCAAGCCCGCGCAGGCGCAGGGTGTTTACAAGAAAAAAGACGGCCTGATCCAAGTCGTCGGCGAAGGCGCAGCGAAGGGCGCACGCTGCCTGCAGCTCACCGACGGGCCGGATGTGAATCCCGCATTCGAGCCGCATTTTTACTACCTGGCCATGCACGGGCAGGGCACCACGCACGTCGCGTTCGATGTGAAGCTTGAAGCAGACTACCACCTCGTCCACGAGTGGCGCGACAATACGAATATCAACGGCAAGGCGTACCAGTCCGGGCCGATGTTTGAGTTTCGCAAAGGCGCGCTCATTTCACAGGGCCGCAAGCTCGCGGATGTGCCTGCAAATACGTGGGTCCATGTGGACGTCCGCGCAAAAATCGGCGACGGGCGTGACTACACGTTCGACCTCACGCTCACGCTGCCCGGCGCGCAGCCGCAGCATTTTGAAAAGCTGCCCTTCGCGGGAAAGCTGTTCACGAAGCTCGACTGGGTCGGCTTTATCAGCCCGTCGAAGGAGGCCGCGAAATGCTGGCTCGATGAGATCGGGATCGAGAACTCCGAGGCGCAGTGAGATGATGCGGACGCTCCGGTCCGCCCTCCGCCCACGTCAGTCCTCGGTGTGATTCAGTTCGGGAGGTTCCACGCGCGCCGCTTCGGCAAAGAGCATCGCCTGCTCCGCGAGGGTCGTTGCCGTGCCGATGCGCGGCGGCTGCGTCTTTCCGCCGATGCGCGGTCCCGGTGTGAAGTGGCCGCGGCGCAATGCGGTCTTCGATTTTGGCGCCGGCTCCGGGCGAGGGGAATGCGGTTTCATCACATCCGCTTTGCGGCGGTGCGCACGATGGAGTCATCCACGATGGAGACGCGCCGGTCGGCGGCCGCGATGAGGCTGAGCATGGCGAGCTTGTTCACGCTGCGGCAGATGCCGTCGGAGCCTTCGTGCAGTGCGGCGAGCGCGGGCTCGGTGAAAAGTTCATCGAGCCGTCCCGCGGTCATGAGGCGGAATTTCACGTACTGCGCGACTTCGCCGGCGGTGAGCGGGTGCAGTTCGCTGCGCATGTAGATGCGGTTGCTGAGCGAGGCGTAGCTCGTGTGCTCGAGGCGCTGGGCGAGGCGCGACTCGCCGAAGAGCAGGCACGTCACGAGCTTTTCCTGCGGGGTCTCGATGTTGCTGATCGTGCGGATGATGTGCAGGCAGTCCGAGGAGAGCAGGTGGCACTCGTCCACGATGATGACGAGGCGCTGGCCCTGCTCGTGCATCTCGATGATGTGGTTGGAAAGGGACTTCACGAGATCCTGCACGCGCGCGATCCCGGCGGGCAGCGCGAGATTCAGCTCGGAGAGGATTTCGCGCAGCAGGCCGGTCTTGCTGAGGCCGGGCGTGACGAGCACGAGCACGACGCGGTGCTTTGGCTCTTCAAAATGGTTCAGCAGGAGCTGGCTCACGAGCGTCTTGCCCGTGCCGCTCGGGCCGGTGACCATGCCGAGCGATGCGCGGAAATCCACCGCGAGCGCCATGCTGCGATACGCATCGGAGTGGCCGTCCGTGCGGAAGAAAAATGCGGGATGCACGCAGTCCGCGAACGGATTTTCCCGCAGCCCGAAGTGGCTCACGAAATCACCCGCCGGGGCAAACGGCACGATGCCCTTGCCCGGATCCTGCGACGGCGCGGAGCCGATGAGATCCATGAGCGGATCGGCGAGGGGATTCGGGCGTGCCTGGAATGGATTCGGCAGCGGGGAAGGGAGTGGCTGGGCTGGTGGCATCATGGGTGTCTCGGGTGGTGGTTGGGGATCGGGCGAAATATTTAAGCGGCTGCGTGCTGCTTCTCGGGGCCGTGCTGTGCGATGTGCTCGGCGCTTTCGTCGCCGATCAGGCGCGCGGCGATCGCGGTGATGCGGCGGGAATTCGCGTTGTCGGGATCCGTCATCGCGAGCGGGCGCCGGCTCTGGTTTGCCTGCTCGACGA
>JAYWEO010000033.1:0-6035 GCA_043779225.1 Prosthecobacter sp.
AACTCCGCGCGCGCCGCCTTCACCTTCTTCTCGTCCTCGTTGCAGAAGACGACGCCGGTGAGCTTGTTGAGCTGGTAGCACTTCAGCGTGAACTTCCGCTTCTTCGCGCGGTCGCCGTCGATTTCCACACGTGTCGGCGTGCGCGTGAAGTCGCCCACGAAGTCGAAATCCAGGTCGAAAATGCTGCTCCGGAACCATGGGATGTAGGTAAAATTCACCATCTTCTTCGCGGCCATGTTGTAGCCCGCGGCGGCGCCCATCGCGAGCGCGGCGTCCCAATGCTCTTCGCGGCGCATTCCGCCCATCACGGGATTTGGGTAGAGCGCGATGTCGCCTGCGGCGAAAATCCCGAGTTCGTCGCTTTCGAGCCGTTCGGTGACGGGGCAGCCATTCTGCGACCAGAGCGGCGAGGCTGATACGAGTTGCAGATTCGGCTCCGATCCCATCGCGCAGACGGCGACTGTCGTATCGAGACGCTGGCCGCTCTTGGTCTGCACGCGCTGGAGCACGGTGCGGCCCTCAAAGCCGTTCAGGTGCTCACTCACCATGACTTTCACGCCATTGCCGATGAGATAATTTGTGAGCCAGGTCGCGGTCTCCAGATCGAGGAAGCGTGTCCACACCGCCGCGGAACGCGTGATGAGCGTCACATTCAGCTTCAGCTTTCGCAAGAGCACGGCAGTCTCTGTCGCGACCAGTCCGCCTCCGACGACGACGACATTTTTCTCCGTCTCCACAACCTCGCGCAGGCCGGAAAGATCGCGCGCCGTGCGGACGTAAAACACATTGCCAAGAGTCGCACCCGCCACGCCGGGACGCCGGGCGCGGCTGCCGGTCGCGAGCAGCGCCTTTTCAAATTTCACCGCCTGCCCCGTCGCGAGCACCGCCGCGCGCTGCTCGATGCTGAACTGGGTGACGAGTGTATTCAGCCGCAGGTCCACCTTCATCCGCGAAAACCACGCCGCGTCCCTCACGAGCAGTTTTTCGACCGGCGTGGCCTTTGCGCCAAGCAGGCCGGGCAGCAGGTCCGGGCGTGTCACTCCGGGGTGGGGTTCGGCGCTGATCAGCATGATGCTCCCCCGCTTGTCGGCGGAGCGAATTGCTTCACACGCTGCCACCCCGGCAGCGCCAGCACCGACGATGAGATAGTCGCGGCGAATCATCTAGGACGGGTAGATACTTGGTGGAGAGGCACTCTTGCTAGGAAAAAGACACGCCAGCGGTGTTTTTGGCAGTGGACAGCCATTTTGAGGGGCAAAATGCGCCGCCAGCGGGCACTGCCACGGCATCGTCCGGCAGTCAGCGTCCTGATTTGAATTTGGAAGGCAGGAAGGCAGGAAAGAAGAGGGAACAAGATGGACGTCACGGCTCTTACGCGAGCAGCTTTGCATCTTTTTCTGCCTTCCCGCCTTCAAAATTTGGACACTGCCATTCCGGCAAGTGCATTTGCCATTTTCAAATCACGCCGCTAAAACGGCAAGAAGGCCGTGATTTCCATCCGCATCGAAAACCTCACCAAGCGTTTCGGCGACAGCGTCGCGCTGCATTCGCTGAACCTCACGATCGGCCCCGGCGACATCTTTTTCCTCCTCGGCCCGAGCGGATGCGGAAAGACGACGCTCCTGCGCAGCATCGCTGGATTCTATCCGCCCGATGGCGGAAAAGTTTTCTTCGGCGACGAGGATGTGACCTCGCTGCCGCCACACCAGCGCAATACAGGCATGATGTTCCAGAGCTACGCGCTGTGGCCGCACATGACAGTCGCGCAGAATGTCGCGTTCGGACTCGAGGAGCGGCGCATCCCGCGCGCGGAAATCACCCGTCGTGTCGCCGCCGCGCTCGATTCCGTGAAGATGGGCGAATACGCCGCGCGCAAAATCAACCAGCTCTCCGGCGGCCAGCAGCAGCGCGTGGCGCTCGCCCGCGCGATGGTCATCCGCCCGCGCTGCCTGCTGCTCGACGAGCCGCTCTCGAATCTCGACACCAAACTCCGCATCGGGATGCGCGGCGAAATCCGCCGCATCTGCAAGGAGGCCGGGCTCACGGCGATCTACGTGACGCACGATCAGAAGGAGGCGCTCAGCGTCGGCGATCGCATCGCGGTGATGGAAGGTGGCCACATCCGCCAGCATGGCGCACCCGCCGAAGTCTATCGCCGCCCGGCGTCGCGCTTCGTCGCGGATTTCATGGGCGAGACGAATTTCATCGAGGGCACCATCGCCACCACAGGCGCGCAGCCCGTCGTCACGACCGCGCTCGGCTGCTTCACCGGCACCGCGCACGGCTGGACGCCGGCTGCCGGGCAGAAAGTCACGCTCAGCGTGCGCCCTGAGACGCTGCGACTTTCCACCGCCGCCGCGCCGGTAAATTCCATCCCGGGCACCATCCGCGAGCGCGTGTATCTCGGCGAAATGGCGCAGTACCGCTTCGAGTCCGGCGCGCAGATGCTGAAGATTTTCGAGCTGAACCCGCGCTTCGCATTCGGCAGCGAGCAGGCCGCGCTCTTTGCCAGCGTGGAGCCCGACGACGTCGTCGTGCTGCCCGCGTAGAAATCCGCACGCATGGGAAAGACCCTCGCCCTCGTCATCGCGATCCTCGCCGTCGTGCTCGGCCCCGTCGTGCTGCGCCCGCGTGGCGACAGCTCGGCATTGCGCGGGCAGGACACGCTCACCGTCATCACGCCGCATAACGAGGCCATCCGCTCCGAGTTCGGCGAGGCATTCCGCGAATGGTATCGGAAAAAGACCGGGCGCACCGTGCTGCTGCAATGGCTCACGCCCGGCGGCACGAGCGAAATCTACCGCTACCTCGAAGGCGCATACGCCGCGGGATTTGAAAATCACTGGCGCGGCAAACTTGGGCGCACTTGGAACAACGACGCGCAGCAGGGCTTCATGGACTCGAAGACCGTCCTCGCGGCATCGCCCGCCGAAGACACCGCGCGGCAGGCCTCGCGCCGCGCATTTCTCGCGTCGAGTGTCACGAGCAACATTGACGTGTTCTTCGGCGGCGGCTCCTACGATTTTCAAAAGGCCGCCGGCGCGGGAATGCTCACCGACTGCGGCTACGTGCGCGAGCATCCCGGGCTGTTCGGCATCGGCAAACCCATCCCGCCCATCGTGGGCGGCGAGCGTTACTACGACGAAGGCGGCCTGTGGGTCGGCACGACCATCGGCGCATTTGGCATCGCCTCAAACCGTGACCAGCTCGCACGCCGAGGACTTCCCGAGCCGCGCACATGGGCCGACCTCGCCGACCCGCGCTACTTCCGCTCGCTTGCACTCGCAAATCCCACGCAGAGCAGTTCGTCGAACAAAGCCTTCGAGATGCTCATCCAGCAGCAGATGAATCTCACCGCCACCGAGCGCAGCAGGGATGACGCCACGACCACTGCCGAGGGCTGGCAGCGCGCCATGCGCCTCATCCAGCGCATCTCCGCGAATGCGCGCTACTTCTCCGACTCCTCCGCGAAAATCGCCCTCGACATCGAGGCCGGCGAGGCGACGGCGGGCATGACGATTGATTTCTACGGCCGCTTCCAGAGCGAGACCGTGCGCCGTGCCGACGGCTCCTCGCGCATCCGCTACAGCGATGCGGAAGGCGGCACGAGCTACGGCGTGGATCCCATCGCGCTCCTGCGCGGCGCACCGCACCCGGAACTCGCGCACGCCTTCATCGAGTTTGTCATGGGCGACGGACAGAAACTGTGGGCCTACCGCGCCGGCGAACCCGGCGGCCCGCGCCACCACTCGCTGCGCAGGCTGCCGATTTTGCCCGAGCTTTACACCGAGGCCCACCGCGCGCATCGCGGCGATCCCGACGTGCTGCCTTACGAGGCCGCGAAGCATTTTTCCTACGACGGCAAGCGCACCGGCCCGCTGTTCGGCACCATCGCATTCACCGTGCGCGTGATGTGCATTGACCCGCACCGCGAACTCACTGCCGCGTGGCGCGCGCTGTGCGACGCGAAGGAACGCACCGGCCACTTCCCGCCAGAGGCGCTCGCCGCATTCGAGGATGTCGCGCATGTGGACTACGCCATCGCATCCGGCCGCATCCGCAAGGCGCTCTCCGAAGGCGAGAGCAAAATCGAGCAAGTCCGCCTCGCCAAGGAGCTCGCCGACCGATTCCGCAACAACTACGAGCGCGCCGAGCAGCTCGCCCGCGAGGGAAAGTAGCCGCTCCGAATCAGGACGGCGTGGATCGGGGGAGCGCACGCGCCTCGCGTGCAGTATTCCGCGCCCACGCGGAATACACCCGGATACCCGAGTCATCCGTTCACAAACGGACGGCCGATGTGCCGCGCGGGGCGCACAGCACAGCACGCGCGGCGCGGGCGCTCCCCGGATGCACGGTCACTCGTGCGCCTTACCTCTGTCTGACTCCGACGCGCGCTCAGTGATTGAAAATAAATTCCCGGCTGCTCATCAGCGCCCAAAGCACATCCTCGATCACCGCACGCTTCTCCTCCTTCGCTCCCGCGAGCGCGCCCTCGACGGACTGCACTTCGCCCGCCGTCGCCTTGCGCCCGAGCGCCGCGAGATACGCATCATCGAGCCACTGCGCGAGGGGCTGGTTCGATGCGATGACCTTCGCCGCAATGCTCGTCGCATCGCGCAGCTTCGCGTTCAGCGTGTCACCGTTCGCGATGTGCAGCGCCTGCGTCACATTCGGCTCCTCCGTGCGTTCGCACTCACAAGTCTGCTCGCGCAACGGGCGGCCGAAGACGCGCGTGAAGTAGCTGTCCGTATTCGCATCCGGGAGCTGCACCGCGCGCCAGCCGACGGGGAACGCATCGCCCTTGTCGCCCTGGTCATACGGATTTTTCGTCTTGAAAATCGTCGGCACCTGCGTGACCTGCGCCACCGCATCGTGCAGCACCTCGGCCATGAGGCGCTTCGGATAGTAGCGCGAGTAAAAGCGCGAGTCGTCCTTGTTCCCCGGCAGCGGCACGCTGCTGCGCTGGTATGTCTCGCTCTGCAAAATCTCCCGCATCAGCGCGCGCAGATCGTAGCGGTTGTCCCGCAGCCATTTTGCCGCGGCGGAAAAGAGCGCCTCATTGCTTGCCGGGTTCGTCTCGCGGATGTCGTCCACGGCCTCGACGAGTCCGACGCCAAAAAAATTCGCCCACACGCGGTTCGTGATCGCGCGCGAGAAATACGGATTCTCCGGCGCAGTGAGCCACTCCACGAGCGCCTCGCGTCGGTCGCCGGAAAAATCCTGCGCGAGCATCTTTCCCGCGAGCGGACGCGGTGTCTGCGGCTTGCCCGTGAGCGGCTGCACGAGGTCGCCATCATCCGCCGCGAACACGATGCGGTCGCCATCGCCGCCCGTGCCATTCTTGAACCGCACGCGCGCGAACAGATTGGCGTAGCCGTAGTAGTCGTTGTTCGTCCATTTCTCCATCGGGTGATTGTGGCAGCGCGCGCAGTTCGTCGAGATGCCGAGGAAAGTCACGGACGTCTTCTCCGACATGTCGCGCGGGTCCGGCGTCATCACGAAATAATTCGCCGCCCCATTTTCCAGCGTGCTCCCGCGCGCCATGAGCAGACGCCGCGCGAACTGATCCCACGGCGTGTTCGTCGCCACCTGGTCGCGGATCCATTTATAATACGCCCACACCGCCGGCAGCGGCAGCTTGCGCTTCGTGACCAGCAGCAGGTCGCTCCATTTGTAGGCCCAGTAGTCTGTGAACTCCGGACGTTTCAGCACCTGGTCGATCGCGCGATCCCGCTTTCCTGCGTTCGCGTCCGCCAGAAAAGCGCGCACCTCGCCCGCCGTCGGCAGCACGCCGATCGTGTCGAGATAAACGCGGCGCAAAAATTCCTCGTCCGTGCAGCGTGCCGATGGCGGGATGTTCAGTTCGCGCAATTTTTCCAGCACGAGATCATCAATCCAGTTCCGCCGCGGCGCACCCGTGAATACCTCCGGCGCGACGTTGTTCTCGAACGGAGACTCGACCGTCGCGAACGTGATCTTCTGCAAAAACCACGCCGTTACCGCGCTCTCGCCGTGCCCGACCACCGTCACTTTTC
>JAYWEO010000034.1:0-4531 GCA_043779225.1 Prosthecobacter sp.
CGCGCTGCCGCCAGCTACTTCGGCTTTTCCGCAGGCAGCTTCATCGGCTTGCCCACTGCGGCATTGCACACGGCGCATTCTTCGAGCCCCACGTAGGCGGGTGCGGCCTCGGCAACTCCGAAATTTTCGCCGTGCTGCTTTTTGCGGAAGCTCACCAGCGCATCCATCCCGGCCTGGCGTTTCTTTTCCAGCGCCTCAAGGAGCTGCGCGCGCTCGGCGTCGGTGAGCCGCATCGCCTTCATGCGGCGTTCGAGCCACGTCTGCACGAGGGCATTGATCACCGTGAGGCGCACTTTCGGATCGTCGCTGAAAAGCTGCGCGTGCTGCGCCTCCGTGAGGCCAGGGCCGAAAGTCGAACCGTCGAATTTCAGTCCGTAAAAACTCTTGGGCCGCTCCCGGTATGCCTCCAGCGCCCAGATGGTCGCGCCGCACAGCGGGCACGAGTAGATGAAATGGAAGTAGGTCTGCTTTTCCTTGCGCATGAGGATCTGCTTCACGTCCGCATCCGACAGGCCGTCCTCGTAGAGCCCTTCGAGGACGGCGTGGAATACGAAACGCGTGGTCTCATCGAAGTCCGAACGCCTGGCCTTCGCCGCAGGGCTGTCCTGTGCAGGAGCAGCGGTGGAAAATCCCAGCGCGGTGAGAAGGATCAGCAACACGGTTTTCATGCGGCGACCTTGCCGCGCGGCGTGCCAAAGCGCGATCGGTGGTTTGTCAAAAAATTGTGAGCCTGCGCGCACACGCTTCACCACACGCTTCACCACACGCTTCACCACACCAGCACCTCATCCAGCGCCCGCCACAACGCCTCCACCGCCTGCGCGAGCTGCTCCTCGCTCACGCAGTACGGCGGCATCAGCACCAGCACATCGCCGACGCAGCGCGTGATCAGCCCGTGCATGCGCGCCGCCTCGCTCACGCGAAAGCCGATGCGCTGCACGGCGGGAAATTTCCGCCGCGTCGCAAAGTCCTCCACGATCTCGATCGCGCAGATCATCCCCTCGCACCGCACATCGCCCACGTTCGGATGCTCCCAAAACCGCTGCGCCAGCGCGCACATTTTCTCACCACGCGCACGGACATGCGCCATCGGATGCGCCGTCTGCAGCAGCCGCAGACTCGCCAGCGCCGCGGCGCAGCCGAGCTGATTCCCGCTGTAGCTGTGCCCATGGAAAAGCGTGCGCCACTCCGAATATTCGCCATCGAACGCCGCGAAAATCTCCGCGCTTGCCACCGTCGCCGCCAGCGGCATGTAGCCGCCCGTGATCCCCTTCCCCATCGCGACCACATCGGGAGTCACCCCGTCATGTTGCGATGCAAACATCGCGCCCGTGCGCCCAAAGCCCGTCATCACTTCATCGAGCATCAGCCACACGCCGCGCTCGCGGCACAGCGCAGCGACACGCGTAAGGTATCCCTCCGCGTGCATCGTCATCCCCGCCGCGCCTTGCACACGCGGCTCCATCACGAAGGCACTCGCCGCATCGCCCAGTTCATCGAACGCCTTTCGCACCTCGCCCACACACTCCCATTCGCACTGGCGCGTCGTGCGCGCATCACGGCCACGTTCCGGTGCGGCGCGATTGAAAGGACACCGGTAGCACGCAGGCGACATCACCTCCCTGCTCTCGAACATCAGCCCGCGATACGTCCCGTGAAAAAGCGCGCTGTGCCCCACGCTCATCGCTCCCACCGTGTCGCCGTGATACCCCGAGCTGAGCGACACAAACACACGCCTCTCCTTTTCTCCGCGCTGCTGCCGTGCCTGATGGATCATCGTCAGCCCCGCCTCCACCGCCGTGGATCCATCATCGGAAAAAAACACGCGCCATCCCTCCGGCTCATCGCTCTGCAAAAATGCACTCAGCAGCTCGTGCGCAAATTGTGGCGCGACATCATTCGTCAGCCCGAGGAACGACGTGTGCGCCACACGCCCGAGCTGTTCGCGGATCGCCTCATCGATCTCCGGCCTGCGGTGCCCGTGCAGATTCGTCCAGATGGACGAATTCCCATCGAGATACTCACGCCCCTCCGCGTCGCGCAGCACCGCGCCCTCGGCCTCCGTGATCACCAGCGGCTCGCCGGCATTCCACTCGCGCATCTGCGTGAACGGATGCCACACATGTCGCTTGTCGAATTCGGCGGAGTCCATCGTCGCCGCGATGAACACCCGCCGCACGCCGCGACGCAAGCATTGCCGTGGAGCGCCGGCGTCCCCGAAGGCCGCAAACAAACGGCGAAGCCGCACATTCATGGCATGGCGCCTCGCGCGCGATGTGGCCGGCAAGGACGCCAGCGCTCCACAACGCCACTCCGCAAAATAGTTTCCGTGCGCTTGTGTGGAAGCGACGCTTGCGATACGCGAGAGCGAATGGCTGATCCCACCTCCACCTCCGAAGCGGCGGATCGGCGTCCGCTCAAGTCGCGATCCTATGGCTGGGTGCGGAAGTTTGCGGCGGCGCTTGTGCGGGCGAAAATCACACCGAACGGCATCTCGATCTTCGGCGTCGTGCTCTCGATCGTCGCGTTTGCAATCCTGTGGATGATCACGCGCGGATGGATCGCAGCGTGGCTCGGCATGCTCATCGCCGCGGTCTGCGTGCAAGGCCGGCTCATGTGCAATATGATGGACGGCCTCGTCGCCGTGGAAGGCGGGCAGAAATCCAAAGGCGGCGATCTCTTCAACGAAATCCCGGATCGCATCGAGGACTCGCTGTTCCTCGCAGGCGCGGGCCTCGCGTGCGGGCACACCGCGCTCGGCCTCGCCGCCGCGCTGCTCGCCGTCTTCACCGCGTATGTGCGCGCATTCGGCGCTTCGCTCGGCCAGGGCCAGGACTTCAGGGGCCCGCTTGCCAAGCCGCAGCGCATGTTTTTCCTCACCGTGGGGCTGCTCGCCGCGGCCGCCGGTTTGCTCTTCCATTTCACCGGCAACATCCTCGCGTGGGCTCTCGCCTTCATCGTGCTCGGCACCGCGGTGACGGCTGCCCGCCGCATCGTGCGGGCCTACCGGCGCTCAGCATGACGGCTTCCTGCATCGCATGGTTCACGCGAGTCCTCACCGGCGTGCGCGCGCGCTGGCACGGCTGCGCGCCCGTCGCCGAGCAGCGCGTGTATTTTGCAAACCACACGAGCAACCTCGATTTCGTCCTGCTGTGGTCGGCGCTCCCCTCGGAATTGCGACGCAAGACACGCCCGGTGGCCGCGCGCGACTATTGGAAAGGCGGCGTGCGCGAATGGCTTGCCGGGAATGTCTTCCGCGCGGTCCTCATCGAGCGGCGCACCGTCACACGCGAGAGCAATCCGCTCACGCCAATGCTGGAAGCGCTGACCGGCGGCGAGTCACTGATCATTTTCCCGGAAGGCACGCGCAACCCCGACGGCGAGGTGAATCCCTTCAAGCCCGGCCTTTTCCATATCGCCAAGGCGAAGCCTGAAATCGCGCTCGTGCCGGTCTTCATCGAGAACCTGAACCGCGTGCTGCCGAAAGGCGAAATCCTGCCCGTGCCGATGCTCTGCTCGGTCAGCTTCGGCGAACCGCTGCGGCTCGCGGAAGGTGAGGCCAAACTCGATTTTCTCACCCGCGCCCGCGAGGCCATGCTGGCGCTGCGCCCATCATGAATCTGGATCGGCAGACCCTCATTCTCCTCGGCGGCGTGCTCGCGCTGCTCATTGTGGCCAGCATCATCGGCGCAGTGCTTTCCATGCGCGTGAAGAGCGAGAGCGGACGGCGCGTGGTGGACAACCTGAACGCACGCACGCGTGCATGGTGGATGATGGCCGCTATCTTCGGCAGCGCGCTCGCACTGGGGCGCACCGCTCTCGTGATCATGTTTGCCCTCACGTCATTCCTCGCACTGCGCGAATTCATCACACTCACGCCCACGCGCCGCGCGGATCATCGCTCACTGTTCTGGTCGTTCTTCATCATCCTGCCGCTGCACTACTGGACGCTCGGCACCGGGTGGTACGGGCTCTTCGTGATCCTCATCCCGGTCTATGCATTCCTTTTCATCCCGATGCGGAATGCACTCGCGGGCGACACGGAGCACTTCCTCGAGCGCACCGCCAAGACGCAATGGGGCCTCATGCTCTGCGTGTATTGCGTGAGCCACGTCCCCGCGCTCCTCATGTTGAATGTCACCGGCACGCGGTCTGGGAATGTGCGGCTGATTTTTTTCCTCGTGTGCATCGCGCAGCTCTCCGACGTGCTGCAATACGTCTGGGGAAAATTGTGCGGCAAACATCCCGTCGCGCCGAAGCTCAGCCCGAACAAGACCATCGAGGGACTCGTCGGCGGCGGACTCTCTGCGGTCGGCGTCGGCGCAGCGCTCTGGTGGAGCACGCCGTTCAACCCGTTGCAGGCCGCAGGACTTGCCGCGGTGATTGTCGCCATGGGCTTTTTTGGCGGCCTGGTGATGAGCGCGATCAAGCGCGACCGCGGCGTGAAGGACTACGGCGAACTCATCCCCGGCCACGGCGGCGTGCTCGATCGCATCGATTCGATCTGCTTCGCCGCGCCAGTCTTCTTCCA
>JAYWEO010000035.1:0-4143 GCA_043779225.1 Prosthecobacter sp.
CAACGACGCACGGGACGACATCGTCTCGTGGCAGTGATGCTCCGCGTTTTTGCCTCCACCGCCTTGCCAGCGTCCGGCACTGCGTGCTATTTTCCACGCCATGAGCACCACAGCTGAAATCGAGAAAGCCATCGAATGCCTTTCGGGGCCGGAGCGGGAGTCGCTGGAAAATCGCCTGCTGTCGCGCCGCTTCGGGATGGATGCGCTGGACGACGCGGACCGTGCGGAATTGCTGGGTTCGCTCGATGAGGCGGAGCGCGAGATTGATGACGGACGCGGCCTGACCGGCGACGAATTGCGGCAAGCCGTGCGGAAATGGACTGGACGGTAATTTTCTCCCTGCGCAGCCAGCAGGATTTGCGACGCATCGTTGAGCGCATCGCGGGCGACGATCCTGCGGCGGCTGAACGGTTCGGCATGGCGCTCATCGCGAAGGCTGAATCGCTGGCGGGCACTCCCGAGATGGGCGTGCCGATGCGGGAGAGACCCGGCGCTCGCTTCTTTCCGCACGGCTCCTATCTCATCATCTACCGGCCTGACTCGGCGAAGCAGACCGTGCGGATCCTTCGTTTCTGGCACGGAGCGCGCGGCAGGAGACCGCTGCGATAGAAATTCGGCAAGCAAGCGAGAGGACGCAATCGTTGCCGTGGGGAAGCCGATGTTTCGCATCACGCATAGGTCGCCTCGACGAGCCGCAGCGCCTTGGGGCCGGGGAGGACGCCGGGCTCCATCTGGTTCATCACGTAGGCGAAGGCGATGCGGTGCTCCGGGTCGGCGAAGGCGTGGCTGCCGCCGGCGCCGGGATGGCCGAATGCGGACAGCGACGGGCCGAACATCGCGCGATGCTTTTTTCCCGCGGATGAAACCGGATCGCGCATGAAGCCGGCGGAGAATGCCGTATCAATCAGCAGCACGCGGTCATCGCCCTGCGCGAGCGTGGTGTTCATCCATGCGAGCGTCTGCGGCTGGAAAAATGTGCGGCCATCGAGCGCGCCGCCGGTTGCGAGCATCGTGTAGAACTTCGCGAGCGCGGCGGCGGTGCCGATTCCGCCGAAGCCGGGCAGCGATGCGCGGCGGCCCTCGGGGGCGTTCATGGCGGCGACGCTTTTGAGTCCTTCGGGCGAGCCGAATGCACGGAGCGTAAGCGAACCGGGCGTGACGAATGCAGTGTAGAAGCGGTCCTTCGGCGGCGCGGCTTTCGGCGGGAAAATGGGCGCGACTTTTGCGACGATGTCCTCGGGCGCGCCGATCCAGAAATCGAGGCCGAGTGGCTCCGCAAACTCGGTGCGCCAGTATTCGCCGAGCGTGCGGCGGGCGATGCGGCGCACGAGTTCATCGAGGAGATAGCCGAAGAGCCGCGGGCCGTAGCCGTGCGCGGTGCCGGGCTCCCAATATGGTGCTTGCTCGGCGATGGCCTGCGCGACTGCGGCGTGATCGAAGACGGACGCGGTGCGATCGAGCGCGGGCACGCCCGACTGATGCGAGAGCGTCTGGCCGATGGTGAGCGTGCCTTTTCCGTGCGCGGAGAATTCCGGCCACACTTCGGCGACGCGCGTGCAGAGTGTGAGGCCGTGCCGCTGCATCGCGTGCAGGACGCACGCGGAGGCGGGGCCTTTCGTGGCGCTCCACACGAGCACCGGCGTCGCAGTCGTCCAAGGCACGGTGCGCTCGCGGTCGCACCAACCGGCAGCGAGCGAGAGGACTTCGCGTCCGTCTTTCCACATGCTCAACGATGCGCCGTGCTCGCCGTGCAGGGCAAAATTTTCATGGAAGAGGGCGGCGATGCGGGCGGTGTCCATCTCAGGGTGCGGGGTAAAAGTGGATCACGCAAAGGCGCGGGGGCGCAAAGAAAAATCGGCGGCGCGCGGTGGAGCGCTCCTGGATGCGCTCTTGGGATGCACTTCGCTTGCGCGGCTTCAGTTCCCCTTGCCTTCGGATAATTCCAGCGCCTTCAGATCCGGGTCCGTGCGCGCGAAGTCTTTCAGCGACTTGTCCATCGCGAAGCTCACGTTCAGGTGCGCGCGGGCCTGCTCGATGTTGCCGAGCGCGGCTTCGTAGCAGGCGAGATTGTAGTGATAGGTTGGCTCGGCTTTCAGCGCAGAGGGGCCGCTGCTCAGAAGGTCGAGCGCATCGCGACTTTTTCCCATCTCGTGCAGGCAGAATGCGGCGTGGATGAAACCGGCGGTCTTGTCCGGCGCGACGCGGCACAGTTCGCGGCCCACAGGGAGCGCGGCCTTCCAGCGCTTCGCCTGCATGAGCACGGAAAGGCGCGATTCCATGCCAAGAGGGCTGTCGCGGACGTGCTCGGGAAGCAGTTCCAATTCATCGAGCGCGAGGTCAGGCAGGCCCAGTTCACTATAGCCTTGGGCAGCCAGAAGAAGTCGCTGATGGGCTATGTCCAACTCGGAGGTCACGGTTTTGATCGCGCGGAACAATCAACGCGCCGCCCGCTCTGGCAAGCCCTCATTTGCGAGGCAGCGACGGCGGCTTTCTGAAACCGCGAATGGGCGACGAGGCATACGAATTAGATTCATGCACGACCGGGTGATGCAAGGCGCGTGCCCCGGCGACTCATTCGCCCGGATGCGTTTCGACGCTTCGTGCAAACTGCGTGGGGCAATTTTCTGACTGCACGAAATCAACGAGGGAGCGACTACGCAAAAACTGGATGCCTGATGGTCACCTAAAGTCTGTCCAAACGCTGAGAGCCTGAACACGGAAACCCGCGAGTCATTTACTACGCACACACAATAAACGATTGCCTGCGCATCCGGCGTGTGCGTAGCTTTGCGCACCATGCCTCCCACCACTGCCGAAGTCTTCGACCGCCTGCTCGCTGATGGCGATGAGACCACCGCTGGCAACTACTTCGTCGCGAACTACCCGCCGTTCTCATTCTGGGACAAGTCGAAGGTGGATGAAGTGCGCGCGGTGATCGCATCACCGGCACCGGAGGGCACTCCGCTCGGCGTCTATTTCCACATCCCGTTTTGCAGGAAGCGCTGCCACTTTTGCTACTTCCGCGTCTATACCGACAAGAACGCCGACGACATCAAAGGCTACCTCGACGACGGCATGCGCGAGCTGGAAATCTACGCGCGCTCGCCGCGCATCGCGGGGCGCAAGCCGAAGTTCGTGTATTTTGGCGGCGGCACGCCGAGCTACCTCTCCGTCTCGCAGCTCACGATGCTCACGGATCGCATGAAGTCGCTGCTGCCGTGGGATGAAGTCGAGGAGGTCGCATTCGAGGCCGAGCCCGGCACGCTCACGGAGGCCAAGTTGAGCGCGCTGCGGCAGATCGGCGTCACGCGGCTTTCGCTCGGAGTGGAAAATTTCGACAAGCATATTTTGGAGATCAATGGTCGCGCGCATCGCGAGGACGAAATCTATCGCGCTTACAATTTTGCGCGCAGCGTCGGCTTTCCGCAGGTCAACATAGACCTCATCGCCGGCATGGTCGAGGAGACGGATGAAAACTGGCAGCGCAACATCGCGAAGCTCATCGAGCTTCAGCCCGACAGCGTGACGATTTACCAGATGGAGATTCCGTTCAATACCGGCATCTTCAAGCAGATGGAAGCCGAGGGAAAACTCGTCGCGCCCGTCGCGTGCTGGCATACGAAACGCCGCTGGGTGAACGAGGCCTTCACCGCGCTGGAGGCGAACGGCTACACCGTCACGAGCGCGACCACCGCAGTGCGCGATCCGCAGAAGACGAAGTTCATCTATCGCGACGATCTGTGGAAAGGCGCGGACCTGCTCGGCCTCGGCGTCGCGAGTTTCAGCCATCTTGGCGGCGTGCATTTTCAAAACCTGCCAGACTTCGAGAGCTACACCGCCGCCGTGGAAAAAGGCGAACTGCCGATCGGTCGCGCGATGCGGACCACGACCGAGGAGCAGCTCATCCGCGAACTCATTTTGCAGCTCAAGCTCGGTCGCGTATCGCGCAGCTACTTCACGGAAAAATTCGGCACGGATGTCGCGCAGCGTTTCGACACACAGTTCGCGGAACTCAAGCGCCGCGGCCTGCTCACAGAAAGTGGCGACTGGCTCGTGCTCGACCGCTCCGCGCTGCTGAAGATTGACGTGATCCTGCACGCCTTCTTCCTCCCGCAACACCAGAACGCCCGCTACACGTGACCT
>JAYWEO010000036.1:0-3697 GCA_043779225.1 Prosthecobacter sp.
TACGATCTCATCCTGCGCATGATCGCCGAGAGCGGACTGAACAAGCCGCGCCCCGGTGCGTGGACGCGCGTGATCGTCGAGAAGCCGTTTGGCACGGACTTCGCGACGGCGGAGTCGCTGAACGAATCCATCGCGCGCGCATTTGCCGAGCGCGACACGTTCCGCATCGATCACTACCTCGGCAAGGAGACCGCGCAGAACATCATGGTGCTGCGGTTCGCGAACCAGATCTTCGAGAGCCAGTGGAACAACCGCTACATCGACCACGTGCAGATCACCTCGGCCGAGACGCTCGGGGTCGAGGCGCGCGGACCATACTATGAAAAGGCGGGCGCGCTGCGCGACATGGTGCAGAGCCATCTGCTCCAGCTCGTGTGCCTCACCGCGATGGAGCCGCCGACGAGCCTCACCGCCGACGCCGTGCGCGATGAAAAGGCGAAGGTCGTGCGTTCACTCCGCAGGCTCTCGCCAGAGGATGTCGCGCGCGACATCGTCCGCGGGCAGTACGCCGCGGGCGCGATCAACGGCAAGCCCGTCCCCGCCTACCGCACCGAGGAGCGCGTGAGCCCGACTTCGATGACGGAAACCTACGTCGCGCTGAAGCTGCACATCGACAACTGGCGCTGGCACGGCGTCCCCTTCTACATGCGCGTCGGCAAGCGCCTCGCGAAGGGCGGCGCGGAGATCGCCGTGCAGTTCAAGGAGCCGCCACGCGTGCTTTTCAACACCTCCGCCGACGCACCGCTCGGGCCAAACCAGCTCGTCATCCGCATCCAGCCCGACGAAGGCATCTCGCTGCGGCTGCAATGCAAAGTCCCCGGCAGCATGCTCCGCATCGAGCCGGTGAAGATGGATTTTCACTACGGCGCGAGCTTCGGAAAACAGAGCCCGGAGGCCTACGAGCGTCTCATCCTCGATGCGATGAGCGGCGATGCCACGCTCTTCGCCCGCCGCGATGAAGTGCAGGAAGCGTGGAAGTTCGTGGACACCATCGAGAACGCGTGGCACGCGGACGGCACCCAGTCGGGGCTCTTTGAATATCCCTCCGGCACGTGGGGCCCGAAGGAAGCCGACGAACTGCTCGCGCGCGACGGCCACGCCTGGCGGAGGATGTAATCCATGCCCACCGACACCGCTGTCACCACTCCATCAGCGTCCTTCGGCACCCCCGTCGAGATCACCGCCATCGCCCGTGAGCTGAAGAAGCTCTGGCAGGCCGACCAGACGCGCACGCGCGCCTCGCTCATCAATTTCGCCATCATCTGCGAAGGTGATGCCGCGATGCGCGACAGCTCCGAACTGCTCGAGCGCTTCGTGCGCAACCACTCCTTCCACGCCCTCCTCATCGGCATCGATCCGCACGCCGCCGACACCTCCGTGCAGGCTTGGGTGAATGCGAACTGCTTCCTCCCGAAGGCCGGCGCGAAGCACATCTGCTGCGAGCAGGTCACCATCTTTGTGCAGGGAAAAGTGCGCGAGCTTCTGCCGAATCTCCTCTTCTCGCAGCTCGACTACGACCTTCCCCTCACCCTCTGGTGGCGCTGCGAATGCCCCGAGCAGGTGGACTCGGAAATCTGGCGCTGGGTGGACCGCCTCATCTTCGACAGCGGCGTGTGGAAGGACCCGCGCAGCCAGTTCGCCGCCATGCACGCCGCACTCGCCACGAATACCTCCTCGTACACCGCCAGCCGCACCATCCTCAGCGACCTGAACTGGGTGCGCTCCTCGAATCTCCGCCAGGCCATCGCGCAGATGTACGACACGCCCGACGGCGCCGCGCGCCTCCGCAGCCTGCGCAGCATGGACATCAGCCACGCCCCCGGCTCCCGCACCACCGCCCTGCTCCTGCTCGGCTGGTTCTCCACGCTCCTCGGGTGGAAAGACAGCACCGTCACCGCGCCCGGACACATCACCTTCACCGCCGCCGATGGCACGCCCATCACCTGCGAACTCAGCGAATCCTCCGGCGCACCCATCCACCGCGTCGTCCTCGATCACGACGACGTAAGCATCACCGTGGACCACCCCAAGCGCGCCGAATATCTGAACCTAACATTAGTCTGGAAAGACGGCCGCCTCACGCGCCACCTCGTCCCCGCCGACAGCACCGACCTCGCCGACATCCTCGACGAGGAACTCTCCCGCGGCAGCCGCCACGGCATCTACCTCCGCGCCCTCGCTGCGGCGGAGGCGCTGATGTGAGGTGGTGCCAATAAATCAGTCCATCCCCTCGCTCTCCCCCGTGCGCGTGGCCAGACGGTTTGCACTCGACCATCCGGCGTTGCTACGTATTCAATCGAACGTAATCTCCTGTTTTACTAACGCATGAATACGCTCCGAAAATACTGGGCAATCGTGTTCACACTCGCAGCGGTGGTGTATGGCTTGATGTGGATGCTGATGCTTCACGGCGAGCGTCCGCAGAATATGATGGCAAGCGCTTTGGAATTGCCTGGATCGGAGGCCAGCAGTCCGGTCGAAGCAGTAAGCCCTGGCACAAATGGAGGTGTCGTCGGAACGACAAAAGAACCCATCCCGCAGCTAGGGGAGCACTCCGACCCTCGTTTCGTGGTGGAGCGTCACAAGGAAGTGGATCGCCAGCACATGAGGCAATTGCACAATGCCATTTTCGAATACAAAAAAGCGCACGGGCATTTCCCCGAGCGTCTCTCGCAACTCGTGCCGGAGTTCGTGAGCGCGGATGTGCTCGAATCGCCGCGCAACGACAAGGACGGACAGAATCACAATTTGGCAGACCATCCCGATCCGGGTAAAAAGAAGCCGGGATATGGCTTCGAGTTCAGCAACGTCGTCTTTCGAGACGGACGCACTTTTGCGGAGATCAAGGAAGTGCAGCGCGCGGAATGGGGCGATGCCGTCCCTATTCTGCGCGCATTCGGATACGACAAGATCATCAACATGTCTTACGGCGGCGATCTGTATGAGACGGACCTCAACTGGGAATGGGATCCAGCAACGCTTGATGTGACGAAGGCTCGCGGATGGGGACCGGGACTTTCGGATGGCCAATTTGCACAGGTGCGTGTGCTCGGCGTTGACGGCAGACCCCTCGTGAACGCGCAGGTATGGGCCGATGGACGGACCTATTCGTTCGACCTGCCAAACCGACCCTTCGCCACTGACGCGGATGGAGTGGCTAGGATTCCGCTCGGCACGGACGTGGCCAGGACCACACTTGCCTTGCGAGTCGAAGGAAATGGCCTGGCCTCGCCGGTGGTCAACTTTCCAACGGGAGAGCCGCCGCAAAACTACGACCTGACTGTGGGGCCGGCACAAGCGGTCGGTGGCCGCATCACGGATGAAAATGGGAACGTAATCGCGAACACATGGATCTATCTCAAAGGATCGCCAAACACAGATGCTGGCAACCTCGCAACGATGGGTGCGAATTTGGGCACGGTGAAAACGGATGCCTTTGGCCAATGGACTGCCAACCTGCATCCGAAAGATGCCGCCGCGTTCAACATTGCTGTGGGTGAGGGGCGAACGATTGCCAAGTTTTCCGCCGGTCAGCCGGTGGATGCCGAAGCTGCGACCATGCAAAACTCAATTACTGTCATTCAAACCCAAAACACAAAATAGAGGGATACGGCATCTACCTCCGCGCCCTCGCTGCGGCGGAGGCGCTGATGTGAAGTAGCTCCAATCTGTCTTTTGATCTGATTTCCGAGGCAAC
>JAYWEO010000037.1:0-6967 GCA_043779225.1 Prosthecobacter sp.
CACGCTGAGCGCCTTGAGCGTGAGCAGGCCGCGGCCGGGTTTGAGGTCGAGCGTGCCGAGCGGGAGCGGCTTGAAGTCCTTCATATATGACTCGCTCTCGCGCTTTGCACGATCGTGCTCTGCACCGTGAAGCGGCGGGTCGTGCGGGACGCTCACGGTCGTCTCGGTGCGGCTGCCGTTGAGGCTGAGTTCGATCTTCGAGCCGATGTCCGCGGCGGGGCAGGTGTAATAGACGACCGCCTCGTATTTCCCCGCGCTGGCAACCTCGATGTCCCACGTGATGCTGTCCTCCGCGTTCTTCCAATTCGTGAAGAACGAGCAGTTCGGCGCCTTCGCGCTGCGCTGCACGCCGCCGTGCGGGATGCCATCGCGCGCCGGGAGCTGCGTGATGGGAAATTCGGGATAGCCGACGGTGAACGGCTTCAGTTCCTTGTCAGCGATTCCGGGCAGCACCTCGGCGCGATAATCCGCGACGGCCTTCGCGAGTCGCGCGGTCACTTCGGGCTGCTCCTTGGAAATGTCACGATCCTGTCCGGGGTCGGCGGCCATGTCGAAAAGCTGGCCGCCTGAGTCGAAACGATACTGCTGCGTGCGCACACTCACCCTGCCGCCCCAGTGCGAAAAAATCATCCGGTCCAGCCACACGCCTTGCGCCGAGTCGGTGAGCAGCGGCTTGAGCGAGACACCGTCGAGCGGCTTTTGCGAAAGGATCGGCACGGCGCACAGATCCGCGAGCGTCGGCAGCAAGTCCACGGCACCCGCGATTTCCGGCACGCGTTTGCCCTCCGCGATTTTCCCCGGCCAGCGGATGAAAAATGACGCGCGCACGCCGCCCTCGTCGGTGCCGGCCTTCTTGCCTTTCATGCCGCCGTTCCAGCGCCACGTGTTCGGGCCGTTGTCGCTGAAGTAAATCACGATGGTGTCCTCCGCGAGTTTCAGTTCGTCGAGGCGGCGCAGGATGCGGCCCACGTTCCAGTCGAGGTTCGCCGTCATCGCGAGCGAGCCGCGCGTCTCGGCGAGGTCCTCCTGCTTCGGATTGCGCGCGCGCGATTTCAGATCGGCATTCGCAAACGGCGCGAAAAACTCGTCCGGCGCCTGTGCGGGGAAGTGCGGCGTGTTGAACGGCACGTAGCAGAAAAAGGGACGCGCGCGATTTTCCTCGATGAACTTCAGCGCATGGTTCGTGAAGTCATCCGCGATGTAGCCTTCGCCCTTCACGAGCTGCCCATTGTGCTCCAGCGGCGCGTCGAAATAATCGCCCCAGTGTCCCGAGCAGAAGCCGTAATACTCGCCGAAGCCCCGCCCGCGCGGGTGATACGGATACTGCATCCCGTTGTGCCATTTTCCGAATGCCGCTGTCTGGTAGCCCGCCGCCGTGAAGGTATCCGCGATCGTCTTTTCCGAGAGGTTCAGCCGCTCGCCGCCGGTCGAGACATTCCACACGCCGCCGCGCGGATGCCAGCGCCCGGTGAGAAATTCCGCGCGCGTCGGCGAGCACACGGGGCACACATAGAAGCGCTCCAGCACCGCGCCATTTTTCCCGAGCGAATCAATGTTCGGCGTGGAGATGTTCGTGTTGCCGTTAAAACTGAGATCGCCCCAGCCCTGATCATCCGCGAGGAGGACGACGACGTTCGGGTGCTTCGCGTCGGCGGCGAAGACGGCGGAGGTGAGCGCAAAGAGTGCGAAGAAAATGCAGCGCATGGTGGGGATGGTTCAGTGTTTCGTGATGGGGAACTGCTTCCGTAACAGCGCGGACGCTTCGTTTTGCACCTCGGTGAGCGCAGGAGAATCCACGGCGTTGCGCATTTCGTCCGGGTCGTTAGTGCCGTCGTAGAGTTCGCGCGCGACGGGCTCGCCGGTTTTCCAATCGCGCCATTCGGTGTAGCGCACGCGCGCGGTGCGGACGCTGCAGCCCATCACGGATGGCTGTCCGCCGGGCTCACGGTCGTAGTACGCGGGGCGTGGGTGCTGGGTGAATGACGCGGTTTTCAGCGCGCGCGAAGGATCGGCGAGCAGCGGCGCGAGGCTCGTGCCTTCGAGGCCGTGGGGCTTTGGCAGATGGCACAGCTCGGTGAGCGTGGGGAAAAGGTCGAGCAGCTCAGTCGGCGAGGCCGTGCGCTGGCCCGCGCTTTTCATCCCCGGCGTGCCGATAAAGAACGGCACGCGCGCATCCAGCTCGAAGTTCGACGTCTTCCCCCACAGCGTGTGCTCGCCGATGTGGTAGCCGTGGTCGGCGACGAAGGTGACGATGGTGCGATCCGCGACGCCGCTGGCATCGAGCGCGTCGAGCACCTTGCCGAGCTGCGCATCCATGTAGCTGATGTTGGCAAAGTAGCCGTGGCGCATTTCCGCGGCGGCGGCGGGCGTGAGCGTGGCGCGCTTGTCGGGCGGGCCGAGGACTTCGCTGCTGTTGTGAAAGGCGATGTCCGGCGCGCCGATTGGCCGACCCGCGTTGTGTTCGTCGAGAGGCGGAAGCTTTGCGCGGTCGTACAAGTCCCAGTACTTTTTTGGCGCGTTGAACGGCGCGTGCGGCTTCCAGAATCCGACGGCGAGGAAGAACGGCTTGGCCTTCACTTCGCCGAGCACGCGCACGGCCTCGGCGGCGACGCGTCCGTCGTAGTATGCCTCGTCTGGCACGTCGCGGCATTCGCAGATGCCGTTCTTCGCGTAGCCAAATCCCGTCACGGTCTGCGCGAGATTCGGCGGCAGATCGCCTTTCACCTGCGCGTCGTCGTCGCCGTGATTTGCGTAGTGCAAAAACTCCGGCGCGCTCCACGAGCGCGGATCGCCATGTACTTTCGTGTGCCAGTTGTGGAAGATTTTGCCGACGCAGCGCGTGTCGTAGCCGTGCTCCTTGAACCACAGCGGCAGCGTCATCACGTCAGGGTTCGGCTCGCGAAAGTGCGTGCCGTTGTTCCAAATCTTCAGCGTGTCGGGACGCCGCCCGGTGAGGAAGGACGAGCGCGACGGATTGCAGACGGCCTGCTGCGCGTACGCGCGGTCGAATTGCAGCGAGCGCTTCGCGAGCCGGTCGAGGTTCGGCGTGTGCGCGGGTGAGCCGTAGCTCGCGAGTTCCGCGCGGAAATCGTCGGCGACGATGAAGAGGACATTCGGCTGCGGCGCGGCGGCCGCGGTCATTTTGCAGAGAGCCAGCGAGAGGAGGGCGGCGAGGCAGCGGCGCATCGGATTCATGGGGTAAGAGAGCAAAGCATGCCGTGCCGCTCAGGGACAAGCTTTGCGCTGCCGGACTTCCGCGACCGCTTGGCGCGATCCGAAATGTCACGCGAGACGCCTACTGCTTATGCCACGTGCGCAGGCACGTCATCGCGGCGGAGGACGCCTGGCCGAATTCGCTCTGCGGGCCGGACACCACGACTTGCAGTTCCTCGAAGGCATTCAGGCGCACGAGCATCACGCTTTTGAGCCGACGCTCGCCCGAGATCCTGAAGGCGATTCGGAAATCAAAGGTCTTCCAGCCGTTGAGAGGAAGGGGATCGGGTGTCTCGGCCTCGAGGGTCACGTTTTCCGCATCCTTGCCGGCGAGTGCGAGCACGGTGTCGCGCACGATTTTTTGCTCGGCTTCGTTGGTCGGAAGCATTGGCTTTGGCGAGAGCATGAGCGCGATGCTGGAGTGCGGCGTGTGGTCGCTGAAGAGCACGGCGCGCTGGCTGCCGCCCTCGATCTTCCAGCCGTTGGGCGGCTTGATGAAGACGCGTTTCGCGCCGTCCTGAAAGAAAGGCGTGCGCATGCGCAGGCCGTCGGCGTCGAGGTCGGCAAACTGCGGCGTGAGGTCGAGTGCGTTCGACGTGGCGAGCAGCGTGAGCGAAAGTGCGGCAAGAGGTGCGAGGCGCATGGATCAGTAGCGGTGCCAGGGACCGCGGGAATAGGTCGTGAATGAAAACAGGCCCGGGCTGGGATGTTTTGCAAGATCGGGATTGGAGCTCCAGATGCGGTTTGGCGGCGAGTAATTGTCGCCGGTGGTCCACGGGCCGGTGAACATCGAGGAGGTGAAGAGCTGCACCATCGAGCCCTTGAAGGTGAAGGGCACGCCGCTCCAGTTTTCGAGGAGGCGTGGGAAATTGTGCGCGCCGCCGCTGGGGCCATAGTTGTCGCCGTTGTAGGGATCGTTGGGCGTCGGGTCGTAGCCGGTGGGGATCGTGCCGGCCATGATGGCGGTCTGCACGGTGGTCGCCGTGGCGTTCCGCGCGGTGCCGGGCAGCGTGGTGCTGGGATTCATGGGGTCGTCCACGCCGTGCAGGGGATTCGCGGCATTCGTGTCGCTCCAGTTGTTCGAGAGGATCATCACGGCGTCGGCCATCACGGCGCTCGGCACGGGCTGGGTGCCGCCATAGGTGTTGTAGTCGCCTTTGATGTAGATGCCGCCGTCGGTCGCGACGGTGAAGCCGCGCACATCGGGCGGCGAATCCACGGGCTTGTCGTAGGTCGGGAGCTGCGCGCCATTTTCGAGGCGGAAGGCGCGCTTGTTCGCATCGGGGCTCACGTCGCTGAAATAGATGATGCCATTGAACTTGTCCGCGGGGTTGCCGGCGGTGTTCATCTGCAGCACGGCGGCGTTGAGTTTCGACACATCCACGGGAGTCACGGACACATTCTGTTGCTCGCGCCGGTCGTAGATCGGAGTGCGCAGGCCGAGGGCGTCCAAGATTTTGGTGGCGACGGCTGGGTCCACGGGACTGCCGCCGTGGCCGAGGACGGTGACCGTCTGCGTGGGCGGATTTCCGGAGGTGGTCGTCTGGCTCACGAGCACTTTCAGGGAGGCCTGGTTGTACATGCGGAAGCGCGCGATGTTCTGCGGGTCTGGGTAGCCGCTCACCGGTCTCTGGATCAGTTCGCGATATCCGTCATTGTTCGGATTGGCGTCCCCCGTGTTGAATTCATCGCGCATCTCCTTTCCCGCAGGCTCGATCCGGTCGGCCATGCTGAGCTGGGAGGCCTTCGATCCGGAGTATGTAGGCGGCTGCCAGTTGCTGGTGCTATAGCCGGTGGCCGCGGGTGGCTGCTCGGAATATCCGTAGTCCTTGTTATACGAGACGTAGCTGGAAAAGATAAGGCTCTTGCCCGAGGGGGCGGAGGCGAAGAGCCTGTGATTCGTGACGATCGGGCCGTCGATCGTCATATTCTCACCGGGGTGCAGCTCGAGGTCGTCCTCGAAGAAAATCGCCGTCTGGAAGATCGGTGCGTCCGCCTTCGTGAAAGTGCGCGAGACCTGCACCGTCGTCTCGTGCGAGATGGATTTCAGCGTCACTGCCACGCGCGCATCGTACATCGTGTTCACGGAGAACATGCCGGGGAACCCGGGAAGCGCGCCGTTGCTGGTGATCGTCTGCCCTGCCGGGACGGGAGTGCCGAACGCATCCACCTCTCGGATCGTGTGCGTGGCCTGGCCTTGGAAGGTGGCTGGAAAAATCGCGCCTGCGAATCCGGGATGGACGCTCTCCGCGGATGGGATCGGCTGTGCGATGGTGTCGAGATCCGCCTGGGTCGCCTTTGTGCCGGGCGGGAGCGTCTTGAGCAGCGTCCTCCATCCGTCGTACATGCGATCGAGTTCGCCATCGGCGATAGAGATCGCGGAGGTGAATTCGCGAGAGTCCCGCGCGAGCCGGCCATTGTGCTGCGTGAAGAGGACGGCGACGCCGATGATCGTCGAGAGAATCACCACGACGAACATCGTCGGGACAATCATATGGCCGGAATTGGCAGGACGAAAGCGCATGAGAGTCAGTCCACCACTGGCGGCGGTGGCGGGATCGGCGTGGGTGTCGGTGTCGGTGCGGGTGTGGGAGTGGGGACCGGTGTGGGAGTTGGCGCTGGAGTGGGTGTCGGAGCCGGCGTCGGCGTGGGGGCGGGTGTCGGCGTCGCGAGCGGGATCGGCGCTGCGCTGGCAAACTGGATGTGCGCCGCGCTCTTCCATGCGGCGGCGGAGTTCACCGCGAGGTTGGAATTGAAGGTCGCGTTGTTGCGGTTGTCGAATTCGCGCGCCTTGACCTGCAGGTTCACGCGCAGCGCGCGGTACTCCGGGTCGCGCGTGAGCACCATCGCGGACGGATCGCCGGTGAAGGAGAAAGGCAGGCTGCCGCCGTTGTCCGAGCGGAGATTGCTCGCGAGCACGCGGTAGTTGGCCTTGGTGTTGAACGCCGTCGCGCCGTCGGTCCCGGTGCTCATCGCGAGCGGATAGTAGCGCAGTTCCGCCGCATTCGTCCCGGCCAGCGGCACGGCGACGAATGACGAGAGCCGGTCCACGATGGACGGCGTGTCCGCGGTCACAAAGCTGCTCTTCGCCACGGCCTGCGGCGGGAGCGACAGTTCCCCGAGAGTCTTGGAAAACTGAAGGCATGTCTCCGTGCCGGACACGGTCACGCTGCTCACCGTCCCCGTGATTTTCGGATACGGGGTCGTGACGATGTCACCGGCGAGGATGGCGGTGTCGGTCGTGGCGACGTAGATCGCATTGTCTGTCGAGGAGGCATCGCGTGTCACCCGGTGGGCCTGGCCGATGGTGATGCAAAACTTCACCCCGGCGGCAGGCATCCAGTTCTCCTCCTTCGTCGCGTTGCCATCGCCGTTGACGTCAATCGCCGCGAGATCATTCCCGCCCGCATCCGTGAGAGTCGGCTGCTGGACGGCCTCGTAAAGGCGCGTGCTGATCGCCTGCATCGTGCTGCGCGCGGTCTGATGCACGGCGGACATCTGGAAGATTTTCGTGTAAAGGACGGTGCCGCCGTTGAGCATCACGTAGATCGCTCCGCCGAGGAATCCGACGATGCCGATCGTCACGAGTAATTCGACCAGCGTGGACGCGCGGGTGCGGCGGGAATGGTGTGTGGGCCTCATGGTCGCATCAGTCCAGGGCGCGCACGGTCGCCATTTGATTGGAGCAGGCCTTGCTGTCGTACGTGTAGTCCAGCCGCAGCGTCACCCAGAGCAGGCTGTCGGTGCCGGTGAC
>JAYWEO010000038.1:0-18419 GCA_043779225.1 Prosthecobacter sp.
CGCGACCGCGTCCGCGTCGTTCGTGTCGAGCATCACCTTCATCGCCACCCTGCGCTCGATGGCCGCCTCGCGCGCATCGAGGATCGCGCCCATGCCGCCGCGGGCGACCACCGCGCCGATGTCATACTTTTTCTCGCGCAGCATCTCCGCGGGCAGCATGTCGCGCAGCGCCTTCTGCGCAGGCGCAAGCGACATGTCTCCGGGCGTTCCCATCTGCAAGCGGTGCAGTTCGATGGTCGCCGCGCCGATGCGGATTTTCTGGCTCGGCCACAGCCGCGTGCGCTCGCCTTCGGGGATGGGCACGTCGTTCACGAAGGTGCCGTTGCTGCTGCCGAGGTCCTCGATGAGCGCGTTGTCGAAATTGAGGATGAGCTTCGCGTGCTGCCGTGAGACGAGATCGGCGTCCACGCGGAGGTGGCAGTCGGGATTGCGGCCGATGACATAGTCGCCCGGCGTGAGGATGTGGCGCGCGTGCTCGACTCCATCCACGGTGATGAGCACTTCGGTCTGGGGAACGGGCATGGCGCGGATGTAGCAGAGATGGGAGGTGTGCCAAGCCGCAAGCGGGCGAAGAACGATCCCGTAAAAGGTTCCGAGTTCAGCCCCGCGCAGTGGCATCGCTGATTCACGATGCGCATCCACATTCGCAACGCGCCTGCGGCGGGCGGAACTTGGAACTCTGAACTTGGAACTTGGAACTCGGAATGAGAACACCACCCGCAAACACCATGCGCCACGAACCGCTCGACCCGAAGCTCTTCACCGAAAATCGCTCGCTCCTCGCAAAGCTGCTGCCGCCGAAATCCGTCGCCGTGCTGAACGCGAACGACATCCTGCCGACGAACGCCGACGGCTCGTTGCTCATGCGCCCGAACAGCGACCTCTTCTACCTCAGCGGCGTCGAGCAGGAGGAGACGCTGCTGATCATTTTCCCCGACGCCGACGACGAGAAGCTGCGCGAGATGCTCTTCCTCCGCGAGCCGAACGCGCAAAACGAACTGTGGGAAGGACACAAACTGAGCAAGGACGAGGCGCAGAAACTCACCGGCATCAAGGCCGTGAAATGGACGCAGGATTTCTGGCCGACGTTCCGCCGGCTCGCGTGCGAGGCGGAGCACATTTTTCTGAACACGAACGAGCACAAGCGCGCCACCGCCGAGGTGGAGACGCGCGACGACCGCTTCGTGCGCGAGGTGCGGCACCGCTTCCCGGTGCACGACCTGCGGCGCCTCGCGCCGCTTATGCACCAGCTCCGGCTCGTGAAAAGCGAACGCGAGATCGAAGTCATCGCGCGCGCGTGCAAGCTCACGGAGAAGGCGTTCCGCCGCGTGCTGAAATTCACGAAGCCGGGCAGGACGGAGACGGAAGTCGAGGCGGAGTTCGCGCATGAATTCATCCGCGGACGCGGGCGCTTCGCGTATGAGCCGATCGTCGCGGGCGGGAAAAATGCGTGCTGCCTGCACTACCAGGAAAATTCCGCCGGGCTGAAAGCCGGGCAACTGCTGCTGCTCGATGTGGGCGCGTCTTACGCGAACTACAATTCCGACATGACGCGCACGATTCCCGTGAGCGGAAAATTTTCGCGCCGCCAGCGGCAGATCTACAGCGCCGTCCTGCGCGTCCTGCGCGCGAGCACGAACTCGCTGCGCCCCGGCCTGCTCCCGAAGTCATGGCAAAAGGAAGCCGAGGCGCACATGACCGAGGAGCTGCTCGAACTCGGCCTGCTCAAGCCGCGCGACGTGAAGAAGCAGGATCCAGATTCGCCTGCGGTGAAGAAGTATTTCATGCACGGCCTCGGCCACCCCATCGGGCTCGACGTGCATGATGTCGGCGACACGACGAAGCCGATGCAGGCCGGCTGGGTGATGACCGTCGAGCCGGGCATCTACATCCCGGAGGAAAAACTCGCCGTGCGCCTGGAGAATACCGTCGTCATCACCGACGGCGAACCGACGAATCTGATGGCCGGCATTCCCATCGAAGCCGACGAGATCGAAGAGATGATGGCGAAGTAGCCGTCGCGCTCAGGCCCGCGCCTTTGCTGCTTCCTCGGCGATGATCTGCAATCCCTCGCGCACGACATCCGCGGGCTGCGAGAAATTCAACCGCAGGCATTCGCGGGAGTGCGGCCAGTCTTCGCGGAGGCCGAAGAAAAAATATTCGCCTGGGACGACGAGGACTTTGCGGGCCTTCAGCCGCTCGTAAAGTTCGCGCGTGGGGATGCGCAGGGCGCGCAGCCAGAGCCAGTGGAAGAATGCGCCCTCGCTCGCATGCAGCGCCCAGTCCACACGCGCGGCGGTGAAGAACTCGCGCGTCCACGCGGCGGCGGCGCGGCTTTTCTCCTCGTAAAAGGGGCGCAGGATGCGCGGGCCGAACTCCAAAATCTCGCCGCTCTCGACCCACGGCAATGCGATCTGCTGGCCCACGTTGCCATTCGCGAGGCCGGCGATGGCGGTCATCGCCGCGAGTGCGGATGCGATTTTCTCCGGTGCGATGACGATGGCCGTGCGCGTGCCGGGCAGGCCGAGCTTTGAAAGGCTGAGCGTGAGGATCGTGTGCGGCGCCCAGTGCGGCTGCGCGGCGGTGAAGATGACATTTGGAAACGGCGCGCCGTAGGCATTGTCGAGGATGAGCGGGATGCCGTGCTGCGCGGCGAGCGCGGAGAGGCGCGCGACCTCGTCGTCGGTGAGGACGTTGCCGGTCGGGTTCGTCGGGCGGGAGACGGCGATGCACGCGATGTCCTCGCGGCGGAGCGCGTCCTCCACGGCGGCGAAATCAATCGTGTACTTGAAAATGCGCGGACCCTCGCCCTGCGGCCAGGTGATGCGCGGGCGGCACGCGATGAAGAGCCCGCCCTCAATGCCCTGGTCCGCGTAGCCGATGTATTCGGGCGCGAGCGGAACCAGGACTTTTCTCATACGCCCACCCTCGAAGCGGCCCGCAAGCAGGTTGAAGAGATAGAAGAACGCGCTCTGTCCGCCGGTCGTGATGGCGAGATTCTGCGGCCCGATATCCCAGCCGAAGGTGCGCTTCAGCAACGCGGCGAGCGCGGCGAGGAAGCGCGGGTTTCCCTGCGGCGGATCGTAGTTGCCGAGCATCCGATCCAGTGCGGCACCGTCGGCGACGAGTTCGTGCATCCGCCTGCGCAGGAGCGCCTGCATCTCGGGCACCGCTGCGGGATTGCCGCCGCCGAGCATGCGCATGTCCGGCTCGACGGTCATGGCGCGGCCGAGATCGTCCATGAGTTCCAGGATGCCGCTGCGGCCCGTGAGTTTTTGTCCGGCGAGTGAAAATGGGAAGTCGTGGGAGTTCATCGGCGCGTGGCCTTTTGCGGCAGCGAGATGCGAAGTGTTCCGACAAATGCTCCCTCTGTCAGCACCGCTTTGCTCACTTCATTTCGAGGGTGCCGATTGAACACAGCCGTGAAGTTTTAGTTATGCTCAGCGGGCCTGCAAGAGGCTCTCCTCTGAAATGCTGAATCGGTCCCCAGAAAACGAGACTGTCACTTGCGCCCGGAATGCTTGCCCGGCAAGCACTGCGACGCATGTCTGGAAAAATGTTCGCCCCCGAGAGTGGAACCGTCTTCGGAAAACGGCTTCGCTCCCTGTTTTTGCATTGGCTCGCCTTTGCATCCCTCGTGGGATCCGCGCGGGCAGGCACATGGAACGTCGTTTTCTCGGATGACTTCCATCGCCCAGACTCACCGATCCTCGG
The DNA here is from genome assembly GCA_043779225.1 of Prosthecobacter sp. Lineage (GTDB taxonomy): Bacteria > Verrucomicrobiota > Verrucomicrobiia > Chthoniobacterales > Chthoniobacteraceae > SXWH01. The sequence goes on from JAYWEO010000038.1 coordinate 3,715, forward strand.
GAACACGTGGAAAGACACTGAAAAGGTCGCAAGCATTTCCAATCAGACGCTCAGGCTCACCCCGCCTGTCGGCACAGCCGGAAGCGACCTTCGCGTTTCCCGCCCTGCTGTGGAATACGGCCTCGAACAGCGGATCGAAGCCAGCTTCATCATGCCCGCGACGAATGACGGGCTGGCGCACAGTGCCTACGTGCGGGGGAAGTCACTGTTTGTGGCAGGGCAGAGGCTCGATCCCGCGATCATGGTCAATGTGCAGCATCGCGGAAACCTTTCCGTCGTGTTCGGCTACCGGGGAGGAGGAAGGGTGTTTCCCTATCTCACGGGCTCTGGCGTTTTCGTCTCCGTGCCAGGGCATGCCTACACCCTGGCCGTTCAGATCACGAACAACTTCCCGGCCGCCCTGTCCGCGACCCTGACGGACGACACCACCTCGGCGGTCGTCGCCTCCGTCAGCTTCAATGATGCCGCGCAATATACCTATCCGACCACGCATCTCTCCCCGGATTTCAAGACCGCGGGAGTGGTGGGGCTCTCCATGGACGGCCCTTGGGGATCGTCGGTTTCATTTACGAAGGTCACCACCTATCGCTGGAAGGAAAGCGGGACACTGACTGCCCAGTTCGCCGCAGCCTATACGCAACATGGCGGAAAAACATGGCTGGCGTCCCCTTTTCCAAGCGGAGGCTCGGGCTCCTATAAGATCCGCTGGTATCGGGGAACCTTCGGCTTCGTCCCGCCGGTCACCAAGGATGGCTCCGGCCCGGGCACGGGCACCTACCTCGGAAACACCTGGGAAATCGTGGACTCAGATCCTCCCGCCGGAGTGACTAACTTCTCGATTTACTATCGGGCGGTCTATTTTGACACGGGGGCAAATGCCAGCACGGGAATCCTCGGGCAATATCGCAATACCAACAGTCCCCCTCCCCAAAAGAATGCGGCCCCACTTTGGATCGGCGATTCGATCACGTTCGGGTACGCCACCAGCGCGAATTGGTACACAAAGTCGCCCGCCGCATACGCACACACCTTCCTGACTTCGAACAGCACGCTCACCGCGAACTACAGCATCTTCCCCACCGGGTATAACAATGTCATGGGCGTGAATGGGAGGACTTCCACGGATGCGGTCGCGGGGCTTCCCAAGATCATCGGGCAGGCGCGGATCACCGGCGCCACGTTCGCCAATATCATGCTGGGGACGAACGACTCGAAGAATTCGGTCTCCACTTCACCCGCGCAGTACAAGTCGAACATCAGCGCCCTGGTCTCCGCCCTCAAGGAACAGAATCCTGACATCAGGATCGTGCTGAACAAGCCGCTCTGGTTTCAGCCCGACACGGGATACGGCAGCGATTTTTCCACAGCCTCTCTCGGCCGCATTGCCCAATATCATTCCATGCTGGACCAGATGGCGGATGGAAAAAGCATCGTGGTGGGAGGCGCGGCTGCCTCTGACGAGCTTCAGGCCCATGGATGGCAGGGGACGATCGGACAGACCAATCCATCCAACGCCACCACCGCCTATCCGCCTGCCCCGACTGGCACCCAATCCTATCTGAACGACGGCCTCCATCCGTTTGACGGAGGCGCGGAGATGATCGCAAAACTCGAATGGGGTCCCAACGCGATGGCCGCATTGCTCGGAAACTACACGCCCATCCCGACGGTGGATGCCGGTGCCTGCCAGATCATCACATTCCCCGCGGCCAGCACGACGCTCTCCGGCAGCGCGACGAACCCGAACGGCCCGATCACCGACTACCTCTGGACGAAGATCTCAGGCGTGCCTTCGACCATCGAATCGCCCACCTCGGCGATGACCGGGGTGACCGGCCTGACGGAGGGCACCCATGTCTTCCGCCTCACCGCGACGAACAGCCGCGGAGCCACCGGCTTTGGCGAAATCACGGTGGTGGTGAGACAGGCCGCGACATACGCCTCATGGGCAGCGCTCAATGGGCTGAGTGGGAGCGCCGCTCTGCCCGATGCCGATCCCGATGGAAACGGAACCATCAATCTCGTCGAGTACGCCACAGGAATCCAACACGGGGCGCTGCCCAATGTCGGCCTGCCGACGCCCCAAAGAAGCGGGGACACCCTCAGCCTCACGTATCGGACGGTGCAGACGGACGTGACGTACATTCCCGAATGGTCGGACGATCTGATCGCATGGAGTGCCACAGACATCACGATCACCACCAATGGCGTGTACGAGACCGCCTCGCTCCCGATCGCCGCCGGCCGCCAGGGATTCATGCGCTTGCGAATCGAGCAGAACTAGCGCGGGGCTGGCATCGCCACGGCGCGGAAACTCCAAGGCGCACGCAACTGCGGAGTTGTCTGCGCGTGCATTCTTCCCTGCCCTGCCAGTCCTCCCATTCATCCATGAAATTTTTCCGCCATCCCCTGCTGGCTGCCCTGTTCGCAACGATGCCATGTGTCGCAGAGTCACCGAAAACGGCAGAGCCCACGAACGCCGCGGAGGCTGCGGCAAAGAAGGCGGCTGAGGATGCGGAGATTGACGCGAAATATCAGGCACTCGTCGCAAAGCTGCCCGCCGAGCAGCAGGCATGGGAACGCACGCTGCAGGAGAATCTCGGGAGCTTCTACCTGCCGATTCACAAGCGTGAAAAGGTGCGCGGCTCGTCGAACGCGTGGGACTTTGTCGCCGACGATCCGAGGCTGCCGCGCGTGCTGCTCATCGGCGACTCGGTGTCGCGCGGCTACACGCAGGCGGTGCGCAAGGAACTCGCCGGAAAGGTGAACGTCCATCGCGCACCGGCAAATTGCGGGCTGACGGCGAGCGGGCTGAAGAATCTCGATGCATGGCTCGGCGATCCGGCGAAGAAGTGGGACGCGATCCATTTCAACTTCGGAATCCATGACCTCGCGCTGGCGGCGGATGCCTATGAAAAGAATCTCGATGAACTCGTGACGCGACTTGAAGCGGCGGGCGCGAAGCTTGTGTGGGCGAGCACGACTCCGATTCCGCCCGACACGAAGGACGGTGAGGCCGCAACAAAGGCGGTCGTCGAGAAGAACAAGATCGCCGCGCGCGTGATGCAGAAACACCATGTCGTGATCGACGATCTCTACGCATGGATTTTGCCGGACCTGGCGAAGTTTCAAAATCCGAAGGACGTGCATTTCAGCGGCGCGGGCTACGAGCGGCTGGCGCAAAGGGTCGCGCGAGTCATCGAGACGGCACTGCCACCTGCGCCCGGAGTGAATCCCGCGACCGTGCCTGTGGGCAAGCTGGAGAATGACGGCTACGGCTGGGAGGATCGCCACGAGGCGGTGATGAAAATCAAGGACGCGCTGAAGCCGGAGATCGTGCTCATCGGCGATTCCATCACGCATTTCTGGGGCGGCGAGCCGGACGGCGGCCGCATGGGCAATCGCGGACGCGAATCGTGGGCCGCGCTGTTCGGCGAACGCAAGGTGATGAACATCGGCTTCGGCTGGGACCGCACGCAGAATGTCCTCAAGCGCATCGAGCTGGGCGAACTCGACGGCATCGATCCGAAGTGGATCGTCATTCACATCGGCACGAACAACCTCTCCAGCACACCGCACTATCGCGACGGCACACCCGCGCAAATCGCCGAAGGCATCGCCGCCGTGGTGGATCGCGCGCAGGCGAAGTGCCCGCACGCACAGGTGATCCTCATGGCCGTCTTCCCGCGAGAAAAAGGCGCGACGAATCCGCAACGCGAAAGGATCGCGCAGACCAACAAGCTGCTTTCCCCACTCACGCAAAAGCCACGCGTCACCCTGCTCGACATCACCGGCAAATGGCTCGCGCCCGACGGCTCCGTCTCGACTGAATTGATGCCCGACTCACTGCATCCGAACGAAAAAGGCTACACCGTGTGGGCCGACGCGCTGCGCCCGCTGCTCGCGAAGCCGTAGCATTTCACGCGCTGTGCTAAGACGCTTGTGCCGCGCGGGTCACTCGTTTGTCCCGATCATGAACCTCCCCTCACTCACCCGCCGCTCCTTCCTCCGTCGTTCCACCGCTGCTGCTGCCGCGCTCTCATTTCCCGCGGTGGTGCGCTCCGCAAATCTGAACTCGGATTTGCAAATCGTCGCCGTCGGCTGCTCAGGCAAAGGGCTGAGCGACATCGCGGAAACGGGGTCGCATCCGAAGGCGAAGTTCGTGGCGTTCTGCGATGTGGACACGGATCGTTTTCGCGAGGCGGACAAGAAATTCCCCGGCACGCCGCACTATCAGGACTGGCGCGAGATGTTTGCGAAGCTGAGCGACAGATTCGACGCGGTGACGGTCTCGACGCCGGATCACTGGCATGCGCCGGTGGCGCTCGCAGCGATGAAGCTGGGCAAGCATGTGTATTGCCAGAAGCCGCTCGCACACACGGTGTGGGAGGTGCGGCAGATGCGGCGGCAGGCGGCGATTTCCAAGGTGATCACGCAGATGGGAAACCAGATCCACAGCCATGAGGCCTATCGCACGGGCGTGAAGCTGATTCGCGACGGCGTGATCGGAAAGATCAAGGCGGTGCATTCCTGGCAGCCGAATCCGGGAAACAAATATTCGGGGGTGTCGAAGCGGCCCGCGCCATCGGGCGCAGAAGTGCCGGCGTCGCTGAACTGGGATCTGTGGATCGGCGGTGCCCCGATGCGGCCTTACGAGCCGGACCTGTATCATCCGTTCAAGTGGCGCGACTGGCAGGACTTTGGCAGCGGCACGATGGGCGACTTCGGATGCCACATCATGGATCCTGTTTTCACCGCGCTGGAACTCACCGCGCCCATCAGCATCCGTGCGGAAAATTCCGGCGTGAACGAGGAGACATGGCCCGCGGCCGAGACCGTGAGCTACATTTTCCCCGGCACGAAATGGACGGCGGACAAGACGCTGCCGCTCACGTGGTATGATGGCGGACGGATGCCGGACCGCGCTCTCATGCAGGTGCCCGACGACGCAAAGGTCGCGGGTGCGGGGTCGCTCTTCATCGGCGAAGGCGGGACGATGATCCTGCCGCATGTGAAGGGGCCGTCGCTTTATCCGGTGGAAAAATTCGCGAACTTCGAAATCGAGGCTGTGACAGGATCGAGCCATTACCACGCGTTTGTGGACGGCGCGATCGGGAGCACGAAGACGACCGACGGATTCCACTACGCCGGCCCGCTCTCCGAGGCCGTGCAGCTCGGAAATGTCGCATCGCGCGTGCCGGGGCAGACGCTCATGTGGGATGCGGAAAACCTGCGCGTCACAAATTCCGAGGCCGCGACGAAGCTGCTGACGAAGGCATACCGCGAAGGCTGGAAGCTGGATGCCGCGAGCTGATGCGGGTGAATCCGCAGATTGCGCAGATTGGCGCAGATTTTTGGATGTGCTGAGTTTGCCGTCGTTGTGTCCGCATTTTTTCCTCTGCGCAAATCTGCGGAATCTGCGGATTGATTCCTCCGAGACGCTGGCTCGACATGCGATGAAATCCGCCGCTTGAATCGCCGCATGGCGAAACAGCGCGGCGACGCGCCCACTCCAGATCCGATTCCCCCCGCGGCACCACGCAGATCACACGGCGTGATGTTCGCGTTCGTGGCTGCGGCCCTGCTGAGCCTCGGCGCGCTCGCTGGATGGAAAATTTCGCAGCGCGACAAGACGCCGATGCAAAGCGCCACACAAACCTCGCCAGCGACGGCGGCCACGCAGAAACCGAAGCCCGCATCGTCGCTGCCGCCATTGCTGGAACCGGAGGCGCAGGTCTTCGCGCGCTATGCGGGATCGCAGAGCTGTCGCGAGTGCCATGCGGTGCAGTTCGATTCGTGGGCGAAGTCAAATCACGCAAACGCGGAGCGAGTGCCAAGCGCGGCGATGGACGGCGCGGCATTTTCGCCGGAGCGGACTTTTCACCACGGCACGCAGGATTCCACCGCGACACAGATCGATGGGAAGCCTGCGGTAAAGACGCTCGGCTTGGACGACAAGCACGAGGCGTATGCCGTCGCGCGTGTCATCGGCCACGATCCGCTGCGGCAGTACCTCGTGAAAGGTGAACGCGGTCGTGTGCAGACGCTGGAGGTCTCGTATGATCCGAAGCGCAATGAGTGGTTCGACGTCTATGGCGACGAGGATCGCAAGCCCGGTGAGTGGGGCCACTGGACCGGGCGCGGGATGGGGTGGAACGCGATGTGTGCGAACTGCCACAACACGCGGCTGCGGAAAAATTACGACGAGGCGACGGACACGTATCGCACGGCGATGGCCGAGATGAGCGTCGGATGTGAGTCGTGCCACGGGCCGATGAGGGCGCATGTGGATTGGCGGAAGCAGTATCCGAACAGCAAGGAAGCGGACCCAGCGGCGAAGAAATTCACGCGTGACCAGACCTTCGACACGTGCGGCTCATGCCACGCGCGACGGCGCGAACTCACGGGCGATTTCGTGCCGGGCGATTCGTTCGGGCAGCACTTCCAGCTCACGACTGTGGATGAGAGCGATCTCTATTTTCCTGACGGACAAATCCGAGACGAGCTGTACGAATACGGCTCATTCCACGGCAGCAAGATGCACACGGCGGGCGTGCGCTGCGCCGACTGCCACGACCCGCACGCAGCGAAACCGCGCATCATGGGCAATGCGCTGTGCCTGCGCTGCCACACCGGCGCACCGGGGCAGATTCCCGACAGCGCGGTGATCGCGCCGGTGATCGATCCCGTCGCGCACAGCTTTCACAAGGCGGACAGCGCGGGCGCGCAGTGCGTGAACTGCCACATGCCGGTGACGACCTACATGCAGCGGCATCCGCGGCACGATCACGGCTTCACGATCCCCGATCCGCTGCTCACGAAGGAGCGCGGCGTGCCGAACGCGTGCAACAAGTGCCACACGGACAAGGACGCCGACTGGTCGTTCGCCGCGACGGAGAAATGGTGGGGCGAAAAAATGAAGCGCCCTTCGCGCGAACGCGCACAGACGGTCGCCGCCGCTCGCGCGGGCACGCTCACATCGGGCGCACCACTGCTCACGCTGCTGCGCAATGAGCCGAATGGCTATTGGAAGGCTTCGCTGATCCGGCTGCTCGGGGCGTGGAGCGCGGATGCGGAAGTGTCGCGCGCATTTCTCGAATACGCGCAGCATCCCGACCCGCTCGTGCGCACCGCAGCGGTGCAGGCTCTGGAATCCGTCGGCGGCCAGCTCGGCGGGGCCGCGCAGCAAATCCTCGCGCGCCGCACCGAGGATGCAGAGCGGACCGTGCGCGTCGCCGCGGTGTCGGCATTGCGCGCCGCGCCGGATGCGACATCGCGCGCATACCGTGAACTCATGCACGCGCTCGACCTCGCCGCCGATCAGCCGACCGGACAGCTCCAGAAGGGCGCGTGGGCGCAGTCGCACGGCGATGCCACGGGAGCGCTCGCGCATTTTGAAAAGGCGGTGTCGTGGGATCCGAATTCCGGCGGCATCCGGCACGAGTATGCGGTGCTGCTCAGCTCGATGGGACGCACGCAGGATGCGCTGAAGCAGATGGAGGAAGCCGTGCGACTGGAGCCGAGGCAGGCGGAGTTCCGCTTCAAGCTCGCGCTCGCGTGGAATGAATCGGGCAACATGCAGAATGCCGTGCGGGAATTTGAAGAGACGGTGCGCATCGACAAGAGGCACGCGCGGGCGTGGTACAATCTCGGGCTCGCACGCAATGCACTCGGCAAGACCGCCGAGGCCATCGCCGCGCTGCGTGAAGCCGAGGCCGCGGAACCGCGCGATGCGCGCATTCCGTATGCGCGCGCGACCATCCATGCGCGGCTCGGGCAGCCTGCGGAGGCGCGTGAAGCGGCGCAGCATGCGCTGACGATCCAGCCGGACTACCAGGACGCGCGGCAGCTCATGCAGACGCTCGGGCCGTAGCGCCGTAGCCGCGCTTGTGAAAGCGCGGGCTGATTTTCCCGTAGTTTAGCAGTCTGGCAAATGACGTGAGCCCGCGCTTTCACAAGCGCGGCTACGGACTCAGTTCGTCTTCAGCACCTCGATGAATGCCTCTTGCGGGATGTTCACGTTGCCGATGGCCTTCATGCGCTTCTTTCCCTCTTTCTGCTTTTCGAGGAGCTTGCGCTTGCGGCTGATGTCGCCGCCGTAGCACTTGGCCGTCACGTTTTTCCGCATCGCGCTCACGCTCTCGCGGGCGATGATTTTCCCGCCGATGGCGGCCTGGATGGAGATCTGGAAAAGCTGCGTGGGGATCACTTCCTTGAGCTTCGCGGCGAGGGCGCGGCCACGGGTGTCGGCCTTGTCGCGATGCACGATGCTGGAAAATGCGTCCACGATTTCGCCGTTCACGAGCATGTCGAGCTTCACGAGTTTGTCGGCGCGGTAGCCGGCGTGCTCGTAGTCCATCGAGCCGTAGCCGCGGGTGATGCTCTTCATCTTGTCCACGAAATCCACGAGGATCTCATTCAGCGGGAGATCCACGCTGAGCATGACGCGGCGCGGATCGAGCGTCTCGGTGTGATCCACGAGGCCGCGCTTTTCCATGATGAGCTGGAGCATCGCCGAGATGTATTCGTTCGGGATCATGATGAAGCAGCGCACGATGGGCTCGCGCATCTCCTGAATGACGGATGGGTCTGGGAGATTTTCCGGATTGTCCACGCGCAGCACCTCGCCGTTCGTCTTCACGATTTCGTAAATGACGGACGGATACGTGGCGATGATGTCCATGTTGAACTCGCGCTTCAGCCGCTCGATCACGATCTCCATGTGCAGCAGCCCGAGGAAGCCGCAGCGGAATCCGAAGCCGAGCGCGACGGAACTTTCCGCCATGAAATGAAATGCGGCGTCGTTGAGCTGCAGCTTGCCCATCGCGGCCTTGAGGTGCTCGAAGTCGGCGGTGTTGATCGGGTAGATGCCGCTGAAGACCATCGGCTGCAGTTCCTGAAATCCGTCGAGCGGCACGCTTGCGGGCAGGCGCGTGGCCGTGAGTGTGTCGCCGACTTTCACCTCGGTGACGGTCTTCATGTTCGCGATCACGTAGCCGACATCGCCGGGGCCGAGCTCATCCTGCGGCACAAATTTCGGAAGCTGCGGACGGAAGATGCCGACCTCTTTCACTTCGTAGGAGCTGTTCGTCGCCATGAGGCGCACCATGTCGCCGGCCTTGATCGCGCCGTCCACGACGCGCACATACACGACCACGCCGCGATACGTGTCGAACGTCGAATCGAACACGAGCGCGCGCAGGCGTTCGGCGCGGTTGTCCGGCGGCGCGGGGATGCGCGCGATGACGGCTTCCAAGATTTCCTCGATGCCGATCCCCTGCTTCGCGCTCGCGAGGATCGCCTCCTCGGCGGGAATCGCGAGGATCTCTTCGAGCTGCCGACACACGCTCGGCAGGTCGGAATTCGGCAGATCGATCTTATTGATCACCGGGATGAGTTTGAGCTTCTGCTTCTCCGCGAGGTGGACATTCGCCACCGTCTGCGCCTCCACGCCCTGCGCGGCGTCCACGATGAGCAGCGCGCCTTCGCACGCGGCAAGCGAGCGTGAGACTTCATACGCGAAGTCCACGTGCCCCGGCGTGTCCATGAGGTTGAGCTTGTACTCTTTTCCGTCGCGCGCCTTGTACATCATGCGGACAGGGTGCGCCTTGATCGTGATGCCGCGCTCGCGCTCGAGATCCATTGCGTCGAGGAGCTGCTCCTGCGATTCGCGCTTTTGGATCGTGCCGGTGAATTCGAGCAGTCGGTCGGACAGCGTCGTCTTGCCGTGATCAATATGGGCGATGATGCAGAAATTTCGGGTATTGCTCGGCATGAAGTCTCCTGGAAAAAAGGGGGCGGAATATGCTCGGCATTCGCAGGCCCGTCAACGACTCGTCGTGTGCACCATTTTTCTGCGTCGCAAACACTCAGCGACGCGGTCGCCACGGACCGAAAGCCCAGGGTGCCGCCGCTATTTCGTCCCGGCTGGTTTGATCATTTCGAGGACATTCCATGACTCGGGGATGAAGTACTGGATGCCTCCGCCGGACACGGGCTGATGGGTGTCCCACGCCTTCACGCCGCTGGAATTGGATCGCAGCACCTCGACATCCTTGAGCACGCGGTAGCGGAAGAATTGGCGTGCCATCGCCGGGTTGCCTGTGACGTAGTCCACGCCGAGCCTGTTCAGCGAGGTCCCGACCTTTGTGTAAAAAAAGCCGAACTCCTTGCCCGGACGCGGATCGCGGTAGCCGACCACTTCTTCCCCGGCCTTGATGACCTCCACGCTCACATTCTTGGAGAAATTCATCGCCTTCATGTAGCTGAGCTGATCCGCCTCCGAGAGCGGTTTCAATTTGCCATTCCGGATCTGCTTTTCGAAGAAACCGATCGTGGCTCCGATGCCGCGGCGCGGGACGGGCGCATTGGTGACCCCGAGCTTCTCGCGCCAGTACTGCACCTTGACGTATGGAGTGAGGGCGCGGCCGGTCTCGCTTTTCTTGAGCTTTTCCAAACCGGCCTTCAAGCCCCTTCGAGACGACATACACCACCGCGGCCTCGACGATGAGGCTGCACAGCGTCGCAATCGCACGGCCAAATTCCCGCGCAGCAATATCGAGCGGCGGCGGGTTGCCCTTCGCGTTCCAGGCAAGCGTGCAGCCTTTGCTGAAATGCGCCTGCGCTTCGTCGAGATGAGCGAGCACGTATTCCGCGAGGAATTTGATCCCGAGGAAAAAGAGGATCGCTGTGGCGGCATCGGCTCCGAGTTCCGCACCCAATGCGGCGCCCGGAATCGCCCCGATCCCTTCGCCGAGCACGCCACCGACGATGCCACCCAAAATGGCACCGCCACCGATGCTCGCCGCGTAGATTTCCAGCGCCTGCACGAGGCCTGGCCAGATGGAGTGGATGAGCATCGTCGCATCATCACCGAGGATGGCGACGGTCTCGGAGAATGCGTATTTCTCGATGCCTGTCGTGAATGCATCCTTCACATTGCCGATGCGGCGGGCGTAATCACGGGTCGTCTTCCACGCCGAGTTCAGCGTGCCGGGCAATGAGGATGCCCAACGGCAAAGCGTGCCGTCTTCGACGAACATGGAGACGATTACTGGCACAGCGATCCCGGCTGGCGGTGGGTGGACATTGTAGCTGCGAATCAATGCACTGATTTGAGCGGGACTGCGCGGAGGGCTGAATTGCGCAGCTTCCCAAAGTGAATGACTTGGTGGAAACGTCACTCGCCGGATGGCCTTGCGAAGTCAATCCGCAACGACCGGAAGCCATGGCTCGATGGCACCCCTCGCAATCAGTGAAGCCACACGGATGGCCGCAGCGCGCAGAGCACAGGTTCCCGTTTGGAGAAAAAATCCGGATGCCATCCGTCCGGAGCGTCCCCAAAAATCGCCTAGCGAGAGAGAACTGGCCGTGTCTCCGTGACCGGCGATGAGCGGCGGCTCCAGTGCATGCACGCGAGGAAGAGCGCGGCGAAGATCGTGTCGCTCACGAGCGAATTGCGGAGGAACTTCCACGTCGGCCACTGCTGCGAATACTCGGGCAGGCCGGTCGTCAGCGCCTGGAGCCAGCCGGCGGCTGTCTTTGCGTAGCCAGGTTCGTGGAGCCACGAGCCGGTATTCGTGACGATGTAAAAGAAGAGCGATCCGCCGAGCACCGCGGGGAAAATCACGCCGGCCCGGGCGTTCTTGCGCAGCCGCCAGCCGAGCGCGGTCACGGCTGCGAAGGCCGCAATCGTTCCGAGAAATTCCACCGTGAAGACTGGGCGGGCATAATGAATGTTCAGCAAAATCTCCGTCGCCAGCAGCGCAACCAATGGGACCGCAACCGCGATGCGTCGCGGGAAAAATGCAGCGCCGCAAAGTAAGAGCGCGGCCACCGGTGAGAAATTCGGCAGCCATTCGGGCTGATCCAATTTCATCCCCAGCAGCACAGGCAGCAGGCGATACATAACGGCGGCAGCAAATAGGACAAGTCCGGCAATCATTTCGCGCTGCTAGTAGCCGACCCCCGGCCGTCAATCAACCGAGAACTCAGCCCATGCGTTTCGCCGCGGCGGAGGCAGGCCATGCAGTATGGCGGCGCATCATGGACAGTGACACCCGCGACCCTCCGCCTTACAAAGCATGCGCCATGAAACCACGAAAGGCCCCGGCTCCCCTCCACACGATACGGTCATTGGTCCTCGTGGATGAATCCAACGTCGTCAGCTCCGCGTGGGCATCGAAACGCAGCCTCGACTGGATCAGGCTGCGCGATTTTCTGTGCGATGCGACCCTCGGGCGCACACTGATTGAAATGGTCGTCTATGTCGGCCTCCCGCCGGTCATGGCTGTCTGGCAGAATGAACGGGAGAAGAAGAACAAGTTCATCCACTGGCTACGCTCGAACGGCTTCCTCGTCGTGACAAAGGACGGTTCGCCAGCCGAGGAAGGCCACTACAAATCGAATGTGGACGTGATGATGGCCATCGATGCTGTCGAGCTTTCCGTCGCAATGCAGCCGGATGTGGTGACGCTCGTCACCGGCGATGCGGACTTCGCATACCTGGCTCTCCAGCTCCGCCGCCGCGGCATCAGGGTCGAGGTGGCTTCAGTGTCAGGAAACCTTGGCAGCGGGCTGAAGTCGTCGGCAAATGCCGTGATTGATCTGGCTCCCCTGCTGGCCACCTTTGAGCCGCTGAAGGCATCGGACCGGTAATCTTCAGACGGGCGTCCGGGAGACACGGCACATCACGGCTGCATGTCTCAGTCTGCCGTATTGCCATCCCATTTTCCAGCAATGGACAGGCATCCCGGCTTCGGGGCAAAAACAAACCGAAGTGTCCCCGCCTGTGCGGCAAAGACACTTCGGTCGTTAAGTCTGAGAGTTTCGGACGAAGCCTCGCCCAAGGGATCCCATTATTCGAGCAACTCCCACTTGCGTGTGAACTGCCTGCGAACGCCTACGGGCTGGTGAAGGGGTTGATGACCTTGCTCACGCCGGAGAGAGAGACGCCTTTGGCGATGACTTCGCCAAAGACCTTCGAACCACCGGTGAGTTTCACATTGCGGTCCTTGGCGAGGATGATGCCGTGGGCCTCCGAGCCACCGCTCAAGGCTACATCATACTGGGGAGTGCTGCTCTTCACGTTGAACAACACGTTGGCCTCGGTGATATTGCCCAGTCCACTGCCGCCCAGCTTGATCTGCGCCAAGTTGCTCAGGGTCATGAAGCGGCTGACGTTAAAGATGTAATTGGTCGTGTCTGTTCCATTCAGAGTCAGCGTCGCAGCCGAACCCGAAAGAATCAGGTCGGTGAGGTTCATCACGTAGGTCGTGTTTGCCGCACCGGTAATGCTGGCAGCAGCGGAGAGCGAGATGGACGTGGAGAGACCGCTGATGCCGCCCGTGTAGACCAGCCCGCCAGTGGCATTCGCCAGCGAGGTTGCCGCATTGGATGCCGCAGTCGCCTGACTCACTGCGGTGGTGAGGTAGGTCGGATCGACAGTCTTGGTGCCCACGTAGAATCCCGCTCCGGAAGGGGGAACCACCTGCGTATTGGTCTGCACCCAGATGCCGCCCTTGATCCACGATGCAGTCATCGAGAGGTTGCCAGCGCCTGCGATGGCGACATTGCCCAGGACATCATAGGACGACAGGTCGCCATAGGTCGCCACGGGGTCCGTGATCGTCACACCACCCGACAGGGCGAAGATGGCCCAATTCTTATGGCCAAGGGTGGAACCACCGCTGGCATTGCCGAGGTCAACTCCTGAGATGGTGTTGTTGAAAAAGTTCGTTCCGCTCTGAGCCTTGACGGCCCCAGTGGTGATGAACGCCAGGGTGGCGAGGAGGAGCGCCCGGCTGGTGCGGGTCATTTTGGACAGAAGGTTCAGTTTCATATGAGGTGAGTCTGGTATTGGAGTGGTAGGGAATCGAGGGGGTGAATGGTAGGAGAAAAAGTGAAAATCAGTAGGCGGTCTTTGGCGGGTTCAGCATCTGCCACGCTGTCCGGGCGATGATGGAAACGTCCAGCGCCAGCCGCCAGTTCTCAAGGTAGGTGATGTCGCTCTCGAGCCGCTTGGCAATCTCAGCCGACGAGCGCGCCTCGCCACGGAAGCCTCGCACCTGTGCAAGTCCGGTGATGCCCGGCTTCACAAACGTGCGGATGTGATAGTTGCTCATCTGCTGGGCGAACTGGGCATTGTGCTCCACCATGTGAGGCCGCGGGCCTGTCACACTCATGTCGCCCTTGAGCACGTTGATGAACTGGGGAAGCTCATCAATGCTCATCCTGCGCATCCAGCGGCCAAAATTGAACACCCGCACATCACCCTGCTCCGCCTGCCTGGATTCGTCAGGGTTGTTCTCGTGCATCGTGCGGAACTTGATGATCTGGAATTCGCGGTTCTGGATGCCGGCCCGCCTCTGACGAAAGAAGACCGAACCCGGTGACTGGAAGCGCTGGATGATCCAGACCACGAGCATCAGCGGTGGCAGGATGAACAACACGACAGGACCTGCAACCACGAGATCCAAGGTGCGTTTTGCGAAGCGGTTGAGGGGATTCTCCAAGGGCTCCTCACGCAGGGCGATGAAGCTCATCCCTTCGTCCTCCAGATGAACGACGGGGTGCTGCAGAAGCTCCTCCAGATTGCTGAGAATGAGCAGACGCACGCCCATTTTTTCGAGGATGCTGACCATCTGCTTGTGCTGGGGAAACTCCTGGGGAAGCTCCAGGACGATCACTTGTGTGATGCCTTCGCG